>JBKOYZ010000180.1:0-7900 GCA_046725655.1 Actinomycetota bacterium | reverse complement strand
GAACCGCGCCAGCTCCGTCCGTTGCCGCTCCACCGCTTCGATCAGGCGTACGTTCGCCAGTGCGATCGCCGCCTGGTCAGCGAAGGTCTGGACGAGCGCGATGTGTTCGTCCGTGAAGGGCTCAGGCTCGCGGCGCACCAGAACGAGGGAGCCGATCAGATCGTCTTCGACCATGATCGGCACCCCGAGCATCGCTCGGTAGAAGCGGGGGCCGGAGTAGTTGTACTCGGAGTCGGCCAGGACGTCCGGGATGTGGACCGGTGAACGCGCGACGGCCGCTCTGCCGGCCGCCGTCGTCCGGTCGAGGGCATGCGGATGTTGTCTGTCGTACTCGGCCCCCTCCGGTTCGCCGTGATGTGCAGCCGATTGGAGGAGTCCATGCTCGTCGAGGAGCCAGAGCGCCCCGTGATCGGCCCCGCAGAGTCGCTTCGAGGCTTCGACAACCTCTTCCAGAACCGGTTGAAGGCCGGCATTGTGGGCAACTGCGCGGAGGACGCCGCTGATCGCGCGCTGCTGCTCGTGGAGCTCCTCGAGCCGACGGGCGAGCTCGACGCCGTCGGGGGCAACGCCTGCCATGCGCGCAGCTTAAGTCGTTGCGACCTGTTACTTACTCGGGCTTGTCTGCCTCGACCCAGCGCCCGAAGAGCGCGACTTGCTCGGCCGGCCACGCGCCGTCACATGGCATGGTCCCCGCCTGAAGTTGGCCCTTGATGGCGTCCGCGTGCGTCGAGACGTCGTCGTACGACCAGAGGTCGAACAGTGACTGCATCGAGCGGCGGTCCTCTTCGCGAAACAACGGCTTGATCTGGGTGGAGAAACTCGGCGATTCGTCGCTCATGGAGTCCACCCTAACGCGTCGCGTCTCTCCTTCGGTTCTGATCGAGCGCAGCATCGAGCCGGGTGCGCAGCTCCGGTTGACGCTGCCGGCGCGAGCCGTGATCGAGAAAGTACGCTTTTCCGGTGACCGAAGCCCCTGATGCGGCATCCGCCGCGGCCGACGAGTTCGATACCCGGGTCGACCATCTCCTTCAGTGCACCTGCGAGGTCGCCAGGGCACTCGTGGGCGCCCATCAGGCCGCGATGGGGATGATCGTCGGCGGCGACTGGGCCCAGGCTCGCAAGTACTTCTCGCTCTCCGACAAGTATGCGGAGTGGAAGGACTTCAGGATGCCCGGCCGAGGAATCGGGCTGCACGCGGTGATCGTCGACGAGAACAAGGCCCTTTGTCTCACGCAGGATGAGGTCGAGAGCCATCCCGCGTGGCGCGGCTTCGCGGAGTCGGCTGGGAAGCACCCGCCTCTGCGCGGGCTTCTCGCCGTTCCTATCGTCGGCGAAGACGGATTGAACTACGGGCTGCTCCAGGCCTCGGACAAGGTCGACGGCAGTGACTTCGGCGACGAGGACGAGCGCCGCCTGCAGTGCCTGTCAGACGCGGCCGCCGTCGGGCTGGACGCGCTCCGGAAGGTGCGATCGCTGCGGCTCGGCGAGGAGGCGCCACCCGCGCCCGTGGAGGCGCAGGCGAGCTTCGTCGTCATCGAGCCCGTTTAGCGGGAGTCCGGCCCTCGCTGCGCGAGGGCCATGACGACTCGCGTCCGTTCTTGATTCTTCGGCAAACGTCTGCGAGTCGCGCCCGCACATGTCGGGCGCGACGACGAGCGCTTCAGCCTGAGCTAGAGGCTCTTCAGGTACTGGACGAGATCTGCCTGCTGCCGTGCCGTCAGGCCGAGGTTGAAGCACGCGTTGTAGTGGTCGACCACGTCACCCAGGGTCGCGAAGCGTCCGTCGTGCCAGAAGCCGCCTTTGGCGTGCGCGAAGAGGCCTTTGAGCGGAGTCGTGCGGTACATGCCCGTCGGCGAGCGGTCCGCCTGGAAGGCGTCGGTGCAAATCTCGGCCGGCCCATGCAGGTTCTGGCCGGGCTCGGTGAAGAGCGGCGAGACGTGGCAGCTCGCGCACCTGCCGATCCCGTTGAAGATCGTCTCGCCGCGCCTCGCGGCGGCCGGGTGGAAACTGCCGGGCGGCGGTTTCGGCGCCTCCAGGCCGAGCTGGTAGTCGTGGAGGGCGGCCAGCTTCGGGGTGATCAGGTCAGGCGTGTTCCGGACGTTGGCGAAGCCGGCTCTCGCTGCGATCGGGAACTTGGCGGCGTCGTTCAGGCGCGGGTCGAAGAACGTGCCCTGGCCGTGCATCTCGAGGTTGGCGACGAACGCGTTCCAGTAGGTGACCGAGCCCCAGCCCGTGTAGGTGTGAAGGTTGACGCCGGCGAGGCCGAACGCCGGCGGGATCAGCACTGCAGCGGTCTTGCCGTCGGGACGGAACCCCTTCCCGTCGAGGAAGAGCTCCGCGTCGAACTTGCCAGGGCCCCAGGCGGCCAGGACCTTGTTCACGGTCGCCTCGTCGACGCCGAGCAGGCTGGTGAGCGGCGTCTTGTTCGGGGCGAGCGAGACGATCGCGCCGACGTTGAGGTCACGGTTCGGCCAGCCGTCGAGCCGCCGTCCAATCCCGGGAGCGAACGAGTCGTCGACGGTCGAGTGGCAGGCGGCGCAGGTGATCCCGATCGAGCTCAGCGTCCCCTTGCCGTCGAAGAACCCCTTCAGACCGACGACCGCGTTCAGCCTCAAGAGGGCGAGCGTGGTGGCCGGCTCGTCCAGGTTCACCCGGCCATGCGCGAGATCCTCTTTGAGCGAATCCGGGAGAGCGCGGGAGTCGACCTTGAGGCCCACCGCCAGCGCCGTTCTTGGGCTCACACCGGGCCCCACGCCTCCGAGCTTCTCGCCCTCGATCGCCCGGTGCAGCTGCAGCGCGCCGCCCCAGAACGCCTCGTCGCCGAAGGTGTCGAAGCGGAAGACCTTCTTGCCTTGCTCGAAGAGCCGGTCGGCGGCCGTTCGATTCACGCTGTCCGGATGACCGCCGGACGCCGTCACGGCGCTCACGGCCAGGTTCGCCACCACGAAACCGAGGTAGACGATCAGTGCCGCGCCGACGACCGCGGCGAGCCGCCCGAGCCCTTTAGTGATCGAACCCATCCACGACCGCCTTTGGATGCCCGCTCGATCGTAGGTCGCCCAGGGGCCGGGACGGTGTGATCGCTGTCACATCGGGCCGAGTACGCGCTCGGGCGAGACGAGCAGCCAGTAGGTGTGCCCACTGCGGGCGACGAAGCCCGTCTGCTGCAGCTCGTCGAGGGACCGCGTCACCGTCTCGCGCGAGGAACCGACCATGTCGGCAATCAGCGCGTGGCTGAGCGGGAAGTCGATCCGGATCCCGTCGCGGACGACGTGCCCGTAGTTCTGCGCCAGCTGGAGGAGCTTGCGCCGCACCCGTTCGAGGTGCCGCGTGTGGGCGAAGTTCCCGAGCGCCCCTTGCTTCTGGGCGAGCGTGCTCGCAAGCTGGTCCAGGAGCGCGTCGGCGCCTCCGCGCACCTCGATGAGACGGTCACGCGCCTCGCCGGTGATCGCGATCAGCCGCGATCGCACCAGGCCGAAGAGCGCTTCCTCGGGCGCCGGCGGGAGCAGGATCCCGCCGCGGCCGACGTCGCACGTGACGATCGAGCGAGCGAGGCCCGAAGGCGTGCTCCGAACGACGACGAAGCCTTCCTCGACGGCGAGCAGCGCGGCGTCGGGAAACGACGCTTCGAAGTACGGCTCGCCGGGAACGACGTCGAAGGCGGGACAGTCCGCGAGGATCGCGGCGACCCCGTCGTCGGCCGGGAACGGCGTCGCCAGCGTTTCTCCCCGCGGTCGGCCGCGACTCGAGTCCTCCGCCACCCAAGTTGGGTGTCGCGGCAGTCGCCTGTTCTTACCGCCCGGCGACTACAGATCCGGCAGCCGGCCGTCGCGGTACGGCACACGCGCCGGCCGCGGGAATCGCGCATAGGCCTCGGCGTACTTCGTCGTCTCCTTCTCCACCGCTGCTCCGTGCGCGAGCGCCGTCGGTTCCGGCAGGTACGCGAGCCCCTTCCGACCGCCGCGACCGCCCACGGCGAGGACCACCGCCGGGCCGGTCCCGGCGCCCACGAGCACGTGTCCGGTCCCAGCCGGGGAATGGAAGAAATCCCACGCCTCGAGCCGTCGTTCCTCGCCCTCGACGATAAGCAGGCACTCGCCTGCGAGTACCAGGAACCCCTCCTGGTGGCTCTCGCGGTGGTACAGCCCGAGCGGCTCGCCGGGCTCGAGGACGTTGAGGTTGATCCCCAGCTTCTTGAACGGCCGCTTGCCCTCGAAGTCGCAACCCACGCCGAGCGGCCCGTAGTCGCGCCAGCGACTCGCTTGCGCATTGACTACGAACCAGCCGTCGCCGTCGGCGACAAGGCCGAACTTCGTGGCGCGAAGAGGAACCTCCGGGACGCCCATTGGGGCGAACGCTAACGGGTCGGTCGAGTCGCAACCACCGGCGCGCCGGCACGCCAAATTGACCCATAGGGGTCAGGCGAAATGCGCCTCGATCGACCAGTGTGGGCAGATGAGCTCGACCATTCCGGAGAGAGACGGCCACCTCGCCGCCACTACGGGAGGCCACGTCGGCGTATTCGTCGGGGCCGCCCCAGGCCCCGCGCCCTCGGCCGACGCCAGCATCCGCCGTTTCGAGATCGGCCGCGCGCTCCGGTCGGTCGAGGACGCGCTGATCCTGCTCGACGGCGGCCCCCCCGAGGGGCTCGAGATCGCCGCGCTCCAGCGGATCCGGGACGACCTGGCGGTGGTCGTCCGGCACATGAAGACCGAGCTTCCCGGATGACCGGTCGTCGCACGAGGGACATCGAGACGGACGCGCGTCGATTGCGCCTCGAGCGCGCCCTGCGGCGCATCGACGAGGCAATCGAGCAGCTCGACTTGGGAGCGGACGCAACGGCGCTCGAGCGACTCCGAGAAGATCTTCGCGCGGCGCTACGCCTCAACCAGGCAGCGGCCGAGCCTAAGCAGGGTTAGCGCCGCCGCACGCACGCCGCCCTGGACGATGCAGGAGCGGCCGACCGGGTTGACCGCAGGCAGCAAAAGGCGGAACCTCTGCCTTGAATGCGCATCGCGTCCTTCAACGTCGAGAATCTGTTCGAGCGCGCGCGTGCGATGGATCCCGCCGATCGCGAGGCGGGTCGGCCCGCCCTCGAGGCCTACGCCGAGATCAACGGCCTGCTCGCCAAGACCACCTACGGCGACGACGACAAGACGAGGATCGTCGAGCTGCTTCGAAAGCTCAATCTCGCCGGCAAGGACGACGGCGGCACGTTCGCACGCCTGCGCCAGAATCGCGGCCGGCTGCTGAAGCGAAGCGGCGGCGAGATCGACGTCGTCGCGAAGGGCCGTGGCGACTGGATCGGCTGGGTCGAGCTGAAGATGGCACCCGTGAACCAGGTCGCCACCCAGCACACGGCGAGGGTGATGCGCGACGTCGATGCCGACGTGCTGGCAGTCGTGGAGGCCGACAACCGGATCGCGCTGCTGAAGTTCCTCCAGATCCTCTTCAAGCGGATCAAGGCGCCCTCGCCGTACGCGCACGTGATGCTGATCGACGGCAACGACGACCGCGGCATCGACGTGGCCCTGATGAGCAAGGCCGCTTACGAGATCGCCCGGATCCGCTCCCACGTCGACGACCAGGACGGCGGTGGGCGCATCTTCAGCCGCGACTGCGCCGAGTACACGATTCGGACGCCGGGGGACGAGCGTGTCGTCCTGCTCGTAAACCACCTGAAGAGCAAGGGCTACGGCAAGCAAGCAGACTCGGACGCACGGCGGGAGCGGCAGGCGGTCCGGGTGGCGGAGATCTACCACGACCTGCGCGCGGTCGGAGAGGATCACGTCGCCGTCGTCGGCGACTTCAACGACTTCCCGGAGTCGCCGCCGCTCGCCCCGCTGCTCGGCGCCACCGACCTCCGCGACATCAGCACCCACGACCACTTCGACGACGGCGGCCGGCCGGGAACCTTCGGTACCGGCACAGCGAGGAACAAGATCGACTACATCCTGCTCTCGCCCGCGCTGTTCGAGCGCGCGAGTGGGGGCGGCATCTTCCGGAAAGGCGCCTGGGGCGGGAAGAACGGCGACATGTGGGAGCACTACCCGACGATGAAGTCGCCGGTCGAGGCCGCGAGCGATCACTCGGCGATCTACGCGGATCTGCAGCTTTGACGCTGGGCGTTACCGCGGCGTGAGCTGATTCGGAAGCTCCGCATTCGCGGTCGGCTGCACGTACCGTGCCCAGCCGGTGAGCGCTCTCGCGAACCAGGTCTCGGGCGCGTGGTGGTCGTACCTGCTGGTGTTCGCCCTGGCGTACGGGGACGTGCTGCTACCGATTCTTCCGAGCGAGACTGCGGTGATCACGGCGGGCGTCCTCGCGAGCACGGGCGACATGTATCTCTCCCTTGCGATCGTCGCCGCGGCGGTTGGTGCGATCGCAGGCGACAACACGGTCTACCTCATCGGGCGCTACGCGGGCGTCCCGATCCGCCGGCGGTTCTTCAGCGGCGAGAAGTCGCAGGAGCGGCTGCGTTGGGCCGAAGGGCAGCTGGCCGAACGCGGCGGCGAGTTGATCGTGATCGCCCGCTTCATCCCCGGCGGGCGCACGGCGGTGACGTTCGTGTCGGGGACGCTCGAGATGCGCTGGCGGCGGTTCATCATCTTCGACGTGATCGCGGGCGTGGTTTGGGCGTCGTACGCGGCGCTCCTCGGCTACTTCGGCGGCAAGGCGTTCGAGAAGGCGCCCTGGAAAGGGCTCTTGCTCGCGTTCGGGATCGCGCTCGCAGTGACCGGCTGCGTCGAAGCAGTGCGCTGGTATATGCGGCGCCGCCGGCGAGCCGCGGCGTGACGTCGCGGGGGCCGGGCGGCCGGGCGCCCCGCGAAGGGGAGGTCGACCTCCCCGGTGGTGGATCGGTCGCCTTCCGCGAGTGGGGTGACCCGGAGGGCCGGCCGGTCGTCTTCTTGCACGGGACGCCTGGATCGCGGCTGTTCTTTCCCGACCCTGCCCTGAGATTTGCCCCGGGCGTCCGTGTGCTGACGTTCGACCGTCCGGGATACGGGCGGTCGACGCCGCCGGACGTCCCGTCCCTGGCCGCGGTGGCCGAGATCGTCGGGCGCCTCGCCGATCATCTCGGGCTCGACCGATTTCCGGTCGTCGGCTTCTCGGGCGGCGGCCCGGCGACGCTGGCGTGTGGCGCCCTGCTGCCGGATCGGGTGTCGCGGGTCTCGCTGGTTTCGTCCTCGGGGCCGATCGACGAGCTCGAGGCGGCGTATGCGAGCCTCACCGACGACGAGCGTGAGCTCGTGTCGGTGATTCGCGCCGATCCCGCAGCGGCGACAACCCTTCTGTGGGAATCGGCGCAATGGTTCAGCGAGACGCCACTGCGGTTTCTCGAGACCGCGCGCGAGGCAGGCGACGAGGCGGTCTTCAGCGACCCGCTCGTTCGCTCCAACTTCGCAGCGTCGAACGTGGAGGGAGCACGCCAGGGGCAGGCCGGCCTCGTCGCCGACTGGGTGGCGGACGCACTGCCGTGGGGATTCCGACTGGCCGAGATCAGTGTCCCGGTCGACCTCTGGATCGGTCGGCGAGATCCTGGTCGGGCGCCGCTCGACGCCCCGGAGATCGCGCGGCAAATCCCGTCGTCCGCCGTACACGCGGCCGCGGATGCCGGGCACTGGCTGCTGATCTCGCGCTGGCCCGACATCCTCGCGCGGAGCCTCTCGTGACGTGTGCGCTCGGGCGCTGGCCCCGGCCGACGTGACTCAAAGAGCGAATTGATTTCGCCTCGGCCGCGGCCTAGCGTCCCGGCTCGTGGAAAACCGCGCAAAGATGCGTCTGACGCTCGTCCTCGTCGCCGCCTCGGCCGCCATCGCCGCGGCCGTCGGTCCGACCGCCCCGACCGCGCGGGCGTGCAGCAGCTACTGGAACGTCCCGGCGTCCGGCGGCTGTACTT
>JBKOYZ010000209.1:0-21822 GCA_046725655.1 Actinomycetota bacterium | reverse complement strand
GCCGTTACCCCACCAACAAGCTAATCCGCCGCGGGCTCGTCCTCGGCCGGAGGCCGAAGCTACCTTTTCGGCCGGCCCCGAGGGGCCGGCGGGCCATCCGGCATTAATCCGGGTTTCCCCGGGCTATTCCGGTGCCGAGGGTGGATTACCCACGTGTTACTCACCCGTTCGCCGCTGTCCCCAGGGCCGAAGCCCTGGTTCTCGCTCGACTTGCATGTGTTAAGCGCGCCGCCAGCGTTCGTCCTGAGCCAGGATCAAACTCTCCGTGAAGATCTTGCGGGCAGCCTGAGCTGCCCAATCTTCTCTTCGAGCTTGAGCTCAAAGGTCCACCCCGGATGAACCTCGGGGCGGACGGGTTTTTGATCCCCTCGAGCACGCAGATGTGACGACGTGCGCGAGAGGCTCGACGTAAACGCTCGCTGCTGAGTTTTCAAAGACCGACGCTACTTCTCGACGGCGTAAAAAAGCCTCCGACTCGCGCCAGAGGCCCCAGTGATGCTGATTCGAGGTCGTATCCGAATCGCTTCGCTAGGGCTCCGTTCGTCGAGTTGCAGGGACCTTCGTACACCGCCGCGAGGGCAGCCGCGGAATGATAGCACCACCGCGGCGTCGACTGTCAAGAAGTCGGCAGCGGCCCGGAAACCTTGAGAAATTGCCGCTTTCCGGCCTGGATGATCGCTCCTGCGAGCCGCTCCGCAGGCACTTCGAGCTCCCGTACGGCCTCGCCGTCGATCTTGAGGCCGCCCTGCGCGATCACGCGCCGCCAATGACTGTTTGATTGTCCGAACTGACCCTTGAGCAGCTCGGGAAGATAGACGGTTCCGCCGTCGATGCTGACCTCCGGGATCTCGGCCTCGTCGGGCGGTCGCCCCTCCCGGACGACGCGAGTGAAGCGCTCTTCCCCCTGTCGCACGCCCTCGTCGCCGTGCGCACGCCGAACAATGAACCGCGCCAGCTCGAGTTTGGCCGCGAGCGGTTCGCTGCCCTCCGGCAACTCGCGCTCCATCACGAGGCGGTACCACTGCGCCAAGAGCTTGTCCGGAATTCTCATCGTCTTGCCGAACTGATCTTCGGGCGCCTCCCTCAGGCCGATGTAGTTGCCGCGCGAAGCGCTCATCCCGGTGCCGTCCCAACTGTCCAGGTATTCGACCGTGAGAGCGACCTGGGGTTCGAGGCCGTACGCCTCCATGACCTCGCGGCCCATCAGCAGGTTGTAGAGCTGATCGGTCCCACCGAGCTCGACATCGGCCGCAACCGCGACAGAGTCATACGCCTGCATGAGCGGATAGAGGAGCTCCGAGATCGAGATCGGCTCCCTGGCGGCGAAGCGTTTGGCGAAGTCGTCGCGCTCGAGCATCCGCGCTACGGTCGTCGTCCTCGTCAAGCGCAAGATCTCGGCGAAATCGAGCTTCGCGAGCCATTCGCTGTTGAAGCGCACTTCCGTTCGTCCCGGGTCGATGATCGTCGACGCATCGTCAAAAAACCTCTGCGCGTTGCGGTCGATTTCCTCGGGGTCGATCACCGGGCGCAGCGTCTTTCGTCCCGAGGGGTCGCCGATTCGCGTCGTGTAGTCGCCGACGATCAGGACGCCGACGTGTCCTTCGCTTTGGAACGCCGCCATCCGCTGGAGCGGAATGCCGTTCCCCAGCGTTACGTCGGGGGCGGTGGCGTCGATCCCGAGCTTCACGCGGAGCGGCCGGCCCTGCGCCAGCTTCCGCTCCAGTTCGCCCTCGGGCAGGACGTCGACAGCGTTACGAGTCAGCTCGGCGACGCCCATGAACAGCCGCACTCTAGCGTTACAATCCCGCGGTTCTGTCTCTCCGACGACGTCCCGCGAAGGCGCGGCCGCAGCGCCGGCGCCGGATTCGGAAGCTTCGCCTCTTCGCACTGCTGGCGCTACTGGCAGCGTTGGCCTTCGCGTCCTTCAGCGTCGGCCTGGTGACTGCAATCGCGGGCGAGATTCCCTCACTGGATCCAAGCCGGATCCACAACCAGAGCGACGGCTACATCTACGCGGCGAACGGCCGCGTCCTCTCTGTCCTCCGTGGTTCTCAGAGCCGAGTCGTCCTCCGCTCGAGCGAGATCGCGCCGGTGATGAAGCAGGCGATCGTCGCCATCGAGGACCGGCGCTTCTACGAGCACCGCGGAGTCGACCTGCACGGGATCATCCGCGCGATCTGGGCCGACATCCGCAACAAGCGTGTCGTCGAGGGCGGATCGACGATCACGCAGCAGTTCGTCAAGAACACGTACACGAAGAACCAGCGCTCGATCGGTCGCAAGCTGAAGGAGGCGGCGCTCGCCTGGCAGCTCGAGCAGCGCTGGTCGAAGGACCGGATTCTGACGGCGTACCTGAACACGATCTACTTTGGCAACGGCGCCTACGGAGTCGAGCAGGCCGCGCAGACGTACTTCCACCACGGTGCTGCGCCGGGCAAGCTGAGGCTCTGGGAAGCGGCCCTCCTCGCGGGGATTCCTAGCGATCCGAGTGCGTACGACCCGGCGACCAACCCCGCCGCGGCGCGGGAGCGGCGGAACCTCGTGCTGAAGGAGATGCGCGACCAGGGCGACATCTCCGAGGGCGACTACGAATATGCACTGAACAAGCCGCTGCCGAGGCGGGACGAGATCCGCCTCCCCGGCAACGCCGGGCCGGCGCAGTACTTCGCGAACTACGTCAAGCAGCAGCTCGTGGATCGGTACGGGTCAGGGCGCGTCTTCGGCGGCGGGCTCCGCGTGCGCACCTCGATCGACCTGAAGCTGCAAAAGATGGCCCGCAAATCGATCGGGAAGTGGCTGACGGATCCGACCGGCCCAACGGCCGCACTCGTCGCCGTCGATCCGCGCGACGGCCGCGTCCTCGCGATGTTCGGCGGCAACAACTTCCGCAAGAGCCAGTTCAATCTCGCCGTCCAGGGCGAGCGGCAGGCGGGTTCCTCGTTCAAGCCCTTCGTCCTCGCGACGGCGCTGAGAGAAGGGGTCGCGCCGAGCACGACGTTCACGTCGAGACCCGTGACGATCAACGCCGGCGGCCGGCTCTGGGAGGTTCACAACTACGAGGACGAGTACCTCGGGCCCATCAGCGTCCAGCAGGCGACGGCGTACTCGGACAACTCCGTCTTCGCGCAGCTGACGAAGGTGGTCGGGCCCGACAACATCGCTCGCACGGCGAAGTCGCTCGGGATCCAGAGCAGACTGCAGCCGTACTTCTCGATCGGGCTCGGCGCGCAAGGGGTCAACCCGCTCGAGATGGCGCGCGCCTTTTCCGCCTTCGCGAACGGCGGCCGCCGGATCGACGGCGCCGCCTTCGGCAACAGGCCGCGCGTGATCATGCGCGTGACGAACGACAAGGGCAAGACGGTCGACAACAACTCGCCGCGCGCGCGCCAAGAGCTGTCGGAGAACGCCGCGGCGATCGTCGACTCGCTGCTCCAGAACGTGATCCGGTACGGCACCGGCAAGGCCGCAAGGCTCTCCGGCGGCCGTCCCGCGGCCGGCAAGACGGGGACTACCGAGAACTATGGCGACGCGTGGTTCGTCGGGTTCACGCCACAGCTCGCCGTCGCGGTCTGGGTCGGCTATCCCAACCGGTTGCGGCCGATGCTGACCGAATACCACGGCGACCCGGTCGCCGGAGGCACGTATCCGGCGCTGATCTGGAAAAGCTTCATGGAGCGCGCGCTGCCGTACCTCAACGCGGAGCCGCAGGGATTCCCCGCCGTGTCGATGCCGTATGCATCGCCGAAGAACGTGGTCTTGCGCGACGGGCGGCTGCAGCTCGACAACGGCTACTGCCGCGGAACGGAGGCCGTCGAGTACTTCGGCGACCTCGGCCCGAGCAAGGTCGCGGACTGCCTGCCGAACGAGGTCGAGGTCCCGAACGTCGTCGGCGAGCCGGTTCGGCGCGCGAGCGAGACTCTTGCCGCGCAGCCGCTCGAGGCGGCATACGTCTACCGACCGGCCACGCCCCGGCAGCGGCTGGGGATTGTCCTCAAGCAATTTCCCGCGCGCGGGCATCTCTCGTCGGGCGAGCGGGTGACGCTCGTGCTGGCAAAGGCGGTGCACGGCGTCGTCCCGAACGTGGTCGGGCTGCCGCTCGATCGGGCGCGCGAGAAGCTCGAGCGGCTGAAGTACGAAGTGAACGTGACGCCCGATGGCGCTTCGGGGTCGGCCGAAGTGAAGGCGCAGGCGCCGAAGCGCGGGCGCGCGGCGGCGCCCGGGATGAAGGTCACGCTGGCCGTAAAGGCCGACTGAGGTATCGCGAGCGGGCCAGCCCGTAGCGCCACGGCAGGTCAGCCGCCCGCGTGATCCCGACCCGGCGGCCGCGGATGATCTCGTGGTCGGCAGCGCGCGGTTCGAGACGAAACGGCAGACGGTCGAGCGGCAGCCCGTCGTGCTCGCCGGTGATGGCGAGCGCTTGCGAGAGCCGGCCCGGACCGGCACAGAGCACCCGGTCGTCGTCGACGCGACGCCGGCTGCGCATCGTCTCGAGCCCGTGGGTCGGTTCCAGCGCGCGGATGAGAACTGCTGATGCGACTCCCTCGTCCTCGCAGACGAGATTCAGGCACCAGTGGATTCCGTACGAGCGGTAGACGTAGGCGAACCCCGGCGGCCCGAACATCGACGCGTTCCGCTGCGTTCGGCCGCCGTAGCCGTGCGCGGCCGGGTCCTCATGATCGTAGGCCTCGACTTCGACGATCGGGCCACCGACTCCGTCGACGAGCAGGGTGGCCCCGATCAGGTCGGGTGCGACGTCGTGGACGCTGCGGGCGAAGAAGTCCTTCCCGAGTTGCTGTTCGAGTTTTCCGCGCGCCGCCATCTCAGCCGGGTTCGGCGCAAGCAACGCCGCGGATCACGCGTGCGCCGCCTTCGCGTCGTAGCGGAGCAGGGCCGGAATCGCGAGCGCGAGCACCGCGCAGCCCGCAATGCAGGCGACCCCGCCTGAGACGATCGAGAACCGTAGGCTCGTCAACGACGCGACGACGCCAGCCTCCACGTTGCCGAGGGTCGGCGCGGCTGCGACCTGCGTGAACTCGATTCCGGTCACGCGGCCCCGCATCTCATCTGGCGTCGCCACGAGCACGATCGTGCTCCGCAGGACGGCGCTGACGAAATCTGCTGCTCCGGCGAGCGCGAGCATCAGCAGCGCGAACCAGAGCGTCGTGGCAAAGCCGAAGGCGACGAGCGCCGCCCCCCACGCCGCCGCAGCGATGACGACTCCGAGGCCCTGGCGCCGAACGTTGCTGACCCAGCCGGAGACGATCGAGGCGACGAACGCCCCCGCGTAAGGCGCCGCGTAGAGGAATCCAACCGTCGTCGACCCACCGCCGAAGTGCGCTCCGATCGCCGGGAAGAGCGCCATCGGCATGCCGAAGATCATCGCGTTCGTGTCGACGAGGAAGATCCCGAGCACGACCGGCTGCCGGCGGACGTACCGGAAGCCGTCGACGATCGACCCGACGCTCGCGCGCTCCGCGTCAGGCGCCGCCGGTAGCGGCGGCAGCAGCCAGATGCTCGCGAGCGAGGCGCCGAAGCTGGCGACGTCGATCAAGTACGTGCCGGTCAAGCCGACGCCGGCGATGATCAGGCCGGCCGCGGCCGGCCCGGCGACCGCGGCGAAGTTGGAGTAGAGGCTCTCGAGAGCGTTGGCGGCGACCAGTTGCTCCTCCTTCACGATCCGAGGCAGCAGCGACCGCATCGACGGCGTGCCGAGCCCGAAGACGAGCGTGCCGAGGAAGTCGAGGACGTACAGCGCCCAAACAGCCGGGTGCGCCAGCGACGCGTTCACCGCCAGGCCGACGGAGACGAGCGCGAAGCCGATCTCGCTCACGAGCAGCAGTCGGCGCCGATCGAGCGCGTCGGCGAGCGCACCGCCGACGATCGGCGCCACGAGCAGCGGCACGAGCGTCGTGAGCGAGAGCAGCCCGACCTGGAGCGTCGAGTGCGTGAGTTGGTAGAGCTGGTACGGGACGGCGACCCAGGCGATCTCGCCTGCCACGAACGAGATCGACTGGCCGAAGAACAGCCTCCTGAACGGCGGCGATTCCCGAAGCGGCGTCAGGTCGACCGTGACGCGCCCGAGCAGTCCGGCGGCGCGCGGCGGTGCCGCACCGGCCGGTTCTTCGAGTTCGGGCTCGGTCAGGCGCCCGTCGGACACGCGCGCGAGCCTAGCGGCGGCCGCCTCGAGCGCTAGAAGAGCTTCTCGTCGCCGGCCGGCCTGGCGGTCGCCTCGAGCAGGCGGCGCGCGCGACGTCCGAGATCGTTGACGTCGACCCGCCCTTGCTGCGTCTGTTCCGCTACGCGCTCCGCGAGGTCGAGCGCCTGGTCGAGGATCTGCGTCCCGGCCGCGGCGTCCTGACCCATCTCGTGCAGGATCGTGCGCTCCGTGCGCGAGGCGACGATCGGCTCACTCACGCCTTCGACCCAGACGAGCGTGCGACGGCCGTGCCCGCGCCGCTCGTCGCGAAGCGGCTCGACCGCGTAGATCTTGTCGGCCCGCGCATACTTGCCGAAGCCGAGGAAGATCATCCGGTTGCCGTTCGCCACGTTCCAATTATCGCGGTCGCGGCGGTGGACGCGGGGGACGGATCGGGAGCCGTCTCCGCCCTGTTCTTGAAGCAGTGCTCAGCTCGCGGGCGGGACCGCCGCCCGCTCCACTCGTTCGCGCCACCTGAACCAGGGGTTGTTCACGCGCGCGCGTGAACACGTGCCCCCACCCAGGGTGGGGCTCGTAACCCACCTCCCTCGCGGTCGAGGCTACCGGCGCGGAGCGCGCCCGTCAGTGACGGCTTCGTGACAAGTGTGCGCCGATTTGTCCCCTGGGTGGCCGAGACCGTCGGCCGGCGTCGCGCACCGGCCGCCCCTATGTCGCCACGGCGGCGCGCAGCGCTTGGACGACGCGCTCCTGATCTTCGGCTTCGACCTGCGTGAAGAACGGCAGTGCCAGCGTCCGCGCGCACGCGTCCTCGGCCACCGGGCACAGCCCCTCCGCGAACCCGAAGCGCTCGCGAAGGTATGGCTGGAGGTGGACGCAGGGCACGTACTCCGCCGTGCCGATCCCCTGCTCGCGAAGCTCGGCCATCACCCGCGCCCGGTCGACCTCCGGCGCGAGCTTGACGACATAAACGAACCACGAACGCCGATGGACGTCATCGTCGGCGACCGGGGTCTCGACTTCGTCGACGCCCGCCAACAGCTCCTCGTAGCGGGCCGCGGCGGCCGATCGGCGCGCGAGGATCTCATCCAGCTTCTCGAGCTGGGCGATCCCGATCGCCGCCTGCACGTCCGTCCAGCGGTAGTTGAAGCCGAGCCGAACGTGGTCGAACCAAGCGCCGGTGTCGTACGTACGACCCTGGTTGCGGAGGCTGCGCACCAATCGCCATTCCCGTTCGGAGTGGGTAAGGACGACGCCGCCCTCCCCCGTCGCGATCTGCTTGTTCGGATAGAAGCCGAAGACGGCGGAGGGGCCGTGACCGCCGACCGGCGTGCCCTTGTACTCGGCGCCGAGCGCCTCGGCGGAGTCGTCGATCAGCACCAGCCCGTGGCGGTCGCAGATCGACCGAAGCTCGTCGAGCTCGCACGGGTAGCCGAACATGTCGACTCCGACAACGCCCTTGGTCCGCTCTGTGATCGCCGCTTCGACAGCCGCCGGATCGAGGTTCAGCGTGCGCGGATCCACGTCTGCGAAGACCGGCGTCGCGCCCTCGTAGACGAAGCAGTTCGCCGAGGCGACGAACGAGACTGGCGACGTGATGACCTCGTCGCCCGGCCCGAACCCGGCGATGTGGCAGAGCAGGTGCAGGCCGGCGGTGCCGCTCGAGACGGCGGCCGCAAACGGTGCCCCGATCCGCTCGGCGACGAGCTCTTCGAACCGATCGATGGTCGGCCCGAGCGAAAGCCGGCCGGAACGGAGGACATCGAGCACGAGCTCCTCCTCTCGCTCGCCGACCCAGGGACGAGCGAGCGGAATCTCGCGGATGCCCGTGGTCACGCTTCGGCAGCCGTGGGCTCAGGCCGCTCCGCGTACTCGAGCCACTGCGCCCACCGCTCGCTGCGCCCGCGCACGGTGTCGAGATACGCCTCCTGCAGCTCGAGCGTCACCGGACCGACGCCGATCTCGACGTCGTCGATCTCGCGGAGCGGTGTCACCTCCGCGGCGGTTCCGCACATGAAGGCTTCATCCGCCAGATAGAGGTCGGACCGGATCAGGCTCTTCTCGACCACGTGATGGCCGAGGTCCTGCGCGATCTGAATCACGGCGTCGCGCGTGATCCCCGGCAGGATCGAGGTCGAGAGATCGGGCGTGTAGATGACGCCGTCCTTGACGACGAAGACATTTTCCCCCGACCCGTCAGCGACGAAGCCTTCCGCCGTGAGCAGGATCGCCTCGTCGTAGCCGGCGCGATTCGCCTCGGCGACCGCGAGCATCGAGTTCAGATAGACGCCTGTCGCCTTCGCGACGTGCGGGATCACGTTCGGGCCGATCCGCTGCCAGCTCGAGACCTTGGCCGTGATCCCCTTCTTGAGCCCCTCTTCGCCGAGGTAGGCGCCCCACGGCCAGCTCATGATCACGACGTCGATCGGGTTTCCCACAGCGGAGACGCCGAGCTCGCCGTAGCCGTAGAAGGCGATCGGGCGCAGGTAGCACTCCGGCAGGCCGTTGATCGCGATCAGCTCGTGGCAGACCGAACGGAGCTCGTCGACCGAGTACGGGAGGTCCATGTGCAGGAGCCTCGCCGAGTTGTCCAGCCGCGTCAGGTGGTCGCTGAGCCGGAAGACCGCTGTTCCGTTCGCCGTCTCGTAGGCCCGGATGCCCTCGAACACGCCGGATCCGTAGTGCAAACCGTGCGCTCCCACGTGGATCCGCGCGTCGTCCCAGGCGACGAACTCGCCGTTCATCCAGATCTTCTCGGTCTCCCGCATGCACGACCTCCTTTGACCAGATGTTATGCGCGGCTTTAGACGGCGTCCATCGGCTCGGCTCGCGCGAGCCGCACGAGGTCGGGAGGTGAGACCGCCGCCATGTGTCGCTCCGAGCCGGCGCCGATCCAGACGACCCTGTGCTTGAGCAGCGACCGATCGATGAAGACGGACTCGACCCGCCGGAGCGGAAACGGTGCGACCGCGCCCGGAGCGAAGCCCGTCGCGTCCTGGACCTGGTCGGGCCCCGCGATCCTCGCGGCGTGGCAGCCGGCCGCTTCCGCGATCTTCCGCCGGTCGGCGCGGCGGTCGCCGGGGACGAGCGCGACGATCGAGCGGCCGTCGCAGTCGAAGACGAGCGACTTGACGATCTGGCCGAGGGCGCAACCGACGGCGCGCGCAGCATCCTCTGCGGTCGGCGTCCCCTCCGAGAATTCCTCGATGCGGGACTCGACGCCGGCCTCGCGGAGGTACGCCGCCACCCTCTCGACCTCTTCCGGCCAGGCTCGCGCGGCCACGGCCGGAGCGTACCGGCCGCAACCGCGAGGGCCGCTTCCACGTTCTCTCGATGAACGACCGTCGGGAGGAGAATCCGGGGAATGGAAGACCGCGACGTTCAGATCGCGACGACCGAGTCGCTGTTCCGCGACGTCAACGAGCGGATCGCCGAGACGTCCGAACGGTTCGACGCAGACGAGGCCGAGTTCTTGTGCGAGTGCGCCGATCCGGCCTGCGCCGAGCGGCTGGAGGTGCCGCTCGACGAGTACGAGGAGGTGCGCGGGGACGGCACGACCTTCCTGGTCAATCCCGCGCACGTCGAACCGGAGGTCGAGCGCATCGAGCGTCACCGCCGCGGTTATGCGATCGTGCGGAAGATCGACGGCATCGTTGCAGGCATGGTCCGCCGGCTCGATCCGCGTTCAGCCGCCTCCTAGTAGACGCCGGGTACGAACCGCCGCGGCGTCTGGTTGCGGTAGCCGGCGTAGCCGGGGTACTGCTCCTCCAGCCAGGCCTCCTCGAGCCGAGCCTTGAGGTCGAAGATGACCGCGAGCAGCGCCGTCGGGATCAAACCGAGCGGTGACTCGGCGAGCGACCAGCCGAGCGCGATCAAGAGCACGGCGCCGTAAACAGGATGGCGGACCGCCCGGTAGATCCCGCTCTGCACGAGGTTGCCGCGCTCACGCGGCTTCGGCAGCACCGTCATCGCCGCGCCCAGCGAAACGGCGGCGACGACCAGCAACACGAGACCGAGCGCCGCGATCACCAGACCCAGGACCGTCAAAGCGCCGGCGATGGCGCTCGGCCAGTAGACGCCCGTGAACGCCGTGCCGACGATCGCGGCCATGGCGAGCAGCTGAAGAACGAGCCACCCCTCGCCGCGTCGGCCGAGCGAAGGAGGGACTCTCACGAGTCCCTCCTAGGTAAGCGAGATGAAACGAGCATCGTCGAAACCCTGCTTGCGGAACTCCTCGACGAGTCCCTCCGGCAGCGGGGTGTCGAGCGACAGCGCCATCAGCGCCTTGCCGCCGCGGCGCGTTCTCGACACCGCCATGTTGGCGATGTTGACGCCTGCTTCGCCGAAAAGCGAGCCGACTCGGCCGATCACGCCGGGCACGTCGTCGTAGCGGAAGAAGACGAGCAGCGGAGCGAGCTCCATCTCGAGCTCGAAGCCGAGCGCGCTCACGAGCCAGTGGCGGTTGTCGTTGCCGATCGTCGTGCCGGCCACGCGCACGTCGTCACCGTTCGCGTGGACGCCGACCCGGACGAGGTTGGTGAAGTCGCGCGAGGCGCGCCGCCGTTCCTCCAGCACCTCGATCCCTCGTTCGGCCGCGATCACCGGGGCGTTGACGTAATTGACCGGCGTGTCGGAGCGGCCCTGGAAGGCGCCGTTCAAGGCGGCGACCGTGAGCAACCGTGTGTCGTAGCCCGACAGGCCGCCGTAGTAGGCGAGCGAGATTCGCTCGGCGCGGCCGCCGGCGAGCTCCATCGCGAGCCTGCCGAGCTTCGCCGCCAGCGGCACGAAGGGCCCCAGCGCCTCCATGTCCTCGGCCCGGATCGCCGGGATGTTGACGGCGTTCGTCACGAGCGCACCGTCCAGTGCCGCCGCCACCTGCTCGGCGACGATGACGCCGGCGCGGTCCTGCGCCTCCTCGGTCGAGGCGGCAAGGTGCGGTGTCACGACCACGTTGTCGAGCTCGAGCAGCGGCCCCTCGTAGGGCTCGGCCGGGAAGACGTCGAGCGCTGCCGCGGCGACCTTGCCCGAGCGGAGCGCGTTCAGCAACGCGCTCTCGTCCACGAGCTCGCCTCGTGCGGCGTTGATCAGCCGGACGCCGTCGCGCATCCGCGCGAACGCGTCACTGCCGACGGCACCGCGGGTCTCGTCCGTCAGCGGGAGATGGAGCGTCACGAACTCGGCCGCCGCATAGGCGTCGTCGGGCGTGTCGACGCGCTCGACGCCGAGCTCGCGGAACCGCTCTCTCGCGACGAACGGGTCGTAGGCGACGACGCGCATCCCGAGCCCGAGCGCGCGGCGGGCGACCTGCTGGCCGATCCGGCCGAAGCCGAGAACCCCCAGCGTCTTGCCCTCAAGCTCGATCCCGCCATAGCGGCCTCGTTCCCAGCGCCCCTGCTTCAGCGCGGCGTGCGCCTGGGGAATGTTCCGGGACAGCGCGACGAGCAGGCCGATGGTGTGTTCGGCCGCCGAGACGACCGTCGACTCCGGCGCGTTCGCGACGACGATGCCGCGGCGTGTCGCCTCCTCGACGTCGACGTTGTCGACGCCGACGCCGGCGCGGCCGATCACCTTCAGCCGCCCGGCGTGCGAGAGGACGTCGGAGGTCAGCTTCGTCGCGGAGCGTACGACGATCGCGTCGTAGGCTCCGATGGTGTCGGCGAGCTCGCCGTTCGGCTCCACGTCGACGTCGAACCGCTCGCGGAGCAGGTCGACGCCTGCGGCGGCGATCTCCTCCCGAATCAGTACCCGTTGACGTATCACACGCGGGTGCGTCCCTCGTACGCCTCGAGCGCACGGATGACCGCGACGCCGCGCTCCACCTCGGCGCCGAGATCGGCGAGCACGAGCTCGACCGCAGCCAGCGCCGTCGTCACGTCGAAGACGTCGAAATAGCCGATGTGTCCGATCCGGAAGATCTTTCCCTTCAGGTGCGCCTGCCCGTTCGCGATCGTGATCCCGAAGCGATCGCGGAGAGCGCGCACGATCTCGGTCGCGTCGACGCCGTCCGGGGCCCAGATCGCGGTGACGACGGCGGAACGGTCGACGTCGGGCGAGAACAGCTCGAGCCCCATCGCCTTCACGCCTTCGCGACAGGCGCGGCCGAGGCGGACGTGCCGGTCGAACCCGGCCTCGAGACCCTCGTCGAGCAGAAGCCCGAGTGCGACGTCGAGCCCGGCGACCAGCGGTACCGGCGGCGTGAAGGGGGCGTCGAGCGCAGCCTGGGCCTTTCGCGTCCGCTCCCAGTCGAAGTAGAAACGGGGCGAGCTGCCGCGCTCGTCCCACGCCCGCTCCGACACCGAGACCATCGCCAGGCCCGGCGGCGTCATCAGCGCCTTCTGTGAGCCGGAGACGACGACGTCGAGCTCCCACGCGTCGGTCTCGAGCGGAACGGCTCCGAGACTCGAGACGGCGTCGACGACGGTCGACGCGCCGGCCTCACGGGCGGCGGCTGCGAGCGCTTGGACGTCGCAGACGACCCCGGTCGAGGTCTCCGAATGCGTGAGCAGAACCGCCTTGGCGCCGCCGAGCTCGCCCAGGCGAGCGGCCACGTCCTCAGCGGCGGGGACTTCTCCCCATTCGTACGCGACCCGCTCGACGGCGGCACCGTACGCCGCGGCGATCGCTGCCCAGCGCTCGCCGAAGTTTCCGGCCGAGACGACGAGGACTCGCTCGCCCGGAGAGCACAGGTTCGCCACTGCGGACTCCATCGCCCCCGTCCCGGCGGAGCCGAACAGGAGCACCTCCGCCCCGGTACGGAAGACCTCGCGCAGACGCGTCAGGCAGCGCTCGTAGATCGGCCGGAAATCCGGGCTGCGGTGGTGGACGACCGGCTGCGACAGCACTGCGAGCACCTCCGGCGGCACCGGCGTCGGGCCCGGCGTCAGGAGGTAACGCTTCCCGCTCATCCGGGACGAGCGTAGCTCAGGTGCCGGCCCTCTTGGCTAGGGCAACACGGGGAGCGGGTCGACCGCCGCGCCGCGCACGAGGACTTCGAAGTGGAGGTGCGGCCCGGTGGCCTCGCCCGTCGAGCCGACGCGGCCGACGCGGCTTCCGGTTCGGACGAGCTGCCCCACACGGACGGTGATCGCCGCCATATGCGCGTACAGCGTGGAAACGCCTCGCGCGTGCGCGATCTCGACGAGGTTCCCATACCCGGGGGCACGGGCGGCGAAGGTCACCTGCCCGCTGGCCGCCGCCGCGACCGGCGTTCCCGGCGCTGCGGGCAGATCGATCCCGGAATGGAAGCTCCTCCCGCGCGGCCCGAACCGATCGCCGACCGACCCCCGAAGAGGCCACGCGAGCGAGATCGGACACCGCGGCAGCGGCGCCCGCAGCGCCCTCACGGTGGCCGGACCGGCGACGCCGTCCGGCGTCAAGCCCGCCCAGCGCTGGAACTTGACCAACGCACGCTGCACGTGAACGCCGAAACCGCCGTTGATCGTCGAATTCGGAAAGCCGTGCCAGGCGAGCGCGAACTGGAGCTCCGCGACGTCCCAGCCCGCCGTCCCGAGGGCAAGCGGGCGCGAGCCCAGAACGTGCGCGGCGAAGGGGCCGAACGCGCGACGCGTCCGGGGGCCGACGACGCCGTCCGACGTCAGGCCGTGCCTGCGCTGGAAACGAATCACTGCCGCCGTCGTGCCCGGCCCGACGATCCCGTCGACCGGGCCGCGGTAGACATGGTGGTGCCATAGCGTCACCTGGAGCGCGGCCACGGCGGGCCGGCCGGCCGGGCGGGCAGGCGGCGCGGCGGCCAGCCCGACGCCGGCGGCGACGGCGAGGAGTGCTGGGATGTTGCGGCGGTGTGACATCCCTCGAATGGGGGATCGACCGCTCCGTGAGAAATCTTTAGCGCAGCGTCGTTTCCGCCCCTCGCCGCCGCGTAGCAGCCTTGCGTGAGCCGCTACTACCCCGGCTGCATGCACGAGCAGTACCACCCGGCCGAGCTGCTCCGGCAGGCGGTGGTCGGCGAGCAGGCCGGCTTCGACGGGATCGCCTGCTCCGACCACTTCCAACCCTGGCGGGAGCCTGGCCACTCCGGCCATGCCTGGATCTGGCTCGGCGCGGCGGCGCAGGCGACGGAGAGCGTGCCCGTCGGGCCTGCCGTCACCGTGGCGCTGAAGCGCTACCACCCGGCGCTCGTTGCGCAGGGCTTCGCGACGCTCGAGGCGATGTACCCGCGCCGCGTCTTCGTCGGGCTCGGCTCCGGCGAGTCCCTGAACGAGTCGCCGCTCGGGCTCGACTGGCCGCCGCCGCGCGACCAGCTCGCAGCGCTCGAGGAAGCGTGCGGCCTGATCCGTCGCCTCTGGGACGGCGAGCACGTCGACCACGACGGTCGCTTTTTCAGGACGAAGCGGGCGTACCTGCACACGCGGCCCGACCAGCCGCCGCCGCTCTATGTCTCCGCGTTTCATCCGGGCGCGGCGAAAGTCGCCGGCCGCTACGGCGACGGTCTCTGGACGATGCCCGAACCGGAGAGGGCCACGGAGCTGATTGACGCTTATCGCGGTGCGGCGGACGAAGCCGGCCGCGGGCCGGGGACGATCGTGCTCGAGGCCGGTTTTGCCTGGGCGCCGACCGACGACGAGGCCCTAGAGGCGGCGCGCGTCTGGAAGGGAGCCGCGCCCGACGACCACTTCACCGACGATTGGTTCGACCCGCGGGCGATGTACGAGCACGGCGAACAGACCGTCTCGGATGACGACCTGAAGGAGCGGTTCCTGATCTCGTCCGACCCTGACGAGCACGCCGAGCGGATCAGGGAGATGGAGAAGCTCGGCGGCGACGGCGACCTGATCGTGAAGCTCTCGAACTTCTCTGGGCAGAACGCGGTGGAAGCCATTCGCGTCTACGGCGAGCGGGTGCTGCCGAAGCTGCGTCCCTGAGCTTGTGTGCCTCCCTGGGGATTAGTACCCTGGGGACTAATGAGCGGTCTTTCCGACACCGAGTACGCCGTGCTGGGCCTGCTCACGTTCGGCGCCCGATCGGGGTACGAGCTCGACAAGCTCGCACGCCGCAGCATCGGCTACTTCTGGCGGCCGGCGAAGAGCAAGATCTACGCGATCCTGCCGCGCCTGGTCGAGCGCGGGCTGGCGAGGAGCTCGGCCGTCGCGCAGGAGAAGCGGCCGGACAAGCTCGTATACCGGATCACGCCGGCGGGTGAGCGCGCGCTCCACGAATGGCTCGAGTCGCCGGATCCGATCTCCGGTGTGGCGCGCGACGGGCTGCTCCTGAAGCTTTTCTTCGGCGGCCAGGCGGATTTCGCCGCGCTTCGAGAGCAGGTGCTCGAGCGGAAGCGGCTTGCCGAGACGAAGCTCGTGGAGCTCGAGGAGATCGAGCGGACGATCGACACCGACGAAGACTTCTTCCCCTATCTGACCCTGCTGCACGGCCTCGAGCACACGCGTTCGACGATCGCCTGGACCGACCGGGTGCTGAAGCTCCTCGACCGCCCGCGCGCGCGCGGCAAGGCTCGTGCCCGCTCGTAGCCTCGCCCTCCTCGCGGTCGTCTGTCTGGCCGTCGCATCTGCTGCTGCCGGTGCGCGGCCGCGGCCGCCGAAGGTGGTCGCCACTATTCGAGCGGGCGGCGAGCCGATCGGCCTGGTCCCCGGCGCCGGCTCGCTCTGGGTCGCGAACTACGGCGGCCGCACGCTCTCCCGGATCGACACGCGGCGGAACCGGGTCTCGGCTCGGATTGCGCTCGGCAACGCGCCCTACGGCGTCGACTACGGCGCCGGCTCGCTCTGGGTCAGCTCTTTCGACAGCCCGCTGGTCAGCCGCGTCGACCCAGCCACGAATCGCGTCGTGGCGCGGGTCGACGCCGGGCTTCAACAGGCGGGCGTGGGCGCGACGGCGGCGGACGTTTGGGTGGCGGTCTTCGGCCGCGGCGAGGTCGTCCGGATCGACCCTGCGACGAACGCGATCAGGGCGCGGATCCCCGTCGGCGGGAACCCCGAGGACGTGATCCTCGCCGCCGGGGCGGCCTGGGTGCCGAACGAGAACGGGACGGTCGCCCGGATCGACCCCGCGACGAATGGGGTCACGGCGACCATCCCCGTCGGGCCGGATCCGGACAACGCGGTCTTCTGCCGCGGCCGGCTCTGGGTCTCGAGCCTGCGCGGGCCGCGGCTGTACGTGCTCGATCCGGCACGGAACGCGGTGACGGCGCGGGTGCGGGTCGGCACCGGCAGCGTCGGCCTCGCGTGTGGCGGCTCGATCTGGGTCGCGAACTACGACACCGGGTACGTGCTGAAGATCGACCCGCGGCGGCGCAAGATCGTCCGGCGGATCAGCGTCGGCGTGCAACCGCGCGAGGTCGTCCTGGCGGCGGGTGCGGTCTGGGTCTCGAACCAGGGCTCCGGCACGGTGTCGCGGATTCGACCCTAGGTCTCGCCCTCCCAGTAGTCCACGTTGGCCGTGCGCCTGACCATGATCTTGTCGCGGTCGTCGCCCGGCCAGACCCCGATCTTGTCGCTGTCGGGATAGACGGCCGCACTCGGCTCGAACGTGGTCGAGAACATCATGAACCTCGCCGGCTCTGGGCGGCGGTTCGTCAACTTGTGCGCGCCGGCCTCTCCCACCGGAAACGCGACGACGTCGCCCGGCTCGAGTTCCTGCTCGCCGTCGGGATGGCGGACCGTCAGCTGTCCGCTCAACACGAGCAACCACTCCTCGTTGCCGTACTCGTAGTGGTAGGGGCAGTTGCTCTGCCCCTGCGGCAGCTCGTAGATGGTGGCACCGAGCATCGAACCACCGATGTCGGCGCCGAAGCGATACCAGCCGCCGCGATAGGCCTCCGGATCGTCCTCGTCCCACCGGAGCTCGGACGAGAAGACGTTGACCTTGCGCAGCTCGGTCACGCCGCGCAGCTCTCGATCAGCCCTGGGTGGACTTGAACAGCCCGATCAGATGTCCCTCCGGATCCTGGAACTGCGCGATCGTCACCATCGGCATCTCAGTCACCGGCATGACGACCGTCCCGCCGGCGGCCTGGATCTTGTCGAGCGTCGCCTGCGGGTCGTCGACCTCGACGTAGAACGTCGCATGGCCGTTGCCCTCCGGCGTCGTCCCGACGCCTCCGGCGATCCCGGTCTGCGACGGGTCAGTCATCCCGTAATCGACGTCCTCCATGCCCTCGCCCTCGGGTAGCTGGAACTGCCAGCCGAAGACGTCGCCGTAGAAGCTCCGCAGCTTCGCGCCGTCCTGCCCCACGACCTCGAACCACGCGACCTGATTCGCCATCTCGCCCTCCCTTGCGACCCCTCGTTCGACCCGACGTCGGGTGAGACGTTAGCGGTCGCAACCCCTTAAGCGTTGAGCTTCTCGCGTAAGCGCTCGTTGACGACCTTCGGGTTCGCCTTGCCCTCCGTCTCGCGCATCACCTGGCCGACGAAGAAGCCCAGCAGGCCCTCCTTGCCGTTGCGATAGGCCTCCACCTGCTGCTCGTTCTCGCTCAGGATCCGGTCGATCACGGGATCGAGCTGCGCCGCGTCCGCCACCGTGCGCTCCTGCAGGTACTCGTTCGCGGAGAACCCGTCGCTCGCGCTCGCTGCGACCGCGGCGTCGAAGGCCTCGCGCGGGATTTGCTCGCGCTCGGCGAGCACCTTTGCGATCTCGGTGCCGTCGACGCGCGCGGGGTCAACCTCGTGGCGCACCACGTCGTTGAGGATGAACGCGGCCGCGGGCTTCGCGTCGATCGCTTCGGCCCGGAGCCGTTCGAACAGGCCCACCCGCGCCGGCTCGACGTTCAGCGCCTCGGCGTCCTTGAGCTCGAGCCCCGCCCCGAGCACCCGCTCGAGCCGCTGCGCGGGCAGCTCCGGCAGTTCCGCGCGCAGCTCGTCCGGCGACCACTCGTGCAGCGGCTCGAGCGGCACGAGATCCGGCTCCGGGAAGTAGCGGTAGTCCTGCGCCTCCTCCTTCGTCCGGAGCGGCGGCGCGTTCTCGCGGCTGGGGTCGAAGTGGAGCGTCTCCTGCTCGACCTCCCCGCCGGATTCGTAGATCTCGACCTGGCGCTGGATCTCCCGCTCGATGCCACGCGCAGCGAAGGCGAACGAGTTCATGTTCTTGAGCTCGGTCCGGGTGCGCAGCTCGTCCGATCCCTCCGGCCGGACGCTGACGTTGACGTCGAAGCGGAGCGAGCCCTTCTCCATCTCCGCATCGGAGATTCCGAGCTCGACCACGGTCTGACGGAGCAGCTGCAAGAAGCGGCGGGCCTGCTCGGGCGTGCGGATGTCGGGGTCCGTGACGATCTCGACGAGCGGCGTGCCGCCACGGTTGAAGTCGATGTGCGAAGCCGTCGCGCCATGGATCCGACCCTCGGCGCCACCGACGTGAATGGTCTTCGCCGCGTCCTCCTCGAGATGCGCGCGCGTGATCCCGATCACGGTGTCGCCTTCCGCGCCGGGCAGAGTCAGGCGGCCCGCGACGCAGAGCGGCTCGTCGTACTGCGAGATCTGGTAGCCCTTCGGGTTGTCGGGGTAGAAGTAGTTCTTGCGGTGGAAGACCGCGTGCTCGGCGATCTCACAGTCGAGCGCGAGCCCGAGCCGGATCGTCCACTCGATCGCCTTTCGGTTCGGCACCGGCAGGGTTCCGGGATGCGCGAGGCAGACGGGACAGGTGCGGCTGTTCTCGGGCGCGAAGTACTCGAGCTCGCAGCGGCAGAACATCTTCGTCCGCGTCTTCAGGTGGACGTGGATCTCGAGGCCGATGACGGGTTCCCATTGGCTCAACTGCCGCACCTCCGATCAAGCCTCGAGGTCGCCGACGCAGACGGACATACGGGCAGAGCCCGCATGTCCTGAGGTCGGCATCGCAAGCGACGCCTCAACCGCGCCACCTCCGATCGAGGCTCGAGGTCGCCAACGCAGACGGACATACGGGCAGAGCCCGCATGTCCTGAGGTCGGCATCGCAAGCGACGCCTCATCGAAGCCGCTCCGGGACGTAGTCGAACTCGAGCGCCCGCTCGAGCGCATGGCCCGCACGAAAGAGCGTGTTCTCCGAGAACTGCGGCCCGATCAACTGGAGTCCGACCGGCAGCCCCTCGGCGAGCCCGCATGGGATCGACAGCCCCGGCATGCCGGCCATGTTCGGGGGGATCGTGAGCACGTCGGCCAGGTACATCGCGAGCGGATTCTCGGTCCGCTCGCCGAGCCGGAACGCGACCGTCGGCGAGGTCGGCGAGACGAGGATGTCGAACCGCTCGAACAGGGCCTCGTGCTCCTGCTTGATCAGCGTGCGGACCTTCTGCGCCTGGCCATAGAAGGCCTCGTAGTAGCCGGCGGAGAGCGCATAGGTGCCGAGCATGATCCGGCGCTTCGGCTCGTCGCCGAACCCCTCGTCGCGGGTGCGGGCGTAGAGGCTGCGGATGTCGCCGTTGCCCGCGGCGCGATGGCCATAGCGGACGCCGTCATAGCGGGCCAGGTTCGAGGACGCCTCAGCGGGCGCGATCAGGTAGTAGCAGGCGAGCCCGTAGTCGACGGACCGCGGCAGGCTGCACTCCTGCACCTCGGCACCCAGCTCGCGCGCGAGGTCGAGCGCGGCATTCACCTGCTCGGTCACTCCTGGCTCGATCCCGTCGGCCTCGTTCAGCTCCTTCGGGACGCCGATCCTGAGGCCGCGCAGGTCCTCGGCCTCCGGGATCTCGACCGGCTTCGGCAGCTCGACCGTCGTCGCGTCGCACGGGTCGCGCCCGGCGATGATTCGATAGAGGAGCGCGCAGTCGCGCACGGTCTTCGCGATCGGGCCGATCTGGTCGAGACTCGATGCGAACGCGACGATCCCGTAGCGGCTGACTGTCCCGTAGGTCGGCCGCAGTCCGACGACACCGCACAGCGCCGCCGGCTGCTTGATCGATCCGCCCGTGTCGGAGCCGAGCGCCCAAGGCGCCATCCCGGCGGCGACCGCTGTGGTCGAGCCGCCGGAGGAGCCGCCCGGGACCCGCTTCGGATCCCACGGGTTGCGTGTCGGCCCGTAGCCGGAGTTCTCCGTCGAGGAGCCCATCGCGAACTCGTCCATGTTCGTCTTGCCCAGCAGCGGGAGGCCGGCGCGCTTGCAGTGCGACGCGACGGTCGCGTCGAAGACAGGCTTGTAGCCGGTGAGGATCTTGGACGCTGCCGTCGTCTCGACGCCTCGGGTCGAGATCAGATCCTTGAACGCGATCGGGACGCCGTCTCCCTCAGCTTCGTCGACCGTGGCCAGGAACGCGTGCAGCTCCGGGTCGCGTGCGGCGATCGCCTCGTGGTACGCGCCGTGGAGTTCAGCGGTCGAGACGTCGCCGCGCTCGAGCATCCCGGCGGCCCCCTCGGCGGTGAGTCGAAGCGTGTCGATCATGCCGGCCGGTCCAACCCCAGCCCCCGTGGGGGGTGCGCGAGCGCCCCTGCCGGAACGCTAACCGGCCGCGACGCGCGGGTGGCGAACGCGTCTGCGCCGGAATTGTGACTTCGTCGATTGCGGGTGATCGCCACAGCTCATCCCGCCGGCACGCGGAAGAAGTTGCCGGCGCGGTCGGGCGCGTTCGCAAGTGCCTCCTCGACCGGCAGGCACGGCCGCGGCTCGTCCTTCGCCCAGACGTTGGCAAGCTCGAGCGGATGCGCCGTCGGCTCGACGTCGGCGAGATCGAGCTCCGCGACCTTGCCGACCGCCTCGAGGATCGCACTCAGCTGCTCCTGCATTCGGGCGATCTCCTCGTCGGTCAGATCGAGCCGCGCAAGGCGCGCCACGTGAAGAACTTCATCTCGCGTGATTGCCATGGTCTTGATCCTCTCTCACACGGGCAAAGTGCGCAGCACTTTGCCCGTCCAAAAAAGCGGGCTCCTTTCGGAGCCCGCTGGAAACTTGGTTCCGAAAGGTCTTAGACCGCCTGGACGTTCACCGCCTGCAGGCCCTTGTCGCCCTGCTCGACGTCGAACTGAACACGCTGTCCCTCGGTCAGCGAGCGGTAGCCCTCCATGTTGATCTTCGAGTGGTGGACGAAAACGTCCTCCCCACCCTCACGCTCGATGAAGCCGTAGCCCTTCTCGTTCGAGAACCACTTGACGGTGCCCTCAGCCAACAAACAACTCCTTCCTACAACAAACAAACGACGGCCCGGGCACCGAGCCGCCGACCAGCATTTGAAGCGGCCGAAACATAGCGTCAGCCTTGAGGGAACGCAAGGAGAGCCCGTCGGTAGCGTGCCGCTTTGACCGTGTTGCGAAGCAGCATGGCGATGGTCATCGGGCCGACGCCGCCCGGCACCGGCGTCAAGTACGCGGCGAGCTCCCCGGCGTCGGAAGCGACGTCGCCGACGACGCCGTTCTCGGTCCGGTTGATGCCGACGTCGACAACGGCTGCCCCCTGTTTGATCATGTCTGCCGTCACCACATCCGGGGAGCCTACGGCGACCACCAGGACATCCGCCTCCAACGTGTACCGCGCCAGGTCGCGGGTGCGCGAGTGGCAGATCGTCACGGTCGCGTTGGCCTGCAGGAGCAGGTGAGCGATCGGCTTGCCGACGATGTCGCTGCGGCCGATCACGACCGCCTCCGCGCCCTCGAGAGGGACCCGGTGCTCGGCGAGCAGCGCCATGATCCCCAGCGGGGTCGCCGGCACGAGGGTCGGCCGCCCCAGGTAGAGCTGCCCGGCGTTGAACGGGTGGAACCCGTCGACATCCTTGACCGGGCTCAGCGCGCG
>JBKOYZ010000113.1:0-2466 GCA_046725655.1 Actinomycetota bacterium | reverse complement strand
GAGCCGCTGGAAGCAAATCGACTGGCGATTGTGTACTGGCAACGTGAACTTGCTGAAGCTCGGCGGTCGACCAGCGCGTCCGCTTAGCACCTTCGCGCCGGCGGGACGTTTGCTCTGCTCGTGTCGGAGTGCGTTGCTGTCTCGCCCTTTGGCGGAACCACGACACGATCCTTCGTTGGCGTCGATCCCCACGTTGGGGCGTCCCTCTTGGTTAGCATCGGAGGTCGGGAGTTTGGTGGGTTCGCCTCGAGAGTCCGGCGCCTTGAAGGATTTCATCGTCGTCAACCGTCTGACACGGAAGATCGTCGCCGAGTTCGGAACGCGCGAGGAAGCCGAAGCATTTCGCGACGGTCTGATCAGCGCGCAACCGAACGGGAAGAGCGATCTGAGTATCAGGTCGACGCTCGGAGATTCCACTGACCAGGAAGCGGGAGCCGCCCAGAGGGCTGAGAAACGCGGGCGCACACCTCACCCTCTTCGCCGAAAGCAAAGCCGAGGACCGCGCCGGCCTGGTCCCTAACTTGCCGACCTGTGGGGTGATCGCGCGCCTACCGTGACGCCACCCGACAGGCACGTCACACCGTCACTCGTTTGGCTGGAACCCGCACGGCGAGCGGGAATCGCGATCTATCGGGCACCGTCAACCGACACCGTCACGAACCAAGAGTGCTTCGCGGGACTGACTCGAAGTGTCGGCGGACGCGGCCTTAGTCTGACGCCCGCTGTCAGCGGCGTCACGGCGTCAGGGGTACGCTCGAGCTCCGCCTTGGTTCGGGGAAAGCGCAGTGCTCGGCTCGGCGTCACGAACTGGCGTCAACAGAGTCCGTCAAACGGCGCATGTCGCCTTCTGCGGGAACTGCGACAGCGGAGTAACGGTCCTGAACACGCATGGACGTCGAGCAGCGCAGACGGCCCAGTAGGGCCCAATCCGCCCGGTCGACGAGAACGGCCCGTTGCTTTCCGTTGCGCGCGGCTGTTCGGAATGTAGGGCGCGACTGCGGCTGGGCCAGCCTGCGTCTCATAGAAGCGTAAATCAGGTGTAAGAAGTTCGGGCACGACGCCGATTCCTACCTCCCAGGAGCGTCCTATAGAAGGAATGTCAACTGGCCCCGCAGCCCCGAAGGAGCCGACTGTTCGCGGAGAGGAGGACGAGGTCTTCCGTTGGCGCGTCGAGCAGTTTCGCCAGCTCGGCTTCAACGAGGGAGAGGCACACGACCTTGCCGTCTCCCGCGCAGACCTCGGTCAGGCCCGCTACCTGCTGGGGAGCGGCTGTGCCCCGCCCTTGGCGCTCACGATCCTGTCCTAGTCCAGGCAGCCGAAGCGCATGCGGCTCCTCGCGGCCTGCGGTGTAGACGGCGCGCGGATGTCGCCGCTCGCCCTTCCGCGCCAAGCAGCGCCGGCCCGCCACGCCTTAATCGCGAAAGCCGAGCCGTGTGGCCGGATGGCCCGACGGATCGCGGCCCACGAGGACCCCTCCGCGACGCCGACATGCAAGCCGACAACCGGAAGCGACTAGCGGGCGTTTTCGGGCTCGGCGAACAGCGAGGTGAATGGCGGTGGCGGGGCCCCGCCAAGGCGAGTAGACGTTGGCCCGCCTACCCGGCGGTGCCCGCCGAGCTTGCGCGGCGAATTTGCAAGCGAGGTCTCGTCCATGGTCCAGTTCCGCCAGCCGCACGAGCTCGACCCGGAGCCGCTCCAGCTGGTCGCGTGTGACGGCAAGCGGCGTCATCGGGCGCGTCGTGGCATGCCAAGCCCGATCGTTCTTAGCGCAAATTGCGCCTTTTCAGAGTCGCCATCAATAATTAGCGACGTACGATCCCAGGAGAGTCGGCAGGGAGCCAGCAGGAAGCTTCCGCGACGGGGCTATCTGGGCGATCGCCGCTGAATGCAGCCATGAGTCTGGTCACCCCGCCGGCTCTCCTTCGGATCGAGGCAATCCGGCGAGCGCGTTGAAGGACGATCCTACTCCCGGCGCAGCTCGGGCTGACCCGGGATTGCAAGGTCTTTGTAAGAAAAACCGCTTAAGACATTGCAAGCGCCTTCCCCACGGGCATGAGATAGAGCGGCCAAGGCGATTGCCCCGGGGAGAGAGAGGGGCGCATACGGACGCTGCCCCGACTGACGGCTAACGGCTGGGCAGCGTCCCGCGCCTTGGCCGCTAGGTCGGCAAGGCTAACGCGTCGTCGTGCCCGGCGATAGGTGGTGCCCGTGATTCTCAAGTGGAGCCGGAGCGTGGCGCCCCCTTCGCTGCGGCTAGAAGGAGCGCCCTGCCCGCCGCCTTTCACCGCGTCGTCGAGCTGGGCCGCGGGCGACCTCGTTCCCAGCGTATGAGGGCTGGTGCGCCGCGCAACTGATTCTCGCGCCCACACCGCGAACAATGATTGCCCGCGGGAGCGCCGTTCAGCCGCTGGTCTGCACTCCGGGGCCGATGTCACTGGTCATCTTCAGCGAGCGTGTGTTCGAGCG
>JBKOYZ010000163.1:0-8140 GCA_046725655.1 Actinomycetota bacterium | reverse complement strand
GTTCCAGCACCGGGACAAGGGCTTCGCCAAGCGCGCGCACGAGTGGGGCGGAGGCTTCATCGTTGCCGGTCATAACTATGGGCAGGGCTCGAGTCGCGAGCACGCCGCGCTCGCACCGGCGCAGCTCGGCGTGCGGGCGGTGATCGCCAAGAGCTTCGCCCGGATCCACCGCCGCAACCTGATCGCGCAGGGCATCGTGCCGTTGCTCTTCAAGGACGAGGCCGACTACGACAAGGCAGAGCTCGGGCAGACCTGGAACATCCACGACCTGCATTCGATTGCCGACGGCGAGGACGAGCTTCGGGTCGAGATCGAGAACGCGTCGGCGTTCAACGTCACGCACGACCTCCTCCCGCGCGAGCGCGAGATCGTCGTTGCCGGCGGCCTGATCCGTTACTTGCGCGAACACGAGCCAGCCGAGGTCTAGTCAATACGCGGCGCACGTCCTTGAAGTCGGCTGAGGGCTGACCCAGGCCCTGAGCTAGGCGGCGTCCGCCGCGCGCGGCAGCTCGGCGACCACGTCGCCCGTTTCGAACTCCTGCGAGTCGCTCGCCCGCTCGAGCTTCAGCTCGAACTTGTCCAGCCGCTTCTCGGCGTCCACGAACTTCGACTGCGCCCGGCCGAGGTGCGTGCCGACGAGGTCGAAGTCCTCCTTGAAGCGCCCGAAGTCCTTTTGTAGCTGCGCGCAATAGGCCATGACCTCGTGCGCGTGCTGCTCGATCTGGAGACCCTTGAGCCCGAGCACCACGACCTGCAGATACGCCGTCAGCGTGGTCGGCGAGACGGGCAGCACACGCTTCTCGTGGGCGTACGCCAGCAGCGCTCCCGTCTTGCCGCAGACGAGCTCGTAGTAGATCGCCTCGGATGGGAGGTACATGAAGGCGAAGTCGTAGGTGCCCTCGTCGGGTCGGATGTACTTGGTCGCGATCGCGTCGACGTGGCCTTTGACGTCGCGGGCGAACGCCTTCTCGTACAGCTCGCGGTCGGACGCTTCCTGGGCGTCTACGAGGCGCTCGAAGTTGTCGAGCGGGAACTTCGCGTCGATCGGCGCCAGGCGGTCGACGCGGATCACGGCGTCGACGCGCTCGCCGCTCTTGAACCCGTACTGGAGCGAGTACGCCTCGGGTGGAAGGCGGTCGCGGAGGAGGTTGGCGAGCAGCAGCTCGCCGAAGCCGCCGCGCGCCTTGGGCGGGCGCAATACCTGCTGCAGCTGTCCGAGATCCTTCGCCTGCTCGGCGAGCAGCGTCGTCGCCCGGCCGACGTCTCCGAGCTGCTTGTGGATCGCGTTGGTCTGCTTCGACGCGTGCTCGAGTCTCCTGTCCACCTTGGAGTCGAGCTCGCCGAGCCGACGGTCCATCGTCTCGGTGAGCCCTTGCAGACGACGCTCCATTTCCGCGTTCCGCGCCGTGAGCGCCCCGTCGGCCTGAATGCGGAAGGCCTGCAGCGCCCGCGTCAGCCAGGCGACGAGGCCGGCGCAAGCCGCGAGGGCGACGAGTATGAGTCCGACTGTGAGCATGGCCCACAAACGCTAGAGACAGTGTCGGACGGCAAGAGAAAGGGCGGCCGGAGCCGCCCTTTGGGAACCGTGCTCGCGCCGCTGCCTACGTGTCGCGTTCGGCCCTGTGCTCTTCCGCGCGCTCGCGCTCTTGCTGCGCCATCTCGTCGGCGCTCTCGGCGCGGTCCTCGGCCATCGCCTCCTGCTCTTGGTGCATGCCCTCCTGGCGCATCGAGCTGTCGCCGGTCACGTCGCCTGCGGCCTTCTTCGACCGGCCGAGGAGCTTGTCCAAGAATCCCATGTGCGGCCTCCCTTGGGGTGAGCCCGCAGTATCGAAGATGCGCTCGCAAAACGCCACTACTAGACGGTGCCGCTAGCATCCAGAAACCTTGGCGACAAAGAAGAAAACGCGCGTACCTGCGCCCCCGCGGCCTGTCCAGGCGCCGAAGCGCCGCGAGGGGAAGCGGCCGTCGGACGCTGCGGTCCGTCGCTCGCGCTTGTACCTCTACGCCCTGGCGGCGGCGGGCCCGATCGCGCTCGCGGTCCTCCTCGGCGTCGTCTTCCTGGGGAACGACAAGAAGGCCGGGGGAGGCGGCACCGCCGACCTCGGGCCCGAGATCAACCTCGCCGGGCTGCCCGGCATGCGGCGGACGAAAGGACCGTGGGACGCGGGCTCGGTGGGCCTCCCGGACCGCTTGAACGCCATCGGCCTGACGGCGCTGCCCCAGGAAGCGCTGAAGCAGCACGTCCACCAGCACGTGGACATCTACATCGACGGTAAGCACGTCGTGCCGCCGGGCGGGATCGGCATCTACGACGGCGAGTTCATCACCGAGGTTCACACTCACGGCGCGGGAGCCGAGGGCCTTTCCGGCCCGGCGACGCGCCCGACCGGCGTCATCCACGTCGAGGCGCCCAATCACAACACGTACGGCCTCGGCCAGTACTTCGGCTCCTGGGGCGTCTACCTCTCCCGAAAGTGCATCGGCGGCTACTGCATCGCGCCGGGGAAGCCGCTCCGCTTCTACGTGAACGGCAAGCAGTGGACCGGCGACCCGCTCAGGATCCCGCTACGCGAGCGCGAGGAGATCGCGATCGTGTACGGCAAGGCGCCGAAGAAGATCCCGTCCACGTTCGCCTGGACGCCCAGCCTGTAGCGCCACCGGGCGGCGTAACCGGTGCGAAGCAACGGGCTATCCTTGCGCCCGCCGGGGTGGCGAAACTGGTCATACGCGCCTGACTTAAAATCAGGTGTCCCCTTTGGGGGCGTAAGGGTTCGAGTCCCTTCCCCGGCATCCGCCGGCGCCGAACAGTCCAACGCGAGCGCGACATCTGCGGCGTAAACTCGGCGGATGCGCGAGCGGATGGCGCGGCAGGCGCGAAACGAGGCGCTCCATCGAGAAGTCAACGAGCGGCTCGCCGAGATGGGAGAGCAGGCCGGAGGCGGCTGGGCCGGCCCCGACGAGCTGTACGACTTCTTATGCGAATGCGGTGCCGGCGACGGCTGCTCCGGGCGGGTGACGATGACGCTCGCGGAGTACGACCAGGTGCGCCAGCAGGATGACCGGTTCGTGATCGTCCCCGGGCACGAGAACTCGCAGATCGAGAACGTCGTCGAAGAGCGGGACCGCTACCTCGTCGTCGACAAGATTCACGCCGTCGAGCCGTACGTCGCCGACGATCCGCGCGGCGCGCCCTCGAGCTGAAGGCGAGCACGTTGCCCCGCTCCTAGCGCGGCGCGACGATCCGGAGCGGCCGATTGAAGTCGGTGTAGCGGTGGTGCATGAAGTGCGCCGCCGCAGTCATCGTCAGCTCGAGCGGAAGTGCCGTTCGCAGCTCGACGGCGACCTCGAACCAGGCCGGGAGCTTCGGGTCGTAGAAGCTGACGACGCGCACCCTTTGCCCCCTGACGCGCCGCCAGCCGATCGTCTTGGCGTCGAGCCACCGGGGGCTCCACCACGCGCCGGGAAGCTGGAGCGGCGTCTGCGGCGACGCCTGCCATGGTGATCCGCGGGTGCGGTCCCAGCGTCGCGCGCCGATGACGACGGCGCTGGCGCCGACGTTCGTCTCGTAGGTCAGACGGTTCGGCGCCGCGATCCGCCACGTTGTCAGGACCTGCTCCCGCGGGCTCGACGCCAGCCGCTCGTGGATGACGACCGTGCGCAGGCTCGTGAACGCCTTCCGTGCGCGCCGGACGAGTCCCGAGGCCGGCTGCGTGCGCGCAGGCAAAGGGAATGAGACGGCCTGAGGCCCGCCCAGTGCGACGGTGACGCGGTTTCCCGCGACCGGGTCGCGGGAGCGGTAGCACCCCGGCCCGCACGCGAGACTTAGAGTGCGCCGGCCGGCGGCACGGAACGCCACCGAAAGCCCGTCGACGCCGCCGCCCGACGGGCCGAGCACGGTGGCCTCGACGCGCCGGTCGGGCAGGATCGCTAGGCCGACGGCGAGGCCGCCCACCTCATGGGCCAGCACGGTCGCGCCGGCCGGAGGCGGCCGCACCGATCGTGGCGCCGGCGCAGCAGGACGGGCGATCGCTCGCGCGAGCTGCCGCCCGGGTGCCAGGTCCGTGAGGAAGGCCACCGCCGTCACGACGCCCGCGAGCAGCGCAAGCTCGGCGACGACGTTGCGTCTCAGCGCGATCGAGTCGCCCAGTGCCACGAGCCGGGACCGGTTGATCCAGCCGAGCGCGACGACCGCCAGCAGGAGCGCGGTCTTGACGAGCAGCGCTCGGCCATACCCCGAGCTCCAGAGCTGGCTCACGGCCGACAGCTCCGACAGCGCTCGGACGAGACCGGTCGCGGCGATCACCGCCACGGACACGAGCGCGAATGCCGACACCCGCGGCACGAGCACTGCCGCGAAGCGTGCTCGCTGCTCCGCGTCCAGTCGCCGCGCCGCCGTCGGAAGCCCGACCGCTAGGGCGAGCAACCCGCCGATCCAGACTGCCGCGGCCCCGACGTGGAGCATGTCAGCAATGAGGTTCAGAGGGCGGATCTGGCCGGGGTCGAGGGCGTGTCCGGCCAGCGAGGGGATCGGCAGCAGCAGGATTGCCGCCGCGAGCGCTGCCCAGCCGACGCGCCGGTCCACGATCGCGACGGCCGCGAGCGTCGCGCCGGCGACTGCGAGGACGCCGCCGATCTCGACGACGAGCCCGAATCGGGTCGTTGGGGATGCGTGGTGCGGAATCAGCCCGGAGGCGCCGAGAAAGGCGAGAAAGAACCCGCCGAAGACGAGGCCCCAGAGCGCGACGTCTCGGTCGGGCGGGGCGCCCGCCTGGCGCTGCGCGGGCCACCAGGCGAACGGGAGGAAGAGCGCCACGCCGCCGGCGACGAGCAAGCCGGCGAAGAAGAGCCAGCGCGACGCGACGCTCGCGGCGCTCGGGCCGCCGTTCTCGGCTGACAGCGCCGCGGACGGCGGCGCACGTCCCGCGCCGACCGCAAAGGCGAACACCCCCTGGATCGTGTGGCCGTCGTCGGAGAGGACGCGCCAGCGGACCGTGTAGTCGCCGTCGGAGAGTCGCTTCAGCGGGATGACCACCGTCCGTCCCGACCCACGCGGCTTGCCCTGCACCTCCGGTTTGCGATCCGAGTTCCGGACGACGACCGTCCCCGAGAGGACGTCGACGCGGTCGTCGAAGCCAAGCGTCACGCGCGCAGGCGCGCGCGCGAGGACGGCCCCGTCGGCCGGATCGGTGCGGATCAGTCTCGCGTGGGCTTGAGCGGACGGCGCCGCCGCCGCGGCCGCGGAGAGCGCCGCGGCCACGGCGAGCGTGCGTGTCCATCGCATCAAGGTCTGGAAAGCAGTTCGCTGCGGCGCCCGGATCGGTTCGCCTGCGCCAATAGTGCCCAGCACTACACTCCGCGCGATGGCCGAGGTGCAGGACGTTTCGCACGAGCGGGTCGAGCTCGAGTGGGAAACCCCGCTCTTCCACCAGGCCATAACGCAGTACGAGCAGGCGCTGCCGCACGCAGCCGTCGAAGACGGCGTTGCCGAGCGGCTGCGCTATCCCGAGCGCTCCCTAGTGGTCAGCGTCCCGGTCAGGCTCGACGACGGGACCTGGCGCGTGTTTCCCGGGTACCGCGTCCAGCACTCGAGCGTGCTCGGGCCCACCAAGGGCGGTGTCCGTTACGACCCGGACGTCGACCTGGGCGAGTGCGCTGCGCTCGCGATGTGGATGACATGGAAATGCGCGCTGCTGCGGCTGCCCTACGGGGGCGCGAAAGGCGGCGTCCGCTGCAATCCCCGCGAGCTCTCGCTCAACGAGCTGCAGGCGATCACCCGCCGCTTCACCTCGGAGCTCCTGCCGGTGATCGGCCCGCAGGAGGACATCCCGGCGCCCGACATGGCGACGAACGAGCAGACGATGGCGTGGATGATGGACACGTACTCGATGCAGCGCGGCTACGCCGTTCCTGAAATCGTCACCGGCAAGCCTGTCGCGCTCGGCGGCTCGCTGTTCCGGCACGAGGCCACGGGCGCAGGCGTCGTCATGGTCATCGAGCGCTGTTGCGCGAAGCTCGGCCTTCCGCTCGCGGAGCAACGCTGCGTCGTCCAGGGATTCGGAAACGTCGGCGGGATCGCAGCGAGCGAGCTCTACGCGAAGGACGCGTGTGTCGTCGCGGTGTCGGATGTCTCCGGCGGCGTGCACGACGAGAACGGGCTCGACATCCCGGAGCTGCGGCACTACGCCGAGCAGCACGGGTCGCTCGCCGCCTACGACAAGGGCGAGCGCGTCACGAACGAGGAGCTGCTCGAGCTGCCGTGCGACATCCTCGTCCTGGCCGCGCGCGAAGACCAGGTGAGTGCCGAGAACGCGCCGCGCGTCCACGCTCGCGTGATCGCCGAGGGTGCGAACGGCCCGACCTCGGTCGAGGCCGACGCGATCCTGGCCGATCGCGGCATCCTCGTCCTCCCGGACGTGCTCACGAACGCCGGCGGTGTCACGGTCTCGTACTTCGAGTGGGTGCAGGATCTCGGGCGGCTGTTCTGGGACCGGAACGAGATCCGCGCCAAGCTCGCCGACCAACTCGCCGACGCGTTCGACCGGGTCTGGCGGCTGGCGGAGGAGCAAGACCTGTCGCTGCGGAGCGCCGCGCTCGTGGCAGGCATTCGGGAGGTCGGGGCGGCGCTGACTGCACGCGGCATCTACCCGTAGTGGACAAGGTCCGCGACGCGATGGTCGCCGACCCGCGCACGCTGGCCGCCGACGCGCCTGCGCAGGAAGCCGGCGAGCATTTGACGCGCCCCGAGGTTCGTGCCGTCTTCGTCACCGACGGCGAGCAGCTCGTCGGCGTGATCACGCGCGGGACGCTTGTCCGGGACGTCGTCGCGGCCGGGCGCGATCCGACCACCACGAGGATCAGCGACATCGCCGAGCCGCCGCGCCACGTCGTCGGGCCGGAGCTTCCGCTCGACGAGGCCTTCCGCTTCCTGGAAGAGCACGATCTCGAACGCGTCGCAGTGGTCGAGCAAGGCCGGCTCGTCGGGGTTCTGTCGCGCAGCGGCCTCCAGCGCCGACTGGCGGAGGACCAGCCGCCGCCGCTCGACGAGGACCCTGGTTCCGTCTACTGACCCGCGCTGCGCGCTGAGAGTTTGGCGGAAAGCCGCTCGTCGGCGGCACAGACTGCTCTGCGCCAAACCCTCCTAGCAGCAGGTGTATGCGCCGGGAGGGGCGGCGCCTTCCTCCCGCTCCGGCAGCTCGGCGGCCTCGAGCGCTGCTCCGTCGAGGATGTCGCGCTCGCTCGCCTCGATCTCGGCCAGGCCGAAATGGTCAAGCACCGCGAGCAGGATCACCGCGCCGGCGACGATCACCGGCGCGCGCTCCGCGTCGAGTGACGGGACCTCGCGGCGCTGCTCGAGCGGGAGCGACGCGAGGCGCGCGAGCTGGTCCGCGACGGATTCGCGGCCGAAGCGGTGGCCGTGGACACGCTCGGGGTCGTACTCCTCGAGCCCGAGATCGAGCGCCGCGAGCGACGTGATCGTCCCGGCGACGCCGACGGCGGCAGCAGGCCGCACGGCTTCGGGCACCCGCTCCGCCAAGAGCGCGCGCACGGCTTCGGCGCAAGCCTCGAGCTCGGCTTCTTTGGGAGGGTCGCTCGGAAGGAAGCGCTCGGTTAGGCGGACGGCGCCGAGGTCGAGGCTGTCGTGAAAGCGGAGGCCGTCGGGACCGCCGGCGACGAGCTCCGTCGAGCCGCCGCCGATGTCGACGACGAGGATCTCGGTGTCGATGTCGCGATCGGTCGCGATGCCGCGAAAGGTCAGCTGAGCCTCCTCGTGGCCGCTGAGGAGCCGCGTCGAGAACCCGTAGCTCCACTCGATCTCGCCGAGGAACGCCTCGCCGTTCTCGGCGTCGCGAACAGCACTCGTCGCGATCGCGAGCGTCTGCTCAGCGCCGAGCTGCTCGGCCTCTTGGCGGTAGTCGGTGAGGACGTTGCGAACCCGCGCGATGGGCGCGGGAAGGAGCCGGCGGCGCTCGTCGACGCCCTCGCCGAGCCGCGTGATCTTCAGCCGGCGGACGAGCTCCTCGATCCGCCCGTCTGCGACGTCGGCCACGAGCAGGCGCGTCGAGTTCGTGCCGAGATCGACGGCCGCCACTCGCGTCATGACGACGATGCTAGTCGCGCGCCGCGGCCTGGAGGAGCGCCC
>JBKOYZ010000213.1:0-4620 GCA_046725655.1 Actinomycetota bacterium | reverse complement strand
CTTACGAGCTGTTCCAGCTCGGCCACCACCTCGGCGTGCCGCCCGAGCGCAAGATCGGCTTCGATCCGCTGCTGGATAGCGGCGAGCCGGACCTCCTCCAGCCGCTCGATCGGCGCCCGCGCGAACAACTCGTACGTCAGGTCGGCCAGAGGCGGTCCGCGCCAGAGTCCGAGCGCCTGCCGTAGGAGCTCGGCGCCGCGCCCGGCGTCTCCGCCGGCGAGCGCATCCGAGCCGTCACGCGAGAGCTGCTCGAAGACAGTCAAGTCGAGCTGCTCGCGGGTCAGCCGCATGACGTAGCCGGGCGACCGAGTCTTGATCGCTGACGCGCCGAGCAGCTTTCGCAGATCGGAGACCTGTCGCTGCACCTGCTTGAGTGCGGTCGCAGGCATGGCGCCCGCATACAGCTCGTCGGCCAGTCGCTCGATCGAGACGACGCGGCCCGCATTGAGGAGGAGGATCGCGAGGGTCGCCCGCTGCTTTGCGCCGCCGAGCGCGATTGAGCCGCGATCGCCGACGACCGCCAGTGGCCCCAGGACGCGGAACTCGAGCACTCGCGCGGACCGTACCGCCTCGATACCGGCCCGATACCGGCGGACCCGAAACTCGCACGCAAGCAATCCGAAAGGAGGAGAGATGCTCAGTCGACTCGCGACACTTCTCGCGCTGGTGGCCGTTCTTGCAATGGGAACGGTGGCCGCGTCGGCCTCAGCAGCACCGCCGTCCCCGAATCCGGGGGATCCGGGTTGCATCGGTCGAGACACGGCGAACTTCGCGCAGGATTGGACGTCGTTTCCTTTCGAGCCGTCCGGCGTAGCTCGGCTCGCGGAGTTCTACGGGGCGACGAACCCGACCGACTGGCTGAAGAACGACAGGTTGGCAGACTGCGGAACATCGCCGTAGAACTAGTGCAGACGAGCCGTTCGCGCTCTGCCGAACATCCACCAGAGCGCCGCCCTGACCAAGCGGCGCTCATTTTTCTTTCCCGGGTAACGCCTACCGCACGCGCCTTCAGGAGCGCCAGGCTGAGCGGGTTCGTCGCCTTCGCAGAGAACGCCAGATGGAGCCTTTGTGGAGCCCGGTGGTTGCAACCAGTGGCAACCAGTCGCAAGTGGCTGAGGCGCAAAGAGGGCATGGTAAGGAGGGGGTCGACGGTTCGAGTCCGTCAGAGGGCTTCGCTGTTTAGCCTGCTATTGCGCCGTTTCTGTTCTCAACGTTGACGGCAGCTGGCTTTTTCGGCGTCCACCGAGCGTCCACCAGCGTCCACGGCGCGTTAAGGGCGTCGAGAAGCTTGATCGCGTGCTCGCGCCCGTCGCGTGCGAGGTGGCCGTAGTGGCGGTCGATCATGGTCAGGCTGGCACCCATGTAGCGAGAGAGGTCGAAGGTGGAGATGCCGGCACGGAGCGCGAAGGTCGCGAACGTGTGCCGGAGGTCGTAGACCCGTCGCAGCGGATCAACGCCCGCCCTCTTCTGCGCCGGTCGCCAGTGGAAGGGGCGGAAGTGGTGGATGTCGAGGTAGCCGCCACGGTCGCCTGGAAAGAGCAGCGGCGAACCGTTGCCGTTCTTGGTCCAGTCGAGCGCCTCGAGTGCGCGCGCCTGCAAAGGAACGGCCCGCGTGCTCGCTTCCGTCTTCGGGATCTTCAACTCGCCGCGCGTGAACGAGCGGCGCACGTAGACGACGCGCTCCTGGCGGTCGACATCGCGCTGTTCGAGCGCGATCCATTCCGCTGGTCGTAGCCCGGTCGCCGCGGCGAAGAGGACCATCGGCCCATAGCGCGGCCCGATCGCCAGGGCGAGCGCTTCCAGCTCCGCCCACGACTCGAACGGATGCTGCTCCTTTCTCCGCCGCACCGGGTTGTCGACGCCGACCTTAGCCGGGTTGAGGTCGATCATTCCCCACGCCACAGCGCGGTGGAGCACTTGCCGGAGCGCCTGGGTTGCTTCGAAGCGGTAGCCGGATGACAGCGTCATCCGCCACTCGGCGATCTCTTGTGAGGTCAGTTCGCTGATGCGGCGTTGGCCGAACACGGCGGTGGCCTTGCTGAGCAGGTAGCGCAGCTTGTCGATCGTCACCGGCTGCACGTCATGCTGCGCGAGATACACCTCGACCAGTTCGGCGAGGGTCAGCCTGCGCGAGACCCGCCGTTCCCGTCGCAGCCGTTCGAGCTCGCGCTCGAGCGCGTCACGCGCGTCCTGCTCCGAGACGAACCCGCCACGCTGGACACGTCGTGAGTCGCGCCCGCCAGTCCGGTAGCGGTACGCCCATAGCGTCTCGCCGCTGAGTCCACGACCCGTGAGTTCGAAGACTTGTCCTTGTTGCACCATCGCTGGGATCAACTCCTTTCCGGAGTCGACCCCCTCCCACGCTGATCCTGACGCGTCTCAGCCGGAGCGGGATCGTTAGTTTGTCGCGGTGGGCGCGTACTCCGTCATCCGCTTCGATGCGATCGACGAGATCGAGGGGGACGGTGCGCCGTATCGGCCGGTGAGGCGCCACTTCGGGATCGCGTCGTTCGGGGTCAGCAGCTTCAGCGGCCGCAAAATCGGCGACCGGCTCATCAACGAGCACTCCGAGGAGGATGACCAGGAAGAGCTGTACCTCGTGTTCCAGGGCCACGCGACCTTTGAGCTCGACGGCGAGCGGGTCGATGCGCCGGCGGGGACGTTCGTCTTCTGCGAGCCGGGCGTAAAGCGTACGGCGTTCGCGGAGGAGGTCGGGACGACGATCGTCGTCGTGGGTGGCAAACCAGGCACCGTGTACGAGGTGCTCGGCTTCGAGTCTGGTCGCCATTCCAGCCGTTCTACGACGCCGGCGACTACGCACAGGCCGCCGACCGGTCTCGTCGCGTGATCGAGGCACAGCCCGAGGCGCTCGGAGCCTTCTTCTGCCTCGCCTGCTGCGAGGCGCTAGCCGGCCGCGCAGACGAGGCGGCACAGCATCTCAAGCACGCACTCGAGCGATCGGAACGGCTGCGTGGCCTCGCCCGGCGCAACTCCGACCTCGACTCGATCCGCGACCGGCCCGAGATCGCCGAGCTACTCGCCGGGTAGAGACCGGCAGCCACGAACGCAGCCGCACCACCGCCCGAACGCGGGCTGCAAGTCAACTCGCCCGGTGCGCCAACCCACGGGCGCTACGAGAAGGCCGGGAACGGAGGCGTCGACTCTCAGTTTCTGTGCTTTCTGGCCGGCCCGAGGTCGCACCAGGGTCGCACGTGTTCCAACCTGACCGATCCCTTTTCGGCGCCGGCAAGCCGCGGCTGACAACTTCCATGCGCCGCACGCGGCGCGGGTTCATGGCGCCTGATCGAGCATCCCCCGCGCCGTCTCGAGTGTTGCCCCAAGCTCGCCGAGAACTCGGGCGCCCACGGACTCCGGCACCGAGAGCATTCCGAGCAGAACGTGCTCGTCGCCCAGTGGGCCGCCCGCGGCGTTGTCGAGCGCGTACGCCAGCGCTAGCTTCAGGCGCGGGCAGACGCCCAGGCAGGCCGAGTGAGTGCGTTCGAGTGCGCCCGGCCCGAAGGTCTGCTCGAGCCGCTCGCGCACCGCCTCGAAATCGATGCCTAGCTCCGCCAGCGCCTGCGCGTCGATCTTCGCCGGCCGAGTTACGGGGGGCAGCCAGCAGGCGAGCGCCGCCTCGACTGCCCCCGCGCTGACGCCGAGCCGGGCGAGCACACGCAGGGCTGGGCTGTCAGGGTTGCGGATGAGCATGCTCAGGACGTGCTCGGTGCCGATGTAGTTGTGCCCGAGCTGCCGCGCCATCTCGGCGGCGGCGGCCAGGTACGGCTCGGCCGGCCTGATCGTCTTCGCGCGCGGCATCCGGCGCCCGCGCTGGAGCAGCCTCACCGGAACCTCCGTTGTTGGCGTCGCTCGCCCTTGCCGTACTTCTGATGGGCCGCCTGCTTCGAGACGCCGAGGAGCTCGGCGATCCTCTGCCAGCTCCAGCCGAGTTCGCGCGCGCGCCGCACCTGCAGCTCCTCGACCGCCTCCAGCAGGGCCCGTAGCGAGGCCACTCCGCGCAGACCGACCTCCGGGTCCTCGCTCGCTGCCTGCACCACCACTTCGCTAGGCTCGATCATCCCGTCAAGGTAACTTGACGGACCGTCGGCGTCAAGATTGCTTGACGAGCGCCGAGTACCGACTATGTGGATGGTGCGGGTCAGTACTCGTTCTTGAAGGCGAAGTAGGAGCCGCGAATGGTTCTGGCCAGCCTCGACTTCCGGCTCGCGAAGTTGAACCGCGGGGCGATCTCCGCGGGGACTTCCATTCCTTCGGAGAGCGTGAACCCGACCGCCCGCCTCTCGGGGTCGTCGACCGTGTACATCGAGTTGATGTCGACGGCGTGGAAATCCGCCGCGCTACGCACGCGTGAGCGTGTCGATCCAGCGTTCGAGGTGGTGTCCCTGGCGGGTGAGGATGGTGGGGTCGCGGAAGGTGTTTGCGAGGAGCGCGGCACCCTGGATGCCGGCGAAGAGGGCCATGGCGAGGTCGCGTGCGTCGCGTCTGCCCAGCTGCCGGAATTGGTCTTCGGCCCAGTCGATGATGATTGCCATCACGGCGGCTGCGTCACGATCGCGGCCGCCTTCGTCCTTATCGAGCTCGGTGCAGAGTGTCCCCATCGGG
>JBKOYZ010000212.1:0-4968 GCA_046725655.1 Actinomycetota bacterium | reverse complement strand
CGAAGGTGTCGTCGCCGGCACCCAGCAGCGCCCTGTCGTTGCCGCCGTTGCCGTCGACCGAGTCGTTGCCGGCGCCGCCGAGCAGCGTCTCGACGCCCTTGCCGCCGGCGAGCGTGTCGTTTCCATCGCCGCCGGCGAGCGTGGTGCGGATCGTGTCGGTGAAGGGCCCGTTGGCGTCGTCGATCCGCACGAGGTCGTCCCCGGCGCGGGCATCGACGGCGATCCTCGCGATGTGCTTGCGCCTGAAGCTGAAGTCGGCCGAGCCGTTGTCACCGACGTCGACCTGGAGGATGCGGGGATCGCGGGCCTTCAGGCGAAGCGCGATCTTGTCGCTCGCGTTGCTACCGATGATCGTCAGCAGGCCGTGCTTGAGCTTCGGTCGCTCGATAGGCGAGTACATGGTGGGCTTTGGCTTCTGCACCGCCGCGCCGGCGGGCGAGACGGCAGACCAGCGACCGCCGAAGGCGACCAGCCCTGCGCCTGCGGTCTGGCCGGCACGCTTGTCCCCGGCGAAGTGGTAGAGCGGGTGCCGGCGGTAGGTGACCTGCATGCGGCCGTCGGCCCGACGGCTCGTGCCGAGGAGCGCGCCCCGGGCACCGGAGATCGCACGGGGCTTGCCACGGGTCACGAGCGGAGGCCAGGTCTTTGCGCACTTGCCGTAGCACGTGCTCTTGCCCCGCCTGTCGTGCGCCCACATGTAGAGCGTCTTGCCGTGTGAGTCGACGACGATGCGGCCGAGCCCGCTGTGACCGAGCTTGATGAACGCACCCCCGTGGCTCGCTGCGACGGCCCCGGTGGCGAAGACGGCGCCCACGAAGACGAGCACCGCCACGGAGAGGATGCGGGTGAGTCGAAGAAGGTTGATCATGGCCTTCCTTTCCGGGTAGTTGACCGTTCGTCAGCTAGAGACACCGCGAGCGGGCGCGTATTCCCGGAACCGTTGAAGGCCTGCCGCGGGGGGGGGGGCGGAATAACGTCGACGAAAAGGGGTCTAACCTGGTGTGCGAGCTTTTTGCGCTACCGACGTGGGTGGACCCTCGCGGCTACCGTTCCTGTTGCCGTGCCGATGAGACGCAGTCGACAAGACAAAGCCGGCGCTGAGGAGAACGCCGCGCTCGCGGCGCTCGCCGACGGGTCGATTGCGCCCGAGCGGCGAGCCGCGCTCGAGGCACGAGTTGCCGCGTCTTCCGAGCTTGCCGGCCGGCTCGCCGAGCAACAGCGTGCAGTAGCGCTCACACGAAGCGCCGCGGCCGAGGTCGAGGCGCCTGCGGGCCTGCGAGCCCGTATCGACGCCGAGCGAGCGGCGCACCGTGCGCCGAGGCCGCGCCGCTTCGTCCTAGTCGGTGCGGCCGCAGCGGCTGCGACCGCCGCAGCGGCAGTCGTCATCGGACTGGCCGTGTTCGGTTCGGGCACCTCTGGCCGGCGCTACGAGGCGGCCCTCGCACCTACCGCTCTTGCGCCCGCCGCGCAGGGCGAAGCGACGCTCACCAAGACATCCTCGGGCTGGCGGATCGAGCTCCACGCAACCGGGCTTCCCCGCCTGGACGGTGGACGCTTCTACGAGGCCTGGCTACGGAACGCCGCCGGCCTGCTCGTTCCGATCGGAACGTTCAACGACGGCCGGAAGGTCACGCTGTGGGCCGGCGTCACTCCGTTGAGCTTCACGACGCTCACCGTCACCCGCGAACGGGCCGACGGCGACCAGGCGTCGTCGGGCCAGAAGGTGCTCGTCGGCACCGTTCGCACCAACTCATCCTGAGCCGCCTTCGAGCCGGCGCACGACCTGCTGGCGCGCGCGGTAGAGCCGGCTCATCACCGTCCCCTCGCGGATCCGCAGGGCGCGTGCAGCCTCGTTGTACGAGAGGCCGGTGATGTCGACCGCGACGAGGACGTCGCGGAAGTCATCTGGGAGTGCGGCGACGGCGGCGTAGACCTCGCCGGCCTCGAGCGCGGCCTGCGGCTCGCGTGCCTGCGGGTCGGCGACGAGATCGAGCTCATCGGGCAGCGGGCCCGGGCGGAGCCGGCGCCGCTCGGACCTCCTCTGGTTCAGGAAGGTGTTGCGCAGGGCACGCAGGAGGTAGCCGAGGTCGTCCTCGTTTCGCAACAGGCGCGGGCGGGAGAGGACGCGCGCGTACGTTTCCTGGACGAGATCCTCGGCATCCTCCCGCGAGCCGCTCAGCGCCCACGCAGCTCGATAAAGCCGGTCGAGGTGGTCTCCAAGCCGAGTGGGGTCGAGCGGGCGCTCCATACGGTGCCTGCCTGCGTCGATCGGTGCGTCCGGGCGAGCATAGGGCCGTGTGGGGGCGGCCGCAGGCAGCCGCCCCCAGTAAGAACCTCGGCCGAGCGTCCGGGCCGCTCCGGCTTCGCGGCTCATCCGACCTTTGAACGCGCTGTGCATGAACGAGGCGTGGGGGTCGCAGAAGAAGCGGTAGCTCCCCTTCTTCAGCCTCAGCGTGAAGCTCTTTGTCCCGGCGACGCTATCGCGGCGGCTATGGCATCTGCCGCGTACACGACTACGCCCGAGAACGGGGTACTGTCCAGACCAATTGCCGCGTCCTCCAGGAGGATCCATGAGCGTCTCACGCGAGGGTGGTTGCGCCTGCGGAGCGGTTCGCTACCGGCTTACGTCCGATCCGCTCTTCGTCCATTGCTGTCATTGCCTGAACTGCCAGCGGCAGACCGGAAGCGCCTTCGTCATCAACCTGCTGATCGAGGCCGACCGCGTGGAGCTGCTGGCGGGCGACCCGCAGCCGGTCGAGGTGCCCCGCGCCGACGGCAGCAAGCAGCGGATCTTCCGCTGCCCGACCTGCCAGATCGCCGTTTTCAGCGACTACGGAGCGCCCCAGGTGCGGTTCGTTCGCGGCGGCACGCTCGACGAGCCCACCGGAGTCACACCGGACGTCCACATCTTCACCAGGTCGAAGGTGGACTGGATCACGCTTCCGGACTCAGCGCCGGCGTTCGAGGTCTACTACGACAGGAAGGCCCTGTGGCCGGCCGCTAGTCTCGAGCGGCTCGACGCGATTCTGTCGCCCGCGGACGCATGACGCGGCCGAGGACTGCGCCGGGCCCGCGGCGGCGCTGACGCAGGATCTCGCGTGCGGCGTTGAGGCCGGGCGTGCCCATGACGCCGCCGCCGGGGTGGGCCGCGGCGCCGCAGAGATACAGCCCTCGCACCGGCGTGCTGTACCGCGCGTATCCGGGCACCGGGCGAAACGCGAAGAGCTGACCGGGCGTCATCGCGCCCTGGAAGATGTTGCCGCCCGTGAGGTTGAAGACCCGCTCGAGGTCGGGGGGCGCGAGCACCTGGCGGTCGAGGACGGCGCTCTTGAAGTTGGGGGCGTATTCGTCGAGCAGGTCGAAGCACCGGTCGGCGAACGCCTCTCGCTGGCCGTCCCAGGACCCGTCGCGAAGCTCGTACGGCGCGTACTGCACGAACATCGACATCAAGTGGCGGTCGCCCGGCGCGACCGTCGGGTCTACCGCCGAGGGAATCGTGCACTCGATCACGGGCTCAGCGGACGGACGCCCGTACTTGGCGTCGTCGAACGCGCGCTCGATGTAGTCCAGATCCGGACAGACGTGGATGGTGCCGCGATGCTGGGGCCCGGGCTCCGTCCCCGGCACAGACCGGAAGCTCGGGAGCTCGGCCAGCGCCACGTTGATCTTCAGCGAGGCGCTGGCGTAGCTGATCCTCTCGACGTCGGCCACGAACGCCGCAGACAGGGCGTCCCGGTCGAGCAGCTGGAGAAAGGTCACGCGCGCGTCGGCGTTGCTGGCCACGATCGGAGCCCAGAACTCGTCGCCGCTTGCCAGCGCCACGCCGACGGCCTGGCCGTCCCGGACGAGAATCCGCGCCACCTCGGCGTCGCAGCGGATGTCGGCGCCGAGGTCGCGGGCAGCTGCCGCGAGCGCCTGCGTGAGGCCGCCCATGCCGCCGCGCACGTACGCCCACACGCCCCGCTTGCCGCCGGCCTCGCCCATGACATGGTGGAAGAGCACGTAGGCGGTTCCCGGCACCGAGGGGCTCGCCATCGCGCCGATGATCGCGTCGGTCGCCAGCGTCCCTTTCAGCTCCTCGGACTCGAACCAGCGATCGAGGATCGGGCGCGCGGCACCGCTGAGGATCTCGACCGCCTCGCCGGCTCCGTCGCCCAGGCGCCGGAATGCTCCTCCGAGCGAGGCCAGCGCCCGGAGATCACCTAAGCGCGGCTTCAGTAGATCGGGCGGCGCCATCGTGAGCGTGGGCTCGACCACCGCCGCCACCCGCTCGAGCATCGCCTCGTACTGCGGATAGCGCTCGGCGTCGCGGACACTGAACTTGGCGATCTCCTTGCGGGTCAGGTCGGCGTCCGGGCCCAGCATCAGCGAGCGTCCGTCGGGGAAGGGCGTGAACGACGAGGGGTCCCTGGCGAGCACCGCGTAGCCGTAGGCGGCCAGCTCGAGGTCGCGGACGATCTCGGTGTGGAAGAGGCTGTTGACGTAGGCCGCGGTCGACACCTTGAAGCCGGGGAACGTCTCCTCGGTGACGCAGGCGCCGCCCACGACGTCGCGCCGCTCGAGGACCAGCACCCGCAAGCCGGCGCGGGCGAGGTAGCAGGCGGTCACCAGGCCGTTGTGCCCGGCGCCGATGACGATCGCGTCGTAACTCGATCGGCTACGCGCCATTCGGTCAGTGGCCCTCACGCCGGCACCTTGCCAGCCCTCGCTGCCTGCCGACACGCCGTCTGGGTCCCGCGGACGCCGGCAGCTAGCCTTCGCGCCGTTGCTCCGCCGGCTTGCCGTGCTGCTGCTCGAGTCCGCCCTCCTGCTTCCGAGCGCGGCCGAGGGGACGGCCGCCTCGCGCGATCTCCTTCCCGACCTCGTCACGCGGAGGCCGGCCAAGATCTTCCTACAGGTAACGAGGGACGGGCATCGACTCGTTCGCTTCTCTAACGAGGTCGTCAACGTCGGGATCGGCCCGCTCGA
>JBKOYZ010000053.1:0-5010 GCA_046725655.1 Actinomycetota bacterium | reverse complement strand
TATGCGGGAAAATCCGAGGCGGAGGAATCGCGCTCAGACGGCGAGCGCGAGCTGCTCCGCCTCGACGGGTGGTTCGGGCTCCAGCCGAATGCGCCGGCGATCGCGGATGCCGTGCTCCTTTGCGAGCGCCGCGACCGCCTCGCGCACCGGCTTCGCCTGCTTGGAGCCGAGGTACGCCCGGCCGCGGTAAAGCTGCTGGTAGCGGTCGAGCTCGTCCGGCCAGTCGCGGGCGAGGTTGTCGAGGAAGTGCTCACGCGTTCCGGGCCGCAGGAACAGGAGGTTGGCCCAGATGCCGCAGGCGCCGGCGTCCCGGGCGGCACGCACGACCTCGGCGAGCTGCTCCGGCCGATCGGAGATCCCGGGCAGGATCGGCGCCATCCCGACCGAGGCGCGCACGCCGGCGTCGACGAGCGTCTTCAGGGCGCGCAGCCGCTGACGCGGGTGCGCGGTCGACGGCTCGCTCTTGTGCCAGACCTCCTCGTCGAGCGTCGGGATCGAGAACGTCACGGACACCTGCGCCCGCCGCGAAGCCTCGACGAGGACATCCAGGTCGCGGACGATCATCGGGCCCCGCGTGATGATGCTGAACGGATTATGGGCGTCGGCGAGAGCCTCCAGGCAGCCGCGCGTGAGGCGGTAGTGGCCCTCGGCGGGCTGGTAGGGATCGGTCGCAGCGCCGATCGCAACGGTCTCGTGCCGCCACGACTCTCGCGCGAGCTCCCGCCTCAGCACCTCGACGACGTTGACCTTGACCCGGATCGAGCGCCCATAGCGGTCGTCTGACGGACGGTCGGCGCGCCGCTCGAACGCGCGCACGTAGCAGAAGGTGCAGCGGTGGACGCAGCCCATGTAGGGGTTGAGCGACCAGTCGAACATCATCCCCTTGACCCGGTTGAGGGCGCTCTTGCAGGGCTCTTCCCGGTAGTCGGCGCGCACCCCTCAAGTATAGGAACACACGTTCGTGTGTGCCAGCAGAAACCGTCGCTACACTCAGGCGAGACCTTTGGACGACGACCCGCTTAGACCCGATCCCGGGCGGGCCGGGACATGACCCTCTTCCTCGAGCTTCTCGGCGTCGCGGCGCTGATCTTGCTGAACGCGTTCTTTGTCGCGGGCGAGTACGCGCTCGTGACCGCCAGGCGGACGAAGATCCAGGAGCTCGCCGACCAGGGGAACCGCCGGGCGCGCGCCGTCCAGCGGATCGTCGCGGACCCGGCGCGCTTCATCGCCGCGATGCAGCTGGGTGTCACGCTCACAAGCCTGGGTATCGGTGCGCTCGGCGAGCACGCGCTGACGCGCGCGCTCGACCCGGTGCTCGCGACCGTGCTCGCGGTCGTGCTCGCGTTCCTGATCATCACCTACCTCCACGTCGTCATCGGCGAGCTCGTGCCGAAGGGCGCGGCGCTCCAGTACTCGGAGCGGGTCGCGCTCGGAGTCTCCGCTCCGGTCCGCGGATTCTTCGTCATCGCGCAGCCGCTGATCTGGATCCTGCAGCGATCCACCGAGGTGATCCTGCGCGCGCTCGGGCTTCAGACGCCCGGCGAGGAGCGCGAGCCCTTGTCCGAGGCGGAGCTGCGGATGTTGCTCGGCCGGGCGACGGAGCACGGCGAGATCGAGGAAGAAGAGCAGCAGATGCTCTACAAGGTCTTCGACTTCGCCGACAAGGAGGTCGCGGACGTGATGGTGCCGCGGCCCGAGGTGGTCGCGCTTTCGATCGACTTGCCTCCGGAGGAGTGTCTCGCCGCGGTGATCGAGTCTCCGTTCACGCGCTATCCGGTGTACCGCGAGACGCTCGACAACATCGTCGGCATCCTCCACGTGCGCAACCTGTTCTCCGCCCTCAGCGACCAGGGGTTTGCGAACGTCCGGATCGACGAGCTGCTCAGGCCTGCCTACATCGTCCCCGAGACCAAGGATCTCGCAGCTCTGCTCGCCGACTTTCGTCGGGAGAACTTCCACATGGCAGTGGTCGTCGACGAGTACGGGACGATGGCGGGGATCGTAACGCTCGAGGACCTGCTGGAGGAGATCGTCGGCGAGATCGAGGACGAGTTCGACCTTCCCGACGAGTCGGTCGAACGGGTCGACGAGCGGACGATCCGAATCGGCGGCACGTTCCCGATCGACGACTTCAACGAGCAGTTCGGGACCGAGCTGCCGGTGGAGGACTACCACAGCGTCGCCGGGTTCGTCTTCCACATGCTCGGCCGGGCACCGGAGGCGGGCGACGAGGTGGTGCACGACGGCGTCCGCTTCCGCGTCCTCGAGGTCGAGGGCTCGCGAATCGAGAAGCTCGAGGTCGAGTTCCTCGGGCCGCCGGCGGTCGAGCAGGACACGGCTGGGGAGCAGCGCGCGGCCGCGGAGGGCTGAGGCCGGGGCCGGTCTTTAGAGGCGGCTAAGAGTCGAGGCCGCCGGAAGCGTCGCAACCATGCGCGTTGCGGCACTGCGAGGGGGCCGTTGGTACCACTCCTGGTACCACTACTCGCCCGAGCGCGACTTGATGAGCTCGTGCACCCACTGGCGCGAGAGGCCGGCTTCGCGGGCGATCCGGGCCATGGGGATGCCCTCTCGGTAAGCGGCGAAGATCGCCGCGTGTAGCTCGGCGCGGGCCTTCTCGAGCGGCCGTTCGAGCTCGTCGACGCGCTCTGCCGCCTCTCGCACCCGCCCGAGAAGGGTTGCCACCCGTGGAAGCCTGTCAAAGCGCCCTTCTCACGGTCGCCTTGACCGGCCGCTGGTTCCTAGATACCGGCCCCCTCGGCCCCGGCGAGGACTGAGGAAGCCGCTCCATGACCGGCACACCGACCGGCCTGTAACCCTCAACCCGCCCCCGCCGGTCCCGCTCATCGCCGAAAACGAGTGGGGCCGGCGGGACGTCTCGTGACGGAGCGCGCGCTCGCGATTCGCTCGGCGGGGCCCCGGACCGGGTCAGGAGCAACCCCGGCCCAGATACGGCCGCTCGCTCGAGTTCACCCCGAAGGTGGGCAGAGCTCGACACGGCCCGTCCTCGGGCGTCTCGAGGCCGAGTTCGCGATCAAGCTGGGTGAGCGTGTAGTCGCGTTCGTGCTGCTTCGCGATCGCCTTCAACTCCTGTCGGCGTCCTCGAGCCAGTCGTAGGGGACTGCGGTGCGTGGCTTGTCGGTCATCGTCAGGCCTTCCTCTTGTTGGGCGGGCGATATCTGGGAAGCGGTGCGGCCTTCGACTTCGGCACCGCGGGCTGGGGGGCAGCCGGGGGTACTGGCTGTGGCCGCTGCACGCCGGGGTGGCCGGGATGTGCTTTTCGAGTTGCCATTACGTGCGCTCCCTTTCCGGAGATTGCGAAGGACTGAATTTCGTCGACGCGGCCGGCGACGCACGCCGTCGTGCCGTCGAGGACGAACTGGAAAAGGCCGGGGCTGAGCACGTGGAGTGATTGCGGCTCGACGCGGTATTCGTTCCCGTCGCTCAAGACGACTGCCTTCACGTCGGCGGGCTCGGGCTTTGTGGTCACGTTCCGGGCTCCTTTCAGAACTTCTGATCGATGAAGTCGGCAAACGCCGAGCGCTGGTCGCGGCTGCGCCGGGAGATCCAGGGAGCCCCGAGCGGGAATTCCACCGCTACGTCGCGCCGGGTTGGCGTCTCGGTCAGCTTCTTCGCAGGCCGCTTCGGCAACGTCTTTCGCTTCGGGGTCTGCATCTCTCGCTTGGGCGGTCTCGGAAGCGGCTTGAAGCGCGGCCATTTCGCCCTGTGCTCGGCTCCGGCGGCCTGCAGAGCCTCGGTGCGGGTCAGTCCCCCGCCGCCATCGAGGATGGTGCGGAGGCAGTCGCAGCCTTCCCTGCCCTGGCCGCAGTCGGAGTGGGGAAGACCGAGGCGGCGACGAACGCGGATCCGGGCGCGAACCTGCGTCTGAACGGCGGGGTCGTAGTTGATCTCGGCGCCGTGGTAGAGCATGTCGAGGAGGGTCGTTCCTCCGAACTTGGCCGCGGAGACGAGGAGCTCCATCCGCTCGCGTCTGGTCGCGTCTTCGAGCGACTCAGCCGAGAAGGCCTCGGCGGCGGCTTCCGCCTTCTGCCTACGCAGCATCGAGCAGGTCCGGGTCGTCACTCACCGCCTCGGCCTTCGTCAGAAGCTCGTCGAAGGTGCGACGCTCGTCCTTGCTGAGTCGCTGGAAGTCGAACTCTCTTGCGCGCTCGAGCCGGACGAGTTGCAGGCCGAGGGCGGCTGCGTCCTTGGGCAGCATCCCGAGCTTGCCCATCGTCGTCAGGATCATCTTCTCGACATCGTCGAGCGCCCCGACGGCGGGCTGTATCTGTGTGCGGTCGCTGCGGCCACGGAGAAGGCCCTTCGCGACCAGGAACTCGTACAGCCTCCCCCGGCGCCAGAGCAGACCGGCGAGGATCGAGACGGCAGGCTCGACGCTCGGCGAGTCGAGCGGCACGAGCTCACGGATCTCGTCCTTGAGGGCGGCGATTTCCCTCGACTCGGCCGGCGTGAACTTGCGAACGAAGCCGCCGTGCTTCGCGGCTCGCCGATTACCGGCCGGACCGGGGACGAGGTTCGCCGCTTGCGGTGGAGCCATTCTCCACCAAGATTGTAGAGAAGGGCCGGGACGCTTCGACCCTTAAGGTGAGCGGCTAGAACGCGCTGCAAAAGGGCTTGTTTAGGCGCTCTGGTAGCCAGGTGGTACCCGCTCTCAGCGGCCTAAGACCCTCGATCGTTGGTCGGGTTTTCGGCCGTCGACGTTGCCAAGATGGGCACCTTCGGCGTCCGGTTCCCGCGAGTACTAATGATTGACATGTGAGTCAGCTTCCAAACGAGAAGGGCTTGGCGCGGACGGCGGAAGAAGAGGCTGCTGACGGGCTGCGACCGTAACGTGGATGATCCGCAGGCGCTGTCGCCGTTGGTCGTCGAACGCGATCGAGCTGCACCCGATCTTCGGCTTCGCCTGCCTGGGGCTGAAGCGGCTTGACGGCTTCGTCGCGGATGCCGCGACAGATGGGCCGACTGGCCCATGACAGCCGAGGATCGACACGC
>JBKOYZ010000019.1:0-23521 GCA_046725655.1 Actinomycetota bacterium | reverse complement strand
GCCGTACTACATCGACGGGCAATTGACCCAGCTCCGGCAGGCAGGGAAGCTCGACAACGTCGCCGGCGTCGTCGTCGGCGAGATGAAGGACTGCGACTGGGGCGACCTGCGGCAGGCCTCCGACTGGGCGCGTTCCCGCTCCCTCGAGGACGTGCTCGAGGAGCACCTGGAGCCGCTCGGCGTGCCGGTTCTCTACAAGCTGCCGCTCGGGCACGGGAAGCACCTCGCTTCAATTCCGCTCGGCGTCCGATATACGCTCGACGCCGACCGGAAGGCGCTCACGCTCGAGGAACCCCCGTTCGCAGCTTGAGCTGACAGGAGGCCGACCAACCACTCCGCCCGCCCCGCCGGCCACGTCTGTTCGGGGCGTGGCCTCGTGCCTGGCACGAATTGGGCCGCGGACATGTCCGCGGCCCGAGCGCCAAAACGCCTCGGTTCCAGGCGCTTTGTCTCTCCAGGCCGTGTCCTGGGGTCTGGCACCAGGACACGGCCGCGGGGGACAAGGTCAGTAGCCGCTGAAGCGGTCGGGTAGGACCTGCTCCTCCGGGACGCCGGCAGCGTCGAGCATCTCCACGATGCCCTCGACCATGGGCGGCGGCCCGGCCGCGAGGTAGGTGTAGTCGCCGAGCTCTCTGTCGAGGTGGTCGCGCAGGAATTCGCCGCCGACGCGGCGGGTCTCGCCCTCCCAGGCCGGATCGCCCGTCATCGTCAGCACCACCCGCAGCCCAGGAATGCGCCGCTCCAGCTCGGGCAGCTCGTCGAAGAACGCAGTCGATTCGCGGTCGCGGTTCGAGTAGACGAGGGTGATGTCGTAGGGAAGGCCCTCGTCGGCGATGTACCGGAGCATGCTGCGGAAGACGGTGATGCCGATGCCGCCGGCGATGAAGACGTACCGGCGGTCGGTGTCGCCAGGGAGGACGTAGTCGCCCTTCGGCTCCTCGACCTCGATCTCGTCGCCGACGTCGAGCCGCGCGAGCCCTTGCTTGAACGCCGTCTCGCGCACGCGCGTCGCGAGCCCGAGGACGTGGTCGGTGGGCGAAACGGCGAGCGAGATGTGCCGCCGCGGCCCTCGCTCGTCCTGGAACGGCGGGTTCAGCACCTCGACCCAGAAGTACTGGCCCGGCGTGAAATCGACCTCGTCGCCGACGTCGAACTCGAAGAAGAGCGTCCCGCGGGCGACTTCTCGTTTCTCCTTGACGCGGGCTCGCACGAGGGGGAAGTGTAGGCTCGACGCGATGGCAGTGCAGGCACCTCGCACGCTCGACCGCGAGCGCATCCGCGACCTGACGCAGCGGGAAGAGCGCGCCCTGAACGAGCGGACGACGAACTCGCGCGCTATGTACGAGCGGGCGCGCAAGGCGCTCGCCGGCGGAGTCGCATCGTCGTACCAGCTGCGTGACCCGTGGCCGATCTACCTCGAGCGCGGCGAGGGGGCGAGGGTCTGGGACGTCGACGGGAACGAGATGCTCGACTTCCACAACGGCTTCGGCTCGATGACGCAAGGGCACGCCCATCCGGCGATCGTCCGGGCCGTCGAGGAGCGGGTCCGCCTCGGGACGCACTTCGCGGCGCCGACCGAAGACGCCGTCGCGGTCGCCGAGGAGCTGCAGCGCCGCTGGGACCTGCCCAAGTGGCGCTACACGAACTCGGGCACGGAGGCGACGATGGACGCGATCCGCGTCGCGCGCGGCCTCACCGGGCGCGACACGATCGTCAAGATCTTCGGCTCGTACCACGGCCACCACGACGCCGTCATGGTCTCGACCGGCTCCGTCGACGTGGAGGGAGCCGAGCCCGATGCGCTGCCGTCGGTCGGCTACGGCGCCGGCATCCCGCAGGCGATCATCGACCTGACCGTTGCCGTGCCGTTCAACGACGTCGGCGCGATGGAGCGGCGGATCGAGCGGCTCGAAGCCGAGGGGCGGGCGCCGGCCTGCGTGATCATGGAGGCGGCGATGATGAACCTCGGGATCGTCCCGCCGCAGCCGGGATATCTCGAAGCCGTGCGCGAGCTGACGAAGCGGCGAGGGATCGCGCTGATCTTCGACGAGGTCAAGACGGGTTTCGCGATCGCGGCGGGCGGCGCGACCGAGCGGTTCGGCGTCCAGCCCGACATGGTGACCCTGGCCAAGTCGCTCGGCGGCGGCCTGCCTTCGGGCGCGATCGGCGGTACCGACGAGGTGATGCAGGTCGTCGAGGACGAGCGCGTCTACCAGGTCGGCACCTACAACGGCAACCCGCTCTCGATGGCGGCCGCCCGCGCGAACCTGTCCGAGGTGCTGACGCCGGATGCGTACGAGCACCTCGACCGGCTGAACGAGCGCATCCTCGCGGGCTGCTCGAAGGTGATCGAGGAGCACGAGCTCCCGGGCTACGCGATCGGAATCGGTGCGAAGGGTTGCGTCACTTTCGCCACCGAGCGAATCGTCGACTACGCGACGTTCAAGGCGCACCAGGACGCGGAGCTGACCGAGCTCGCGTGGCTCTACTCGCTGAACCGAGGCATCTTCATGACCCCAGGGCGCGAGGAGGAGTGGACGCTCTCGGTCGCCCACGACGACGCCGCGGTCGACCGGTACACGGAAGTCTTCGCGGAGCTCGCGGCCGAGCTGACGGCTTAGACCCGACCGTGCTCGCGGAGCAGCGCGAGCACGGGCTCGTGCGGCAGCGCCTTGACGACACGGCCGTCGCGGCCATCGGTGTCCTCCGCGGCCCAGAGCGAGTTGAGGACGGCCTCCTCGCTCGCCTCGACGACCGCGGCGAAGAACGGATTGAGGTCTCCGTCGGCGACCTGCTCGCCGCCGCCGGTCGAGAACGCCAGGAAGATCTCGCCGCTCCCGTGGTGCGCGACCGAGCCGATTCGGGCGAGCCCGAGCCCGACACGCCGGGCGAGGCGCGAAAGCGCGTGCGTGCCCAGGTCGGCGTCCGTCGCGACGACCCCGATGCAGCTACCTCCGTCGCCTCCACGCCCCCGCGGCGGCGGCTCGATCAGTCTCCCCACCGGAAGGCCGTCGATCCGCAGCTGTCGCGACGAACCGAAATTCGTGAGCACGAGCACGCCGACGACCGCGTTCCCGACGAGCCGGCTCGCGGTGCCGATCCCGCCCTTCCAGCCGAAGCAGATCATGCCGGCGCCGGCGCCGACGGCGCCCTCCGCGACCTCCTCCGACGCCGCGTCGAGAGCGCGCGCGACGTCGCTGTCGGCGACCTGAACCGTGCGCGCGTCGTTGAGCCACCCGTCGTCGCATTCGCCGACGGTCGGGATGACGAAGTTCTCGACGCCGACCGTGGGATCCGAAGCGACGGCGGCAGCGACCGCCTCGTCGTAGACACGGCCGACCGCCATGGTCGAGGTGAGGTACACGGGCGTCTCGATCCGACCCCACTCGCCGACCTGGATGAAGCTCGTCAGCTCGCCCGCGCCGTTGAGGACGGCCGCGCCCGCCGAGACGGGTTCCTGCACGAGCAGACGCTCGGCCGGCGCCGGCAGGACCGCGGTGACGCCGGTGCGCGCGACGCCGCGGCCATCCGGCGGCTCGGGCTCATCGCGGCGAATCGTGACGTGGCCGACCGAGACGCCGGCGACGTCCGCGATCGAATCGAGCGGCCCCGCCTCGAGCTCGCCGATCCGGAGGCCGAGCTCGCGCAGGCGGCTACCGGCGCCCAAGCTGCTTCATCGCTGTGTGAGCTGACGCGCGGACTCGGCCGCACGTCGCCTCGTCGACGGCTGCCGGAGAGGGAGGCTGACGCGGAAGGAGGCGCCTCCCCCCGGATTCTCCTCGACCCAGGCGCGCCCGCCGTGAAGCGCAGCGAACTGCGCGACGAGCGAGAGCCCGACGCCCGCACCGGGAACGCCGTTGTACGCCGCGCCCCTGCTGAACAGCTCGAACAGCCCCTCGCGTTCGTGCGGCGCGATGCCCGGGCCGCGGTCGTCGACAGCAACGAGAACCGAATCATCGACGCGCGCGACGCGGACCGAAACCTCGGTTCGCCCGGGCGTGTGCTTGATCGCGTTTGCAAGCAGGTTCTCGACGATCTGCTCGATCTTCGTGGCGTCTACCTCGGCGACGACCGGCTCGGCCGTCACAAGTATCGGATGCCCGCCCGCCGGCCGCTCGGCGGCGACCTGGCGCACTAGCGCACCGACGTCGGTCGCCCGGAACTCGGCGACGATCAGTCCGTGCCGGAGCCGATCGAGATCGAGCATGTCGGAGAGAAGGTGGTCGAGCCGCCGTGCCTGCTCCACGAGGTGCGTGAGGAGCTCGTCACGGGTCGCCTCGAGGAGGGAAGCGCCGTGTTCCTTGAGAGTGATGGCAAAGCCGAGGATCGAGGTGAGCGGCGTTCGCAGCTCGTGCGAGACGGTCGCGAGGATGTTCTCGCGCAGCTGTTCCAGCTGCCTGGTCGCGGTCAAGTCCTGTGAGGTGCCGACCAGGCGCGCCGGTCGCCCCACGGCGTCGGCGACGACGCGGCCGCGCCCGTGCACCCAGCGGACAGTCTCGTCCGGACGGACGACCCTGTGCTCGAAGCTGAACGGTGCCGGGTCGGACAGCGCCTGCTCGACGGTCTTCCGGACGAGGGCTCGGTCGTCCGGGTGGATGCGCTCGAGGTACGAGGCATAGTCGACGTGCGGAACCGGCTTCAGCCCGTAGATGCGGCACAGCTCTTCCGAGCAGGTGATTCGGTCGTCCCCGACGTCCCACTCCCAGCTGCCGATGTGGGCGAGCTCCTGCGCGTCGGCCAGCGCGGCGCGCTCGCGCTCGAGGTTTGCTTCGGCCGCGCTCCGCTCGCAGAGGACCGCGCCCAGGATGAGGAGGCTGATGATCACGGCTGCCAGCAGGCCCTCCGCGATCTGGACGACCTCCGTCCGCGTCCCGCCTCCGAGCGGCGTGGTCCCTTCGACGGCGCCGGCGATCGCGAACGCGGCGACGACGAATCCGCTGGTGACGGCGCCGCGCTGACGGAAGCGAAGCGAGGCCCACACGAGGAGCGGAAAGAGCAGGTGTGGGTAGCGCCAGTATCCGTGCAGAAAGACGAACCACGAGACCGCCCCGAGCGACGCGAGCAGCGCGGCTCCCTCCTCGACCTCGGAGCGGCGTGGCTTCCAGAATGGCACCGAGAGCCAGACGAGGAGGAGCGGCGCGACCACGAGATCGCCCATCGCATCTCCGCTCCACCAGAGGAACCATTCCGAGCCGTAGGAACCGGAGAGGCGGTCGGCTATCCAGAGCGTTGTGACCCCGTTCGTCGCAGCGATCGCCGTGCTGGAGACTGCCGCGAGCAGCACGAGCGCGACCACGTCGCGAACCCGCTCGAGCGTGGGCCTGAAGCCGGCGCGGCGCAGCAGGAACGCGCCGGCGACGGCCGCGAGGGTGTTGCCGATCGAGATGAACGCCGCGACCGTGAGCGAGGCCCCACTCGTCGCGTTCGCGATCAGCGCGCCGATCGCCACCGCCGGCCAGAGGCGCGGACCGAAGAGGACGAGCGCAGCCAGCGCGATCCCAGCCGGTGCCCACACCGGCGTGACGACCCCGTGCGCGACGGACAAGTTGATTCCGAGCTTTGCCGCTCCGATGTAGAGGCCTGTGGTCGCGGCGAGGAGCAGCGGGTAAAGCGCGTAGGCGAGATGCGGGTAGCGACGCCGGAGTGCGGCGGCAGTGCCGCCCTCGACTCGGTACGACATCCCCTCCGGAAGGCGTTTCAAGTGCTCGTGCGCGATGGCGCACGCTACCTCGCGCGAAGCCGGCCGCGCTAGGACGGCTTCAGTTGGCGCTCAGCTCGAGGTTCTCCCAGGTCGCGGCGTACATTTCGGCGGCGCGATCGAGGACGCCGACGACCTCGGCCTGCGAGCGCCGTGGGTCGTCGTTCCACGCCGCGAGCGAGTCGGTATCGACGAGGTCGGAAAGAGGGTAGAGAACGGCCGCGAGCTGTTCGAGCGGGATCTCCCCCTGCGCGGCTGCGTCGCGCTCGACGACGGCGACGAGGGCGCCGAGGAGCGACCAGCTGACGGCCTGCTCGTCCCACGCAGCGACGGCGGCACCATCGCGGTCGCGGGCGTCCGACCCCTGGCACCAGGCCTGGGCCACGAGGTTCCGCGTCTCTTCGAGGAGCCGAAGGCCCCTGACTACCACAGGTTGGCCGTCCCCGCGGCGACGAGTGGTAAACGTGCCACGGGGCTTACCGTCCGGGGATAGGATCGGCCGCATCAGCGAGCGCGAGCGTAAGGTCGGGCTGAACGAGGCGCTGTTCCGCGAGGTGAACGAGCGCATCGAGCGCGTCAGCGACGCGCTTCAAATCGCCTCGGAACGGCTGGGAATTCTCTGCGAATGCGGCGACATCTCTTGCATGGAGCAGCTCGAGGTCCCGCAGGCCGAGTTCGAGCGTGTCCGGCAGGACGCCACCCTCTTTTTCGTCCGCAACGGGCACGAGGACGAGGGGGTCGAGGACGTCGTCGAGCACCACGATCACTACGACGTCGTCCGGAAGAGGGCCGAGGCCGCAGCGCTGGCGCGCGACCTCGACTCGCGCAGTTAGGCGCCTGCGGCGCGCCGAAAGGCTCGCCTACTGGCCGCCCACGGGCGGCAAGGGCACCTCCGGCACCGAAACGACGCCCAACGCGTCGAGCAAACGGGCAGCCTCTGCCTTCTCACCCGCGGAGGCGAAGCCCGCGCTCCGCTGCAGCCGCGAGGCCGCATCGAGCGAGAGCGCCAGCTCGTAGGTGCTCCCGCTCTCGCGCGCGACGCGCATGCTCTCGTCGAGGCACTGCTCGGCGCCGTCGTAATCGGAGAGCTGGGTCAGGGCGTAGCCGCGAATCCGGTGGAGCAACGCGAGCAGGGTCGGGCTCGCCTCGGTGTCGATCAGCGCGCGGAGCGCCTCGTCGGCATGACGAAGCGCCTCGGTCGGCTCGCCCGCGAGCACGGCGCGCTCGGCCAGGCGCGCCTTCGCCTCGTGCTCGAAGCTGGCCGCGTGGATCTCGTGGAACGCCACGTGGGCGCGCCGGAGCAGGTCGAGCGCCTCGTCGAACCGTCCCGAACGTGCGGCTAGGCGGCCCAGGTTGCTGACCGACAGTGCGGCAAGCGTGCGGTGCCCGGCGGCGTCGAAGACTTCCTTCAGCTCCTTGAACGAGGCGGCGGCCTCGTCGAGGTGGCCCTGGTCCGAGCGGATCTCGCCGATGTTGAGGTTCATCATCGCGACGCTCACGACGTTCCCGACGCGCTTGAAAGCATCGCGGCTGCGCTCGTAGAGGTCGAGAGCCTCGTCCCAACGGCCCTCGTAGTAGGCGTCGATACCGAGGTTGTTGAGGACGTCCGCCTGGCCCAGTAGGTTACCGACCTCCTCGTAGATCGGCAGCGCGAGCCCGCGGTATGCGACGCGCTCGGGGCTGCCGATCGTCGTGTATGCGAGGTGGAGCAGGTAGTACGCGTGCGCGAGCGAGGTCAGGTCCTCGGCGAAGTCCGCCTCGTGGACGACCCGGTTGCACCAGTCGATGCAGTCCTTGAACTCGCCCTGGCGGAAGCGCGTGCCGGCGTAGGCGAGGTTCGTCTCGAGCTCGAGCCGGTGACGCTCGTCCTCGTCGTCGAGCGTCGCGATCGCAGCGAGTGCGCGCCGATACCAACGCAGCGCGTCTCCGTAGCGGCTCAGCCGATCGCGGATGACGCCTTCCTTTAGGAGCAGCACCGGCAGGTCGAGCTTTGCCCGCTCGGCGACGCGGCGCGCGCTCTTGTATGCGTTCGAGGCGTCTGTGTACAGACCAGCGAGCTCGGAGACGTCCCCGAGCGACTCCCAGACTCCGGCGATCTCGCGTGGGTCGAGCTCTGGCAGGCGCCGCGCCGCCTCGAGTGCGCGTCGGTAGAAAACGCCCGCCTCGACGTTCGCGAACTTCTTCTGCGCCCGCCGGCCGGCGAGGAGCGAGTAGCGGTACGCCTTCTCGTGCTCCTGCGCGTGGAAGAAGTGGAGCGAGAGCAGCTCTCCGTAGTCGTCGGCGTCCTCGCCGTACCGCTCCTCGTAGACGACTCCAACCCGGGCGTGCAGCTCGCGGCGGCGCTTGAACGAGAGCCCTTCGTACGCCGCGTCGCGGAAGAGGGCATGGCGGAAGCGGAAGCCGCCCGGCGTGTAGGGATCGCGCTCGACGAACTCGGCGACGCGGTCCCACGCCTCGGAGTCGGCCGACGCGGCCTCGTCTCCCTCGAGGACGTCCGCGATCAGCTCGCCGCTGAAGCTGGCGCCCATCACGGCGGCGTAGCGGAGCAGCGAGCGGTCCGCCGGCGCGAGCTTGTCGATCCGCGTCGCGACGACCGTTTCGACGGTCTCGGGCAGTTCCTCCTCCGCCCGCTCGCTCGCGACGAGCTCCTGGAGGAAGAGCGGGTTGCCCGCGCCGCGCTCGGCGATCGCCCCCACCTCGTGCTGGAGCAAGCCTCCATTGGCCGCGGCCGCGATCAGCGACCCCGCCGCCTCCTCCCCGAGCGGCTCGAGCTGGATCGTCAGCGCTGGGACCGGCGGCACGCCCTCCGCGGCGACGAAGCCGCCCGGCGTCGGCCGCCGCGTCGCGCAGAGGAGCCACGGCTTGCCGGTCACCTGGCTGCCGAGATGGCGAAGCAGGTCGGAAGACGGCTCGTCCATCCAGTGGACGTCTTCGACGACGATCAGGCTCGGTTCGGGGAGGAGCTTCGCGAGGAGCGTCTCGACGACGCCGTGTAGGCGGGCGCGGCGGAAGGCCGGCTGGAGCTCCTCGAACTCCGGCGTCGGCTCGAGCTCGACGTCGAGCGGCAGCGCGAGCAAGGGGACCCAGGGCAAGAGTTCGGGATCGAGCTTCTCGACCCGCGTGCGCAAGGCCTCGTTCGGGTTGCCGCCGTTGCCGTTTAGCGGCACGTCGAGCAGCGAGCGCAGCAGGCCGCGGAACGGGAAGTACGGCGTCGAGAGCTCGTACTGCTCGCAGGCGGTCGCGACCGCGGTCATGTCCGCGGCCTGCGTCTGGACCTCCGCCACGAGGCGCGACTTCCCGATTCCGGGCTCGCCGGTCAGCTCGACGAGGCTCCCGAAGCCCATCCGGACCGGCGCGAGCGAGGCGCTCAGGATCGCGAGCTCGCGCTCGCGCCCCACGAACGGCAGCTCGCGCTCCGGCGGCGCCTCCTTCAGGCCCGCCGGCCGGTGGACGTCATGAGCGACCACCGCCGTGCGCTTGCCCTTGACCTGGAGCGGCGGCAGCTCCGCTGTCTCGAACTGCGTCCTCGAGCGCTCCAGAACCTCGGTCGAGGCGAGCACCTGGCCGGGCTCCGCCTTGCTCATCAGCCGCGCGGCGAGCGCCGCGGTGTCGCCGAGGATCGTGTACGTCCTCCGGAAGGGAGCCCCGACCTCGCCGGCGAAGACGCGGCCGCGGTTGACGCCGATCCGCAGCGGCAGGCTCAGGCCCGCGTCCGAGATCGCGCAGACCGTGCGCAGCATCCGCTCGTCGTCGTCGCCGGCCGTCTGCGGCACGCCGGCGACGAGGATCAGCTTGCCTCCGTCGGCGTCGATGTCGCTCTCGAACACGCAGACGCCGTGCTCAGCCGACGCTGCCTGGGCGGCCGTCACGAGCTCGGCCAGCGCCTCCGCCGCCGCCTCGGGTCCCTCGTTCTCGATCAGCTCGCCGGTGCCGTCGAAGTGGATGAAGGCCACCGTCGCCTGGCGGTGCTCCGGCTCTGGTGCGCCGGCGGCGAGGTAATCGCGAATCGGCTCCGGCACGCACTCGTCCAACTTGAGGCCGCGAACGTCCGGGAGCGGCTCGAGGCCGGCGGGCCCGCCCGGAACCGCGCGTTTCAGCAATCGCCCGCCGCCTTTGCGGTCCCCCAGGACGCGCGGCGGCAGGGAGCGCGCCGCGGCGTCGCTGACCAGGATCTCGCCGGCCTCGGACACGTCCTCGAGGCCGACCGTGACTGTCGCCCCCGGCCCGGTCACGAGCAGCTCGCGGTGGGTGTCCCCGACGAGGAAGAAGTGGAACGTGTCGCTGTGGATGCCGACGTGCATGCGCAGCGTCACCTGCCCGGCCGAGGTGCGCGGGCGGCCGATCTCCCGGAGGGCGCGACGCATGCCGTGGGAGGCGCGGACGGCGCGGGCCGCGTGCTCGTCGCCGCTGAAGAAGAGCAGCAGCGCGTCGCCGCCGAACTTGACGAGCCCGCCGCCGTCGGCGTAGGCGACGTCGAGCAGGCGCGTGAAAGTCGCGTTCATGACGTCCGTGACCTCCTCCGCGCCGACCTTCCCCTGCCGCTGGAGTCGCTCGGACATGGCCGTGAAGCCGGAAATGTCGACGAACGCGAGCGTCCCGTCGAGCGCACGCCACCGCGCGTCCGGAACCTCGCGCAGCCACTCGGCGACGAGGCGCGGCACGTAGGGGACGAACGCGACCGCGGACTCGACGCCCAGGGTCGGACCTCGCGTCTCGCTCAAAGCCTGGGAGTTTCCGGGAACAAAGTTCGTCAATTTCGGGTCAAGGTTGACAAAGTCTGAAACAAGCGTAGATTTGGGTGCCGCACGGGGGCAGTTGTCGAGCCGGAAGGGACGGCTTTCATGCGGCGGAGGGTCAGCGGGGTCCGAGGCATCAATTTACTTGTCGCTGGCGCTCTCGCAATCCTCGCTCTGCTCGTAGGGCCGGAGGCGGTCTCGGGAGCCGGGGGCGACGCCATTACGCCATCGACGGCGACGGAGACGCTGGCGCCGGGCGGCACAACTACCGAGAGCCAGACGCTGCACCTCGACGCCTTGCCGCCGGAGGCCGACATCCTGCTCGCGTTCGACACGACCGGAAGCATGGGTGAAGCGATCGCGAACGCGCGCACCGACGCGAGCTCGATCGTCACCCGCATCCAGTCGTCGATCCCGGGAGCGCGGTTCGCGGTCGCGGACTTCAGGGACTACTCCTTCTTTCCGTTCGGGATCGCTGGCGATTACCCGTGGCGGCGCGCCCAGGACTTCACGACCGGCGGGACCGCGATTCAAACCGCGGTCAACAACATCTCTGCATGTACCAACGGCTGCGGATTCGATCTCCCGGAGGCGTATAACCGCGCTTTCTACGAAGCAGCGCTGAGCCCCGGAGACGCCGCCTGGAGCGCGACTGACGACCTCTCCTGGGCATCGGATGCGCCGCGCTTCATGATCGTGCTCGGCGATTCGTACGGCCACGACCCGAACCAAGCGGCCGACTTTGGATCAGCGGTGCCGCCCGGCGGCACCACATCGACTCCCAACTGTCCTGCGACCAGCCCGATCGATCCTGGTCGCGACGAAATCGTCGGCACTGCAGACGACCTCGGGACGCTCCCGTCTCTCAGCCAGCTGAAGGCGACGCACACGAACGTTTCCTTCGTCACCTACAACCCCGGTGCAGGTCCCGATAACAACGTGGTGTGCCAGAGCGTTCTGGCGGCCTTCACGGGCGGAAGCGAAGTGACCCATGATGCTGGGACGACGGGCCTCGGCGACCAGATCGTGAGCCTGATCAACCAGGCGGCCGCCCGGATCGACCAGGTGACCTTCAGCGTGTCGAAGGTCAGTGGGCCGGCGGTCGACAATCCGAGCAGCTGGTTCAGCTTCGATCCCCCGACGCTCGGACCGGCGACGGCGCCAGTCAACATCCCCTACGACACGACGGTGTCCGTGCCCGCCGGGCAGGCGCTTGGTCAGTACGTGTTCCGGATCACCGCCGTTGCCGACGGCGCGCCACGCGCGAGCCAAGACGTCACCGTCAATGTCGTCGGCGACGCCATCTCGGACGTGCACCTCGCGGTCGACGAGACCTCGCTTCCGGCCGGCGTCGCGGTTGCGCCGTTCTCGAAGATCCCCGCGTCGCGAATTCCGTTCTTCACGGGCGCGACCACCAGCTCGACGCCGTATGGGTCGACCCCGTACGGATCGACGCCGTTCGGCTCCACCCCGTTCGGCTCCACCCCGTACGGTTCGACGCCCTGGGGCTCGACGCCCTATGGCTCAACCCCGTACGGATCGACCCCGTACGGCTCGACGCCGTTCGGCTCTACGCCGTGGGGATCGACCCCGTTCGGCTCGACGCCTTTCGGCTCGACGGGGGAGATCGCTCCGACCGGCGTGCTCGGCTCGCTTCCGTTCGGCTCGACCCCGTTCGGGTCGACGACCTTCGACCAGGTCCTGTTGTCGCAGATCCCGCTCCTCAATCCCGCAGACCACGCGACGTGGCCGGATGTACTCGCGGGAACGCCGTTGGCGGGTCAGCCGCTGAGCTCGCTGTCGTTGTCGGACGTGCTCAACAACGAAACCGCGCGCGGCCGGCTCTACGCGCTGCCGATGAAGGACATCAGCTTCGCATCGACACTGTGGCAGGGCGTGCCGGTTGGAGCGATCCTGCTCGGACAGCTCAAGGTGAGCGACGTCCCTGTGCCGCCGTCGATCCGGAGCCAGACCGGGCAAACGACCTGGCAGGGCGTGATCAGCAGCTCGGGCGGTTGCGCCTCGTGCATTAGCGACAGCAACACCTTCTTCGGAATCGCGGCCGCGGGTGTGCTCGGCGATGCGCACATCGGCTCGATTCCGTTCGGCTCGACCCCCTTTGGCTCGACCCCCTACGGGTCCACGCCCTACGGCTCGACGCCTGGCGCGGCGATCACGCTGAACTCGATGAACGTTGCGGGAACGCGGCTCGCGGCGGTGCAGCTCTCGAGCATTAACCCGCTGTCGGACATCGTCAGCTGCTCGCCCGCGTCTGCGTTCTCCTGCGACGGCAAGACACTCGGCGATGCCGCCGCCGCCCGCGCGATCAAGGCGACTGCGACCCTCGGCATGCTGTTCAACGACCTGCCGGCGAGCGACCCCGCGCGCCAGATGACGCTGGACGAGATCGTCGGCGCCGTGCTGCCGTTCACGGCATACCCGTGGGAGCAGATCCCGGTTCAGGGTCTTCAGGACGTCGCCGGCACGGGCAAGAACGCGCATTACCACGTGACCTTCACGCTGGTGTGCAGTAGCACGTCGAGCTTCAAGGTGACGGTGCAGCTGCCGACCGGGTTCTTCCCGGTGCAGGGGTCGTCGGCGTTCACGTTCGGGTCGAGCACCGTCAGCGTCGAGAATCCGGCGCTTGTCGTCGCGGCCGGGAAGCCGACGGTTGCGACCTGGACGTCACCGATCGGCGCGTGCACGGGTGCGGCGGGTGGGACACAGCCGGTTCGCCTCGACTTCACGGCGTTCACCGGGCTCACGCTTGGCGACCAGCCGTCGACGGCGAGCGTCAGCGCCGTCGGGCTCACACGCGAAGCACCCGAGCACGCGCCGGTGCTCGTAACGCAGAACCATGAGCCAAACGATGATCCATCGACGGCACCGACGATCAGTGACAACGCGTTGATCGTCGGGCACGTCGCAAGCGCGGGTGACAAGGAGTACTTCCGGTTCCCGCTCAGCGGAGTCCCCGTCAACTCACGGCTCATCGCGTTCCTGAAGGTGCCGAGCGGCACCGACCTCGATCTGACGCTCAATGGTCCGTCGCTCGCGCCGGTGCAATCGTCGCCATTCGGCAGCACGCCGCTCGGGACGACTCCCGTGCCCGACCAAGCTCCTGGAACAGACAACGCCGACACGGTGCCGCAGGCGAACACGCTCTCGGACATCCCCTTCGGCAGCACTCCGTGGGGCAGCACGCCGTTCGGCAGTACGGCCGCGGCGAACATCTCGCAGAACCGCGGCGACGCGCCGGAGCAGGCGGCGCTGGTCGTTCATGCGGCGTCGAACGGAATGGCGACGATCGGCGTCACCGGTTACAACGGCGCATTTAGCAACGAGCCCTACGTGCTGCGGCTCGAGGTCTTGCCGCCCCCGCCGCTGCCTCCATGCTCCGCACGAACGGGGTTCGACGACAAGAACCAGATCGGCCCACTGCCGTCGCCGAACTCGCTGCCGATCGCCACGAAGACGCTGTTCCTCGTCGATCGCCAGCGGCTCGCGCGCCTCTATGGCTCCGCGGAAGCGAACAAGATCGTCGCGTCCGCGGGCGCAGGCGGTGCCGTCGGAGCGAACCTAGCCACCCTTGCCGCACGCAGCGAGGTCAAGGGTGCGGTGCTTTCCGTCGACGGGAACGGTTCGGTGCGGTCGGCGTATGCGGCGTTCGACGCGAACCCATGCTCACCCGATGCCGCGAACGGCGTCGTGCGCTCGATCAACGACCTCGTCGCGCGCTATCGGAGCGCGTTGCCGAACCTCCACAACATCGTTCTGCTCGGCACGGACACGGCCATTCCGATGTACCGCCAGCCCGATCCGACAGTGCTCTCGCCGGAGCTCGACGAGGCTCCGGATCTCGCGTTCACGACATCGAACCTGACCGCGGGGAACTCCCTCTATGCGGCCGCCGCGCAGAACAACGTCCTCACCGACGGCGCCTACGGCGCCTTCACGCGGATCACGTGGCTCGACCACGACCTCCCGCTCCCGCAGATCAGCGTCGCGCGCCTTGTCGAGACTCCCACGGACATTAACGCGCAGGTCAGCAAGTACCTGTCCCTCAACGGCACCTTGTCGCCGCAGCGTTCCCTCACGACCGGCTACGACTTCCTCGCAGACTCCGCCGATGCCACGAAGGCGGCTCTGTCGGCGAGTCCACGGCTGCCGAGCATCACCGCCGACAGCTTGATCTCGCCGATGGGCGCGACGACCGGGCTGTGGACGAAGTCCGACGTCGACAGCGCGTTCTACACTCTGTCGCCGATCCCGGACATCGGTGCGCTGTTCGGCCACTACAACCATTTCGCGTTCAAGCCCGCAGGGCCCGAAAACGTCACGGACATCGCCACTCAGGTGGTCACGGCGACCGGCGACGCGGTAGGAAAGGACTTTGGCCGGCACGTGATCTTCAGCGTCGGCTGCCACGGCGGCCTCAATGTCGGCGACGAACTCGGCCGCGCAACTGCCGGCGCGAACGTCGCCCCGCAGTACCAAGACTGGGCGCAGACGTACGCCCAGGACGGGATCGCGGCCTTCGTTGCGAACACCGGCTTCGGCTACGGCGACACCGACTCGATTGCCGCCTCGGAGAAGCTCTTCGAGTCGTTCGCGGAGAACCTGAACAAAGGCTCTTCCGCGATCGGCGACAACTGGTTCACGGCGCTCACGAACTACTACCTCGGCGCGAGCATCTACAGCGCGTACGACGAGAAGGTGATGCTCGAGGCGACGTTCTACGGCCTGCCCTTCTACCACTTCGCCACGCCTCCGACCCCGGCTGATACCTCGTCGATGACGGCGACGCCGAGCGGCTCGATCGACATCGGGTCGACGTCTGTCACTGGCCTCGGTGCTGGCGCGACGCCGACACCTGGCCAGGGTGGAACGCAGTATTGGAAGGGACCGGCGGGCACGCTGGCAATCCCTTACCGCCCGATCCAGCCGCTCGCGACGAAGGATGTGACGATAGCCGGCAAGAAGGCCCGTGACATCTTCGTGACGGCGCTGACTACCCACGACGTAGACGATCCCTCGCCGACGCAGGGCTCGCCCGTCGTCAACGCGTTCAAGAACGAGCCCAGCAAGAAATTCGCCGACAGCTTCTGGCCGGCGAGCTTTACCGCATTGCAACGGGCGCCGGTCTTCGGCTCGGGCGAGCGCGACATGGCGGTCGTCACGCTTGGGCAGTACCGGCCCGATCAGAGGAAGGAGCGCCTTGTCAGCTCGATCGGGTTCGACGTCACGTACTCGACATCGAGTGACGTCACGCGGCCGCTGATCTCGCAGGTCGGCGCGGTTACCGGCACTAGCGGCACGACTATCTTCGTCCGCGCCAGCGACAATTCTGGGTCGCTGCGCGAGGTCGCAGCCCTGTGGAACGACGGTACCGGCGTTTGGCACGTCGAGCGAAATCTGGTGCAGCAGGCACCGGGGCTCTACGTACGAACCGTCTCCGGCAACGTCGGCGAGGTTGCGGCTGAGGCGATGGACCCGGCTGGCAACGTCGCCCAAAGCTGGAACAAGGCGGCTAGCTTCCGCCCCGCACCTCCGGACACGAGCGGGCCACGAATCGTGATCGACACGCCGCTGCCAGGGCAAGTCTTCACGCTGAACCAGCAGGTCAAGCCGGTATTCAGCTGCTCGGATTCCGGTGGCGTTGCCACCTGCACCGGCGCGCCCCTAGTGAACGGCAACCTCGACACGACGACCGCGGGCGATCACACGTTCACGGTCACCGCGACGGATCTCGCCGGCAACACCGCCACCCGTTCCGTCACGTATACGGTGCGCTTCACCTTCGTCGGCTTCAAGCCACCTGTCGATAACCCGCCGGTGCTGAACATCGCGCTGGCCGGCAGCACGATTCCGGTCAAGTGGTCACTGCTGGACGCGTCGGGGAACGCCGTTTCCGACCTGAGCGCGGTGACGGCGGTCTCGGTCGAGCCAATTGCATGCCCGAACGCGAAGACGGATACGATCGAGACCACAGTTCCGAATGGCCTCGCGGGGCTGACGTACGACGTCGCCGGGCAGCAATTCGTCTACAACTGGACAACAGACAAGGGCTGGGCTGGGCTCTGCCGTCGATTCGTCGTTCAGTTCGCGGACGCTCCGAATGGAGTCGCCACGCGGTACGCCGACTTCCAGTTCAAGTAGTCGCCGGCTGCGCGAAACGCGCGCGCGTGGCGACGTACGTCCCCAGGCAGAGCCCGGCCATCAGGAGGTAGGGGAGCGCATCGCCGGCGATGCTCGCGAGCGCGCCGCCGACCGCGGGGCCGACGATCGCCCCCACGGCCCAGCCTGCGTTCATGAGGCCGAAGGCGAGGCCCTTCGCGGCGCCCTGCTCGTCCGCGCCATCCGAGATCAAAGCAAGTCCGGGCGTGTAGAAGGAGCCGTAGGCGATGCCCGCTGCGAGGACGAGTGGAACGATCGCCGCCGGCCGGCCGGCCCAGGCGAGGGCGAGCGATACGGCAATCGAGCCGATCAGCGCGGCGCGCACGGGTTGAAGTCGGCCCCGTCTGTCGGTGAGGCGGCCGAGCAGCGGGTTGAGCACCACCTCGAGCGCGGTCGTCGCCAGGAAGACGCCGCCGATCGCGACCGAGCCCCAGCCGAAGTGGTTCAGCCGCAACGGCACGAGCACGATCAGGACGCCGAAGAGCAGCGCGGGGAGCACGATCAGCCAGGCGCCGGCGTAGATCTGCCGTCCGTGCAGCGCACGGATCCCTTCCCGGAGCGGCTGGGCCTCCGGCGGCGCGCCCCTTGTCGCGGCCGCCCAGGCGATCAGGGCGACGCCGACCCCCGAAACCGCGAGGAAGGCCGTCCGCACGCCGACCTGGTCGGCGACGGCTCCGAGCACCGGCCCCATCAGGGCGCCGAACACCGCGGCGCCCATCGCCGTGCCGAGAAGCTCGCCGCGACGATCGCGCGGAGCGGCTCCGACCAGCCAGGCGAGCCCGCCGGCCCAGGAGAAGACGCTGCCGAAGCCCTGTAGGAGGCGCGAGAGGCCGAGCCACCAGACATCGTCAGCTAACGCGAAACCGAGGCTCGAGACCGACATCAGCGTCAGTCCTACGAGTACCGCGGCCTTCGGGCCGAACCGCGATGTCGTGACGCCGCCCGGGATGGCGCCGAGGAGCGCTCCGGTCGCGTACGTCGCAACGAGCGCCCCGGCGGCCGCCTTTGAGAGGTGATACGTGTCCGCGAAGCGCGGCAGGAGCGGCGTCAGGGCCGTGAAGAACGTCGTGTCGCACGCGACGATCGCGCTGACGAGGAGGAGCAGGCGCCTCACCCGACCGACGCTACCAGTGGCCCAGTGCGCTACGGTCCCGCCCCGTGAGCGCCGCGACGATCCGCACCAACCACGGCCCGATCGAGGTCGAGCTGTACGACGAGGATGCGCCGAAGACGGTCGAGAACTTCCGCAAGCTCGCCGCGGACGGCTTCTACGATGGTGTCGTCTTCCACCGCGTCATCCGCGACTTCATGGTCCAGGGCGGCGATCCGACCGGCACCGGCACCGGCGGGCCGGGGTACACCTTCGAGGACGAGATCAACGACCACAAGGTGGAGCGCGGCGCGCTGGCAATGGCGAACGCGGGGCCGAACACGAACGGCAGCCAGTTCTTCCTCGTCACGACCGCCGCGGCCCCCTGGCTCGACGGCAAGCACACCGTTTTCGGCCGCGTCAGCTCGGGGATGGAAGCGGTCGACTCGATCGAGCAGTCCGAGACCGACGCGCGCGACCGGCCGCTCCGGGACGCGGTCATCGAGCGCGTCGAGTTGGAGACCTGAGCTGAGGAGGTAGCGTGAGCGCCGGCCGCGTCGTCCTGATCGTCCTCGGCAGCATCCTGGGCCTCCTCGGGCTCGCCGTCATGGCCGGCGGCGGCTTTCTACTCTGGGCCGACCGCACCCAGCGTGACGACGGCTATCTGACGACGCCGGACGAGCGGTTCGCGACGCCGACCTACGCGCTGACGCGCGAGCGACTCGAGGTCGACGCTAGTGGCGCGAAGTGGATCCTGAACGACAACTGGCTCGGCAAGGTGCGGATCCGTGGCGAAAGCGCTTCCGCAAAGCCGGTCTTCATCGGGATCGGCCCGGAGGCGGCCGTCGCCGGCTACCTCGGGCGCGTCGCGCATGCCGACGTCGAGGACATCAACTTCGACCCCTTCCGCGCCGATTACCGGCAGGTTGCCGGAGGCGCCCCGCGCCGACCTCCGACTGTCCAGAACTTCTGGGCGGCCTCCGCGTCGGGCCAGGGCAGACAGACGGTGACGTGGGAGGTGCGTGAGGGGAACTGGTCGGTCGTGCTCATGAACGCCGACGGCTCGCGCGGCGTCGCCGCCGACGTGGACGTCGGGGCCAAGCTGTCGTGGCTGCTCTGGGTCGCGATCGGACTGCTCATCGGTGGCGCCGTCGTCCTCGGAGGCGGGATTGCCCTCGTCGTCCTCGCTGCGCGCAGGCGACCGCCGCCCGCTGCACCGCCGCCGGCGACGGCACCGCCGGCGGCCGGTTCGACAGCCGACGCACCGTGACGCTTCGCGAACAAACGCCTCGGGCGGCGTAAAGCCACGTAAGTAATCCCTGTCACGACCGCCTAACCGCGGTCGTGGGTTTCCGTCTAACGGTCCTCGGATAGGTCGAGAAGACCGATCAGGGCTCGCCCTCGTGCCACAGCGCAGGTGTGCCCGACACGTCACCTGAGCGACATCGAGACCCAAGGGGGTTGAGACCTGTGCTTGCCAACAAACGCTGGTTGCTGCTGTTAATGAGCGTGCTCGCGCTCGCTCTCGGCGTGGCGCGCGGCGCCGCGGCGCTTTCCTCGTCGCCGTCGGTCGTGCACGCCGCGAAGCCGAATTCGCGCCTGGTGAAGCGGTCGATACACGTTGACCGCGCCGTGCTCCGTCGGTACCGGGCCGTCCTCCGCAGTTACCGCGCCCGGACGTGGCGCTGGCAGGCGACCATGGGCCGGCCGCTCACGCGCCGCGCTGTCCATCCGGCCAACCTGCGGACGCTGCGCTTCTGGCAGCGCGCCGCGCGCGGCGCCTACGTTGCCTACATCCACCCGCCGCACCGGCGCGCCTGGCTCTGCATCCACCGCTACGAGGGCTCGTGGCAGGACTCCGGCGATCCGTACTGGGGCGGCCTACAGATGGACCGCGGCTTCATGGAGGGCTATGCGCCCCACCACCTGCTGCGGCGCGGCTGGGCCGACAATTGGTCTCCGCTCGAGCAGATGTGGGTCGCCGAGCGGGCCTACCGCAACGGGCGCGGCTACTGCGCTTGGCCGAGCACGGCCAGGGTGTGCGGTTTGATCTGAGCGGCCCAGCGGGGAGAATAGGGGGATGCCCCAGGAGCAGATCCAGACTCTGCTCGATCGCGGCGAGGAGCAGGGTTGCCTCAACCTCTCGCAGTTCGGCGAGTTCGTACAGGAGCACGAGCTCGACGACGAGCAGCTGGCGCAGCTACACGAGGAGCTCGACGCTCGGCACATCGAGCTCACCGATGACTGCGGGCGCACCGACATCGAGCCGACCTTCGTGAACGGCGAGCTCGCGGCCGCGACCACCGACGCGCTCCAGCTCTTCCTGAACGAGGCGGCGAAGTGGCCGCTGCTGACGGCCAAGGAGGAGGTCGAGCTCGCGAAGCGCGTCGAGCGAGGTGACCATGAGGCGAAGGAGCGGATGATCAACTCGAACCTGCGCCTGGTGGTCTCGATCGCGAAGCGCTACCAGGGCCACGACCTGCATCTCCTCGACCTGATCCAGGAAGGGATCCTGGGCCTGATCCGCGCCGTCGAGAAGTTCGACTGGCGCCGAGGCTTCAAGTTCTCCACGTACGCGACCTGGTGGATCCGACAGGCGGTGCAGCGCGGGGTGGCGAACAAGTCGCGGACGATTCGGGTCCCCGTCCACATCGTCGAGCGCGAGCAGAAGATCCGCCGCGCCGAGCGCGAGCTGACGGCGGAGCTCGAGCGCCAGCCGACCGACCAGGAGATCGCCAAGCGGGCGAAGCTGCCGCTGAAGCAGGTCCGCGAGGTGCGGCAGGTCGCGCGGGCGGTCACCAGCCTCGACAAGCCGGTGGGGGAGGAGAAAGAGGGGACGTTCGGCGAGGTCGTGGCGGTCGACGAGGCGGCCACTCCGGAAGAGGAAGTCACGTACAGCCTGCAGGAGCAGGCTCTCCGAAACGCGGTCGCGGAGCTCCCCGAGCGCGAGCGTGAGGTCGTCAAGCTCCGCTACGGCCTCAACGGCGACCACGACCCGAAGTCGCTCGAGGCGATCGGCCGAGAGCTCGGGATCACGCGCGAGCGGGTGCGCCAGATCGAGGCAACGGCGCTCGAGCGGCTGGCCGTCAACCGCGAGCTCGACGCGCTGTCGGACGCTGCCTAGCGGGCCGTCTGCGCGCCTCCGCCCCTAGACGTATTCCTCGCTCTCGGCGTAGGCGAGGCGGCGGTCGATTCGTCGTTCCCGCTCGGCGTCCGGCAGGAACCATCGCTCGGCGATGGCGGTCGGCACGACCGCGGAGAGGACGACGACAGTGACGAGGAGCGAGAACTGGGTCGTGTCGATGATCCCGGCTGTGAGGCCGTAAAGCGAGGCGATCGTCCCGAAGGTCAGGCCGGTGCTCATCAGCAGCGTGGTGAACGTGCCGTGCCGGCGGTCCGCCCTTGTCGCGAGTGGGTAGACGAACGCGATCTTGGGCGCCATCTTCGCCGCGAGCAGAATCGCCAGCACGCCGAGGTTGGAGGCGACTGCGTCGAGCGACACGTTCAAGCCTCCCTTGATGAAGAAGAACGGTGTCAGGAAGGCGAACGCAACGACTCGGAGCCGCTTCTGTTCCTCGCGGTGCTCGGCGTAGTGCCGGCTCATGACGAGCCCGAGAACGAACGCCGGCAAGACGGCGTGACCGTTCGACGCATCGGCAAGCACGATGAGGATCAACAGGCACGCGAAGACCAGCTTTATCTCCGGCTCGATCACGCGGTCCCCGTACCGTCCGAAGAACCACGGCGCGATCCGAGGCAAGGAGACGATCAGCGCGAGCGACACGATCAGGAAGACCGGAAACCACACGTTCGGCTCGATGAAGATCGCCGACAGCGTGAACGCCGTACAGAGGTCGGTGACGAAGGTCGCGCTCATGAGCAGCTTGCCGACCCCGGTGTCGGTCAAGCCGCGCTCGACGAGCACGGCGTAGACGACGGCGAGCGAGGTCGTCGACAGCGCTGTGCCGGCGATCAGCGACGCGCGCAACGCCCAGTGGAGGAGCGAGTAAGCGGCGAGCGACGCGACGGCGAACGGGCCGACGAACGAGACGACGCCGATTCCGAGCGACGCTCCGAGCCGGCGGCGCATGTAGGCCGGATCGACCTCCATCCCGGCGAGGAAAGTGAGCACGATCGATGCGAACGTCGCGATGAAGTCCAGCCACTCCTGTGTGCCGAGGTGGAAGGCGTTGCCGGCGACAACGCCGAGAGTCAGCTCGACGAGCGCGACGGTGATGCCGAGCTCCACCGAGCACACGCTCGCCACGAGGACGACCGTTGCCAGGACTGCTGCGAGTTGAACCGGGCTCACGCGGGCCTCCTAACCGTCGATGACGTTCGGTAGAGGCCATCAGCCCCGAAGGGCGGTTAGAGCGCGAGCCTCATCGCGCGGCGCCGAGGATACCTGCGGGGCGCCGCGGGGCCGGGCGGATTCGGCTTCAGCTAGCGATCGTCAGGTCCCGACGACCTGGACGATCCAGCGCCGGTCGCGCTCGCGGTCAAGCTCGAGGAAGAGGACGCGCTGCCAGGTGCCGAGGCAGATCTCCCCGTCGCGGACGGGGATCGATTCACCGGCCGTGCCGAGCAGCATCGCCATGCAGTGTGCGTGGCCGTTGCCGACGTCCATGTCCTCGGGGCAGATGTTCTCCGTGCGGCGGTCCCAGTCGTCGTGGGCGTAGTAGGTGTCGCTCGGGATCAGCCGCTTGAGCATGTTGGTGAAGTCCTCCAGGAAGCCGCTCTCGAACTCGTTCACGCGCACGCAGCACGTCGTGTGCGGCGAGTAGACGCAGGCGATCCCGTCGATGACACCGCTCTCCCTCACGCAGTCCATGACTTCTTCGGTGATGTCGCGGACGGTCAGCCCGCCGCTCGTTCGAAGCTGCGTCTCGTGCTGGAAGACCTTCACCGTTCGCTCACCCTCCTCCGTTGTCGCCGGCCGCGGAAAAGCGGGCAGGCCCTATTGTGAGGGTTCCGAGCGGATTGTGAAAACCGAACCGGCTAGTACCCGTAGCCGGTCTTTGTCTCCGAGGTGGTCGTCTCCTGGGTTGTCATCCCACCGGAGCCGGCGCCGGTCGAGCCGATGGTGATCTTCCCCTCCATGCCCTGGCTTTTGTGCCCGTCCACCGGGCAGTACATCTCATAGCTGCCGGCCTTCTTCAGCTCGACCTTGAGGGACGCGGACTGCCCGGCCGCGATCTCGCCCGTCTTCTCCTCGACGCCGTTGCCCTCGATCTCGAGCGCGTGGGTCACCGTGCCCTTGTTGACGGCCTTGAACATGTACGTCCCCGGCTTCGAGAGCTTGACCGAGCTCGGGGTCAGCTTGTACTCGGTCTCCGAGATCGTGACCGTCTTGACGACGGTGCCGCCGGACGAGGCGCTCGAGGTGGACTCCGTCTGGCTGCTCGAGCTGTTGTTGCCGCCGCCGCAGCCAGCGGCGACGACGACGAGAACAGCACCGAGCAGAGGGAACGGGAGCCTCATGGCGGGGGATACGGACGTTAACGCAGAGCGGTTTTCGCGGTATTGCGCAGCGGGCCCGTAGCTGGTCAGAGCAGCGGACTAGCACGGGTGAACCCATGGTTCCCCCGTGAGCCCCCTCCTTCGGCGGCGATACCCTTGTCACGGCGGGGCCCGTAGCTCAGCTGGTCAGAGCAGCGGACTCATAATCCGTTGGTCCCTGGTTCGAATCCAGGCGGGCCCATTTAGCAGCCGACGGCGAGCGGGCGACCGCTCAACCATGCGGGCGGCGTATGCGGTAATGGCGGCAAACGCGCCATTCCTGCACCCCTCGGTGCACCCCTCGAAGCTCGCCGCCGCAGA
>JBKOYZ010000138.1:0-9622 GCA_046725655.1 Actinomycetota bacterium | reverse complement strand
GCGACTGGTGGCCGGCGCGGCCGCGCCGGTGGTGAGCATGAACATCGCATGGCTCAAGAGACTCGTGGTGGCCAGCGCGCGCCATCCGTGGTGGGCGATCGGCGCGTGGATCGTTGCGATCGTGCTCGCCGTCGTGGCGATCGGAGGACTGCTCGGCGGCGCCCTGACGACGGAGGCGAACCCGACCAACGACCCGCAGTCCCAGCGCGCGAAGGACGTTCGCGAAGCAGCCTTCCCGGCCGCTTCGAGCGCCGCGATCACCGACGTCGTCGTCCTCCGCTCGCCGCGCTACACGGTCGACGCGCCGCAGTTTCGGACCCTCGTCCGCGAGCTCGCCGGCGAGGTGCGCCGCGCCAAAGACGTCAAGAGCGTTCGCAGCTATCTCGGAGCACGTGATCCCGCGCTCGTCTCGAAGGATCGCCACGCGGCGATGGTGCAGTTCGCGATGCCGGACGAGTCCGATAACGGGATCGACGACGTCATCAGCGCCGTCCAGCGCGCCGACGCGAGCCCGGCCTTCGCCGTCACGGTGACGGGGCAGCGGACGCTCAACCACGACTTCAACCAGCTTTCGGAGGACGACCTCCGCTCCGGCGAGCTCCAGTTCGGCCTTCCCGCCGCGCTGATCGTCCTCCTGCTCGTCTTCGGGACGGTCGTCGCAGGGCTCGTGCCGCTCCTGATCGCGTTGCCGTCGATCATCGTCGCGCTCTCGTTCGTCGCCGTCCTCGGGCACCTGTTCAGCCTCTCGGTCTTCACGATCAACATGCTGACCGGCATGGGGCTCGCGCTCGGGATCGACTATTCGCTGTTCGTGGTCTCGCGCTTCCGGGAAGAGCGCGGTCGCGCCCGCGAGAAGCTGGACGCGATCGGTGTCTCCGCGGCGACCGCGAACCGCGCCGTGCTCTTCAGCGGCACGACCTTCGTCATCGCGATGTTCGGCATGTTCATCGTCCCGAGCTCGATCATGCGCAGCCTCGCCGTCGGCGCGATCCTGGTCGGGATCGTCTCGGTCGTGGCGTCGGCGACCCTGCTGCCGGCACTGCTCGGGCTGCTCGGCGACCGGGTGAACGCGCTTCGGATTCCGATCGTCGGCCGACGCTCGGCGGAGGCCGCCAACCCCGAAGGCCGCTTCTGGGGCGCGATCGTCCACGCTGTGCTGCGACGGCCGGCGCTGGCGGCCGGCCTGTCGGTGGCGCTGCTGCTCGCGGCGGCGTCGCCGATCTTCGGGCTGCGCATCGGCACGAGCGGCCCGACGCTGCTGCCCACTCGGTTCGAGGCACGCCAGGGCTTCGCCGCGCTCCAGCGCGACTTTCCCGGCGCGACGGCCAACCCGGTCGAGATCGTCGTCGCGAAGGGGGCGAGGCAGCCGGCCGCCGAACGGGCGCTCGCCGGTCTGCGGACGACGCTCGCGTCCGACCCGCGCTTCGGCCCCGGCCAGATCGTGCGCTCCCCGGACGGCCGCGTCACCATGCTCGTGGGGCCGGTCCGCGGCGATCCCGCGGGCGACGCCGCGGTTTCCGCCGTTCGGCACCTCCGTTCGACGACCGTGCCGGCTGCGTTCGAAAACAGCGACGCCGAGGTGCTCGTGGGTGGCACGACCTCCGAGAACATCGACTACTTCGACTCGGTGATCGGGCCGGCGCCGTGGGTGATCGCCTTCGTGCTCGGGCTGACGCTCGTCTTCCTGACGGTCGTGTTCCGCTCGCTCGTCGTCGCGGCGACCGCCGTCGTTCTCAACCTGCTCTCGGTCGGAGCCGCCTACGGACTGCTCGTGCTCGTCTTCCAGGACGGGTTCGCCACCGGGCTGCTGGGCTTCAACCACGTGGACACGATCGAGGCCTGGGTGCCGCTGTTCCTGTTCTCGGTCCTCTTCGGCCTCTCGATGGATTACCAGGTCTTCCTGCTCAGCCGGATCAGGGAGCGCTACGACGAGACGCGCGACACGACGAACGCGGTCACCTTCGGCGTCGCCTCGACGGCGCGCATCATCACCGGGGCGGCACTGATCATCGTCGCCGTCTTCGCCGGCTTCGCCGCGGGAGAGCTGGTCATGTTCCAGCAGATGGGGTTTGGCGTCGCCGCAGCCCTGCTGATCGACGCGACGATCATCCGCTCCGTGCTGCTCCCGGCCGTGATGGACATGCTCGGGCGCTGGAACTGGTACCTGCCGCGCTGGCTCGAGTGGCTACCCACGGTGCAGGTCGAAACCCAGCCCGCCATCGCGCCGGTCGCACCTCGAAGAGCGGCCTGATCAGCGGCCTGATGGCTTCCCGATCGGGCTGCCAGCCGCGACGAGCCTGCGCTGCGAAGATTTCTGTGTGCTCGGCCTCCAAATGGCCACCGCACTCAGCGCTGTCCTCGTCTTCGGAGGCTGTGCCACGTCCGACGAGCAGATCGTTCTTGGCTCGCGACACGTCGTGCAGCAGGGGGTCGGCTGGGGCACGGCGGAGCCTCGCGAGGTCTTCAACGGTGGCGTCCCGAACGGCAAGGCCTGGAACATACGGTGGAGCAACTGGGGTGGCGCAATCGCGCGGGGTCATGTGCTGACATGGATTTACACGCCCCACGGCGGCTACTACGGGAAGCCCGCTGTGATCGAGCTCCGGGCATACGCGATCGGCCGCTGTTCGCCCAAGGGGCCGCGCGTCTACCTTCATCTCAAGGCGCGCGAAGCGACCCGCCCCGGCGGCCCCCTCGGACGCTGGTTCCAGTGGGGAGGTTGGCCAGACCTCTGTCACGTCCGCTAACTGGCGCCGTCCCGGCGCTGCCCTCGCCTGCAAGTCTCCCCGCCGTACTCCTCGAACGCCCGCGCCCTGGTCTTTCTCTGTACACGTGCACGCAGCGCCAACCACCCGCGCTCATACACAGGACGCATCCGACTCGTGCCGACCGGTGAGCCCCCGGTTGCCTACGCGCGCGCGTGCGCGCGTAGGTCAGCAGGGAGTCAGCGATGGAGTCGTGTGCGAGCGGGTGGCCCCCAGGGCGGCGCGACCCGAACGAACGAGATTCGTGACAGCGGGGGTGGACTCACCCCTTTTCATCACGCGCGCCCAGGCAGCGTCCAGCAGCTCCGCACGACAGGGAGTCAGCGCCCGAGTCGCTCGCAGGGGGTGGCCCCCCAGCGGTAGCGACCAAGCGGAACGCTCCGCTTCTTGGTACGCGTGCGCGCGCGTAGGCAACCACCCCATCGGCCACGCTAGGGAGTCAGCGCTCAAGTCGCTCGCCGGGGGGTCGCCCCCTCTCCCCTCGGGGCGCTCCTCTTTTTCTTTACGCGCACGTGCGCGCGTAGGCAGTCGGCGGCGGCGACGCGGTAAGCCGCTCGGGTACGCGACTCACTGTCGCGCGGGTTGGGGCCCCGGCCGACCGCGCGTGACAACCAGCAGCGCCATGAAACAGAACTTCGGCAGCTGCACGCGGTATGCGCCTTGGAATCGCTCCACGTCGAGGGTCGCGCCACTGATCACCTCGACGGCACGCAAGCGCTGAAGGCGCGACCAAGGGCCCGGGATCGGCAGCCGGCTGTCGCCTATTCGCCAGGTGACCTGCACTCCATCGGCGGGTGGCGCCGGCGATTTGATCACCGGCGGGACGTGATTTGGACGCGTGACCTGGACCCAGCTGAAGTCGTTAGTCACCGCCACGACGAGCCGACCCTCCTTGCGGTAGCTGACCGCATAGCGGCTCGTCGGGCCGCCGGTGACGCGGACCGGCGCCGACGCGAGCCCCGGTCTCATGACTGCCCGAAAGGCGGCGGCTGCACTTGGTCTGCGGTCGGGGTCGCTCCAGGCCCACGCCGGGTCGCTCTCAATCACGGCGCCGCGGCGGGCCTTGAACGCCCGCACGGCCTGTTGCTGGGCGGCGGTGAGTTCGTCAAGGTTGGACAGCACGAGCAAGCGGTAGCCGTCGAGCTCCCCCTGCGCCAGCTGATCGTCGTTCACGATGCCGACAGGCAGGCCGTCCTCGGAGAGCACCTGGAAGGGGCCAACGAAGGGCCAGAGCACCTCCTCCCAGGCGGCGCGATAGTCGTTCCCGCGGGCGTTGCGGCTGCGCTCACCGAAGTGGACGGCCGCCCATCGCACCGGTCGGGTGCCGGCCAGGTGCGGCGAGGCGATAGCGCCCAGTGCAAAGGCCGCCTCGACTGCGTCAAGTGGAGTCTTGCCCGGCGGGGGGTCCTCTCGCTGACGGACGCTACCGTCGGCGACATCCATGTTGGCGATGCAACCGAAAGTGAGCAGGCTGGCGGCGAACGCCTTTGCGTGGTCGCTGTTCGGCAACCCGGGAGCCCAGATGTGCGGCGGCCGGCCATCCGCCGAGTCGCGCAGGACCGCCCACCCCACAGCCTGGCGCACGTGGCCTTCCGGCGCGAGTTTGGGGTGGGTCTCGAAGACCTTCTTGCTGAAGTTGGGGCTGAGGGCGTGACGGTATTCGTTCTTCGGCGAGTCGGCGATGCGAACGAGCCGCGTTGTCATCTCGCGGTCGGTCAACGCCGGCACTGTGGTCACGCTGATTAGGAAGACCACTTCCGGGTGCGCAGCCTTCACTTCGTCACGCCAGTAGGCGAACGTCTCCTCAATCTTCTTGGCTTTGAAGTCGATGAATTGCCGGTAGCGGGAATCAGTTTCGTCCTGAGGCGGGGCCGCCTCCTCGCCCGTTTCCGCTTTCCAGGCGTCCTCGAGCGCCGAGCCCCAGGCGCCCCTCGGTGGGAGGTGACGGTAATCGAAGAAGAAACCGTCGGCGCCCATCTCCGCCAGCTCGAGCAGGCGCGTCCGCACAACCTCCCGGTAGGGCCCCGTGATGTCCAGATGAATGCCCCGCGGGCCAACAATCGGGTCGCCTTTTTCGTCCTTGCAAACCCACTCCGGTTCGGGGTCTTCGAAGGTCTTCTCGGTCATGTGCCAGTAGTAGGTCACGATCCTCAGACCTTCGGCGTGGGCCTCGTCGATGACTTCCTGGGCGATGTTGCGGCCCCGGGCCACGAACTCGCCGTCGATGGTGCGGTCTCGGTCGGAGAGCGGGCGGCCATCGGGTGCGAGCGGCGCCGCGGTCGGCCACCACGGATCCTCGTGACCCGACTTGACATGCCGCCCAAAGGCGCCCGCGCCCAACGCCTTAAAGCCGGCGGCGGCCTCCGCGAATTCCCCCCTTGTGAGCCAGGGACGGATATGTAGGCGGGTTTGTCCCTGCACTCGGTTTGCTTCAAACCACTCTGGCAGCGAGCGGGTGGTCCGCTGCAGCCTTTCGGCGGTTTCATCGCGGGACTCGCTGACGTTACGGCGAATCAGCCGCATCCCGGTCAGCTACTCGACGTCCGGTTCCGGGGACACGGCGAAGCACCGCCCAGCCCGTTGGTCAAGAATAGACCGCCAAAGGTTTTGGCCGTCTTTGCCGGTGAATCTCGGGCGCTGCGCTGACCGGCTGAGAATCGTGAAGGTAAGAGGTGCCTTGAAGACTGAGTACCTCTCAGCCGTGTACATGATCTCCGTGAACCGTCGATGGCCCTCGTGGCAGAGGCCGAGCCAGTGCCCGATCTCGTGCGCAAGGATGAACCGGTTCGTCGCGAGCGCCGCGCCGTTCCTCGGCCACAGATAGGCAACCGAGCTTCCCCGTACCCCTCCTTCGACTCCTTGCTGTTGGTTGCGCGGCTGAATCGTGACGCAGCACGCGTCGTCTCGCTCGGGCGTCTCGCAGGAGGTGGGATTGTCGATGATGTCGAGGCCGCTCGTCAGTCCCCGATACCGAGTGCTGCCGACGACGATATCGAGCGTCCCGAACGCCGCGATAGTGCACTCGGTGGCGAGTGTCCCGTCCCGGAACCCCTCGCCGATGAGAAACTCACCTTGCGCTGTTCCGGTAGTCCATATGACCGGGAAACGCGGCGAGTCACCATCGAGCGACGTCACAGTCAGCTCAGCGAACTCCGTATCTCGCCAGTCGATGAGGATCCCTACGTCCTTGCAAATTCTCGTCGCATAGGCGTCGACCGGGCAGCGTTCTTCGGGCTCATCGCCAAGATTTTGAGGCCTGGCGTTCCAGTGTTCAGGTAGCTGTCGATGTCATCGCGGCCAGCGAGATTCGTAGGGTCGAGATTCGGGCCGTGCGCCGCTAGCACGCGCGCCTCCGGCTGGTTCTTCCTCTTCTCGTACTCGATCCCCGCAAGGTCGTACAGATTGATTACGCCGTTGTCGTGGAGCGCATCCAACGGGAGATTGAAGCTGTCGAACGCTAGGAGGCGGTGCGTCGCCGACACCTCCATCCCCCACGGGCGATTGTCCACGCCTGTCGCGGTACGGACGGCCGCCCGTTGGCTCGGTACGTCCCTGTACTTCGTGTCGATGAGGCCGGAAACGAACTTACGGAGCTGGTTCCGCTGCCAATGCCGGATCGACTCGTCGATTGGGCCGAGGAGCCAACCTGGAAGTTCGACCCCAAGGACGGCCCCGGCAAGAACGAGCGCTTCGAAATCGTCCAATGCGTCGCGCCATCGTCCTTGGAGCGAGTCCCCGATCGCAGAGGTTCCCGCGATCCAGATCTGATCACCGGCGCGGATGATCCCGCCAACGAAGCCAAGCTCACCGGAGACAAGGCCACCCATGACGGATCCAGCGCCGCACAATACGTCGTTGCCCGTGGCGCACAACTCGTCGGCGATCCAGCTACCGGCGCCGTCACCGATGTCTTCGACCGCGTCGGCGCCTTCCTTGAGCGCGTCGCCAACCACCTCGGCGCCGTCCTTGACGACGTCCCATAGACCCATCTATGACCACTCCACTAGTCGGCGGCTCGGAAGGCGTGCCTGAGGCCATATTTCGCGACCTTGCGGCCGAGGACGACGCCGGCGACGCCCGAGAAGCGGTAGTGCAGCCCCGCCCACAGCCGGGCGTCGACGATCTCGTGGCGCAGCTCGTTGGGCCTGTCGAAGTGCCGCACCGCGTCCAGGTTTCCGGCCGGCCCGGCGGCGTCGAACCCGTGGAGATGGAGGTCGATCCGGTTCGTGCCGAGGAAGGTGCTGAACACCTCGGCCATCGCCGAGGTGATCACGCCGTGGGCGGCGGGGTACTCGGGGTGGTTAGGGGTGGTTAGGAGCGGCCGCCAGCCCGTTTGCTCGACCGTCGCCGGGTTCCCGTCGTCGTAGCCCGGTACGGGGCCGAAGCCGTCGCCGCCCGGCTTGACGGCGGTCGGGTCGATCGCGGTGACCGGCCGCCAGAACAGGTAGTCGTACTTGGCGTACAGCGCCGACATCAGCGCATCGGCGCCGACGAGGTTGACCATCGCCGCCAGCCGTGCCGTCTCGAGCGGACCGAGGCCGCGCGCGGCGGCGACGTCGCGACCGAGCCGGTTGAACTGTCGGACCACGTTCGCCGACCAAAACCTCGCGATCGCGGTCTGCTCGTCGCTGCGCAGGCTGCTGGTCGCTTCGCCGTAGGCCTTGATCTCGTTGAACGCCTCGCCCCACTCGTCGCTCTGCAGCGACGGTGGCGGGTCGGGCAGGAACTGGTCGACGCTCCGCAAGAGAAATCGACGCACGCTCCCCACCCAGGGCACCTGCGGCGGGGCGAACGGGGGCGTCAAGCGCCACACGCCCGGGCCGGGGGGCAGCGTCGAGAACGCCGTCGACACGCCGATCGGGGTCATGCGCCCATCGGGGTTGGGACCGGTGGTGCGGTTGTAGATCACCTCGTCGGCGGCCGCCAGGCCGACATCGGTGCCGGCGCCGCCGTCGGCCGTGCACCCGTCCAGGTTCGAGGGCGAGAGCGCCTCGGCGTAGTCGGCGTCGAGGTTGGCCACGAGAGCCGGGAACGGCGCGAAGTAGTAGCGGAGCGTCCGGTACGCAGCTTCGACCACTGCGCAATCGACCGAGGCTCCCGCAGGCGCGGTGATCGTCGAGTCCAGAGGCTCGTACCCGCCCTCGATCGCCACTACGGCGTTGTAGACGGCGGTCGAGGCGTAGGCCATATAGATGTAGCCCTCCGACTGGAAGGCGCCCGAGGCGACGACCGTGTCCTCGGCGATCTTGTTCCACTTTGCGACCGTGTTCCCCGGCGGTAGCGCTGCCGCCGCGTTCCGGGTCGTGCCTCCCGACGCTGCGACGGCCAGCGCGACGACGGCGAGCGCCGCGACTCGGAGAACCGCCGCAAGAACCAAGCGGCGCCGGAGCGCACGCTGTGCGTTTACTTTCAAAGCTTCCTCCTCTGTTGGTTCGCTGGGATGAGTGCGGAGCCGTTGCTCCGCGGGCAGTCAGGTATGCGCCTCAGCCGGTCGCCATCGCTCATCACCTCTTCACGCCGGTTTGAGGCGCGAGGGAACACGAACGCCGCCGAGTATCACCACTCTCGGTGACTGGAGTCGATACGTCGTTCGACGTATCTTTGGAGAGCCGTGCCTGCACTCGCGCGTGGCGATGGGGAGCGGCTGCTCCGCTTTGTCGCCGAAGCGGAGAGCTTTGGCGACGTGCACCCGTTCGCGGGTGAATTCCTGACGCAACTCGGACGGCTCGTGCAGGCCGACTGGGTTGGCTACTACGAATGCTACGGCTGCCCGGGCGACCGCGGAGGTCTTCACTTCCATCGCCCCGGCGACGAGCAGTTCTTCAGCGGCCTCGACTGGGAGGCGATCAACCGAGTCCGGGGCGCCGAGGACCCGGTGCTTGGACACATGTCTCAGGGGCGCTTCGAAGCGGTGAAGGCCTCGGACTTTCTCACCCGGCGCGAGCTCCACCGCACGCAGCTCTATGACCTCGCGCTGAAGCCGTACGGTCTCGAGGATATGCTCGGCGTCCGGCTCCGCGTCCCGCCGCCGTCGCGGCCGAAGAAGTTCAGCCTCGACCGCAGCGGCCGCGATTTCAGCGCCCGCGACTGTGCCGTCCTCGACTTCTTGAACCCCCACCTCGTGTCGCTTGACCGCGCCAGTGAGAACAGGCGGCGACTCCGCGAGGCGCTTGCGCTGCACGAATCGACCCGGACAGCTGTCGTTCTCCTCGAAGCCGATGAACGTGTCGCCTTCGCCAGCAGCGCGGCGCGCGAGCTTCTCGACCGCTACTTCGCAGAGAACGGAGCCGGGCTCCCAGATTCGGTCGTGTCCTGGCTGCGCGAGCGACGCCGGGCCGCCACCGGCGAGCCGCTACGCATCGATGCCGGCGACCGGTCGCTCGTCGTCGAGTTCATTGACGGCGCGCTACTCCTCGATGAGCGGCGACGTTTGCCCCGGCTGACGGTGCGTGAGCGGGAGATCCTTGAGCTTGTTGCTGACGGCAAAACGAACACACAGGTCGCCGAGCGCCTTTGGGTGTCGCCGGGGACCGTTCGGAAGCATCTCGACAACGTCTACGCGAAACTCGGCGTCCACACGCGCACTGCCGCCGCCGCGTCCGTCCGGGAACGGCGGCTCCCTTCTCAAGACCGCGGACGCTGACGTGGGTCGTAGGGATCCGTCGCCATGCCCGCGTCGGGATAAAGGCCTAACCGGAGCCCGCTCAAACGACCTCGCAGCGGAGCTGCGCCGGGAGACGTCCAGCGCAGCTCACGCAAGCACGTAGTTCGGGTGGGTCGGGCCGGGCTAGCTTCAGCATCTGGTCGACCTAGTCGCGGCGACTAAGCAGCCTCAAGGGCATTTCCGAATATTGGCC
>JBKOYZ010000193.1:0-2746 GCA_046725655.1 Actinomycetota bacterium | reverse complement strand
AGCGCATCCATGGCGTTTCGGTAAGCCATGACTTACGTAAGTCTACGCTTACCGCTGCGGAGCTGTCAAGCCAAGCTCAGCGGATGTGCACGCGCACGACGTCGGTGCCGCCGGCGCTCGGCACCCAGATGTCGCCGAACGGCGCCAAGGGCCGATTGTTCAGCGACATCAACTAGAAAAGTCGGAGGGACCGAGCACTACGTGGACGGACTTGCGCCGTTAGATCAATTCATTACGCGTCCTTCGAAGATGCTCGAAACACCTGCAGAACGGCCACTTTCTCCGCGTGGCACATGCCATGATCCGCCCGTGATCCGCTTACATGCGCAAGCTCAGGGATATGGGAGAAACTCGCTCCGCCACATGCAGCGGTCAGGCCGACGAGGTGGCGATGACGGTTCGCACCGCCACCTCGCGACGGCGGTTATCGGCCCTTACCCTTCAGCTCCTTCATTGCGCTTTCGACGATTTGCCGGCCAGCCTGCTGCACGATTTCGCCCCGCTCACCAGCGGACGATTGAGTCGAGATGCTGGATCGCCAAACCGAGGAGCAGGCCTCGCTCGGCCTCCGTCATCTGCTCCCAGCGCTCCCTCATCGGCCCGCGCGGATCGATCGGGACCGGCTTGCCGCCGGGCAGGAGCCCCAACCGGGCCCGCCCACGATTGTCCCGCCGAAGATCACCAACAGCCCGAGCAGGACCTCCCGCACCTTCTCGAGCTCCTTCTTCAACCAGTAGTCGGGCGCGGGTGCCGGCAGGAAGCCGCGGTACTACCCCTAGTAGGTGCCGAAGCCAACGATGTAGCCGCTGTTGCTGATTCCGATTGCCCCTCTTAGGACCCAGCCGTCAGCCTCGACGAGGACATCCTCAAGATCGTGGAAACCGGCATCCACACCGCTTGGGAGATCGACGAAGGCGCGAAGGTTCCTCTCGCTCGCGTCGGCCGACCAGCCGACGACAACGCCGTCGTCGTTGATCCCCGAACCCTTGGCTGGCGATGTAGCCGGGCACGGGGCTGTGGCCGAGATCGGTGACGTCGTCGCTTCCCGAGCAGGGAACCGAAGTCGAGGCGAGCGTCACGCGGGAGATCGACCGGACGGGACAGACCGTGCGAGTGACCCTGCGGGTCGAGGAGCGCGAAGACTTCATCAAGGAGTGGCCAATCGGCGAGATGGTCACCGTCGATAGCGGTCCCTGAATGCCCGTGCAGTCGGGGTCCCGGCGGCCCACAGACTGGAGGGCCGGGCGGCGAGCCGAACGCCTAGGACGCTTCCGGCGGAGCGTAGGAGGGAGAGGAGCGCCGGCCGAAAAGCTTGCCTCTAACCGGCGCTCCTGATGTGACTCACCCTCCCCGGGGCCATGCCGCCTGTGGATGTGGCCCCTGGTTGCCGGCTGTCCGCCGACTAGCTTCCGACCCTCATCGGTTGCCCGCAGCTACTTGCGGCGGCGCAGAGCGCCAACCGGAAGATGGCCGACACCTGCCTTGGCCAGACCCCGGCTGACGATGTAGCCAGTCGCGACGATCGCGACGTAAAGCCACGCGCGTCGGTCGCCGAACGTGTCGGACACCGCCGACGCGATCAGGATCGCCACGATCACCAGCGCCATCGCCCAGAACTCCGTCGTCAGCACCGACCATTTGGTCTCATCGTGCAGGCCGGTCGCGCGCTCCCCGAGTTCCTCGGCGCGATAGCCCTCAGGCTCGGAACGCCGACCTTCGCTCATCTCCCGTGCTGGCATACAAACCCCTCCTCGTTCGTCAGTTCGCGGTGGCGGAGTTTCCAGCGCACACGCGGCTAAACCAGCCCTCGATCCTCCGCCGATCCATTCACGCGTTCACTGCCTCCTTCTCGGGCTCGCGCGCGCGCACCACCTGCTCTTCGGGCGTTGCCTCGAGGTCCTGCAAGACCTTTCCCAGCAGGACGAACGTCGGCGGCCAAAGGCCTACGAAGATGGCAAGTCGCTCGGCACGCGCCTTGCGATCCTTGTCCGAGACTGCCGCGGAGCGAGCCCAAAGCGAGAGCGCTGCCACGATTGAGCCGAGACCAAGACTGTGCATCAGCGAGCTGTTCAGCCCGAGCCGACGAAGCGCAAGTGCGACCTTCATTTGACCCTCCTTTTGTTGAACGGCTTCCTACTGCGAGGGCACGGCCTTTCCACGCGGTCGACGCCGAAACATCGGGGGAGGTATGAGGGCCAGGCGGCTACCGAACGCCGAGCGCTTCCGCGGTTCGCGGGCCGAGCCGAGCCTACGGCGTCAGCTCGCAGCCGTCGAGATGGCCGAAACGGACACTAAGAGCCGAGGGCTCAAAAGGCGCCATCGCCCAGGGCGCCCGCCGTCGTCTAGGAGGCCCATCGGCTCAAGACTCGAGTACCCGATAGATGGCGGCCTAACCGTCGCGGCCACGCTAGGGATTAGAGCCTGGGAGTTCGGGTAGCCGCGTAGGCGGTCACTCACAAGGGGAGGTGGAAGGATGGGCATTGACGACATGCTCAAGCAGCAGATCCGCGACCGTGCGCCGGAGCTGAAACAGAAGCTCGTTGCTGAATTCAGCGAAGTGACGCAAAAGGACATGGACGAGGCAAGCGACGACCCCGACGACATCGTCGATCGTGTTCAGAAAAAGACTGGTCAGCCCCGCGAGCAGGTCGAGCAGCGGGTCAATCAGGTGATGCAACGAAGCTGACGACGGAAAGGCGGTTCGAAATGGCTAATCCAGCCCCGATCGGCAGCGACGTCTCCGCCG
>JBKOYZ010000032.1:0-10920 GCA_046725655.1 Actinomycetota bacterium | reverse complement strand
TCCAGGCCTCGTGGGTGAAGCTCGGGATCGAAGGCGCGCAGGCCGTCCTCAACGCCGGCGCGAACGACCTCGGCGGAACGCTGATGAACGAGTCGATCTCGCGCGCGGCCGGCGCGAGTCACGGGCAGGAAATGCCGCCGGGGGCGATGGAGGCGGCGATCGCCGCGATTAGCCGACCCGCACGCCAACGAACGACGCTCTACGGCACGCCGACGCCCGAGCGGCAGCAGGCGTCGTTCGGCGCTGCGCCGCTCGCCGAGCCGCTCAACCCGAGCGTCAGCGACGCGAACCTCGAGCGCCCCTCGCGGCTCGTCAGGCCGGGCCTGGTTGCAGCACGCTGACCGCGAGCTCGAGAGCGGCAGCAGCGCGACCTCGTCCCACCTGAAGCGCGTCGGTGGTATCGACGATCCACACGCGGCCGTCCGCAGCGAGCGCGTGGGAGGTCAGACGTAGGCGCGGTTGCTGGACGAGACCCAGCCGAATCCCAACTCGAGCCCGTGACGACCCTTAGTCAGTCGCTCCACCAGGCCTGGGCCACGTTCGCGTCGCCGGGGCCCGTGTTCGGCGCGCCGACGACGATCAACTCGACGCCTTCGGGGCCGGCTTCGAACGAGCGCATGGTCTCTTTCGGAACGCGCACCGCGTCCCACTGCCTTAGCTCGACGATCTCGTCGTCGAGCTTCACACGCGCACTCCCGTTCACGACGAGGTAGACCTCCTCCTGGACGTTGTGCATATGCCCGAAGGGCAGGCGGTAGCTCGGCGCGAGCCGCTGGTAGCTGAGTCCGAGCTGCTCCAGCTCGAGCGGCACGCGCGCCATCCGCGACTCGAGGTTCGGCGAGAGCCCGAAGTTGGGCGCCTGGTCCTCGACGTCCTTCAGGTTCTGGATCGTGTAGCCGGCCATCTGCACCTCCTGGAATCGACGTGACGAGACGCTAACCGCTTGGTACAGTCAAAAACGATGGAGCAGCTGCTCGTGTAGCGCAGGAAGGCAACGCGGCCCCGGCCGCGGCAACCTTCCCAAGGCCTCTCGCAAGAGAGGCTTTTTCATTCTCGGAGGCGGAGCTGGACCGATACGACCCACAGCAGATCGAGCCCAAGTGGCAGCAGGTCTGGGAGGAGGCGCGGGCGTTCTACGTGCCGAATCCCGAACCTGCGGCCGCCGACCGCGAGCGGAAGTTCTACATGCTCGAGATGCTCCCGTACCCGTCAGGCGACCTCCACATGGGCCACGTCCTCAACTACACGCTCGGGGACGTGATCACGCACTACCGGCGCCGGAACGGCTACACGGTCCTGCGGCCGATGGGCTTCGACTCGTTCGGCCTACCGGCCGAGAACGCCGCCATCCGCGAGGGCGGCCACCCGCGCGAGATCACCCAGCGGAACATCGCCAACATCCGGCGCCAGATGCGCCGACTCGGCTGGGCGATCGACTGGGATCGCGAGGTCTCGGCGCACGAGCCGACCTACTACCGCTGGACGCAGTGGCTGTTCCTCAAGTTCCTCGAGGCGGGCCTCGCCTACCGCAAGGAGGCGCCGGTGAACTGGTGTCCGCACGACCAGACCGTGCTCGCGAACGAGCAGGTGATCGACGGGCGCTGCGAGCGCTGCGGCACCGTCGTCGAGACGCGCAACCTCGAGCAGTGGTTCTTCAGGATCACGGCCTACGCTGACGCGCTACTGGACGACCACGCGTTGCTCGACTGGCCGGAGCGCACGATCGCGATCCAGCGGAACTGGATCGGCCGCTCGGAAGGGGCGGAGATCCTCTTCCGTGTCGAGGAGCTCGACCTCGACATCCCTGTCTTCACCACCCGGCCGGACACGCTCTTTGGCGCGACCTTCTTTTTGCTCGCGCCGGAGCATCCGCTGGTCGAGAAGCTCGTCGCCGGAACCGAGCACGAGGCGGAGGTGCTCGAGTACGTGCGGCACCGCGCCGCCCGCTCGCGCGAGGGCCGCGAGACGAAGGAGAAGGACGGCGTCTTTACGGGCCACTACGTCGTCAACCCCGCCAACGGCGAGAAGCTGCCGGTCTGGGTCGCCGACTACGTCCTGATGGAGTACGGGACCGGCGCGGTCGGGGGAGTCCCCGCACACGACGAGCGCGACTTCGCCTTTGCGAAGCGCTACGGCCTGCCGATCGTCCGCGTCGTCGAGCCTGCGGACGGGAGCGGCGAGGAGCAGGAGGAAGGCGTGTTCTCCGCGCACACGGAAAACGAACGGCTCGTCAACTCGGGCGAGTTTTCCGGCCTGCCCGCGCCCGAGGGCGCGCGCAAGATCGTCGAGTGGCTCGGCCAGCACGGCCGGGGGCGCCCCGCCGTCAGCTACCGGCTGCGCGACTGGGGCTTCTCGCGGCAGCGGTACTGGGGGTGCCCGATCCCGGTTGTGTACTGCGACGACGACGGCCTCGTCCCGGTGCCGGAGGACGAGCTGCCGGTGCTGCTGCCGGAGGTCGAGGACTATCGGCCCAAGGGCAAGCCCCCGCTCGCCTCGAACGAGGAGTGGCTGAACGTGCCGTGCCCAAGATGCGGCAAGCCGGCGAAGCGCGAAGCGGACACGATGGACACGTTCGTCGACTCGTCGTGGTACTTCCTGCGCTACTGCGACCCGCACAACGACTCGGCCGTGTTCGACCGGGCGATCGTCGACTTCTGGATGCCGGTCGACCAGTACATCGGCGGGATCGACCACGCGACCGGCCACCTTCTCTACTCGCGCTTCTTCGTCAAGGTGCTGAACGAGCTCGACCTGCTCGGCGTGCGGGAGCCGTTCGCACGTCTGTTCCACCAGGGCTGGGTGCGGCAGGGCGGCTCGAAGATGTCCAAGTCGCGTGGGAACGTGACTTCGCCCGACCAGCTCGCGGCCGCGTATGGAGCGGACGCCGTGCGGCTGTACATCCTCTTCATGGGCCCGGCCGATCAGGACATGGAGTGGACCGAGGAGGGCGTCGAGGGGATCGCCCGCTTTCTGCGGCGGCTCTGGCGCGTCGTCAACGACGTCGCGGACAAGAGCACGGCCGCGTTCCGAGGACTGGACTCGAGTCCGCTGCTGATCAAGGCACACGAGACGATCGCGAAGGCGAGCGACGACATTGGACGCCGGTTCGTGTTCAACACGCCGATCGCAGCGGTGATGGAGCTCGTGAACGAGCTGTCCCGCGCCCCGGACGATCCCGCCGCCATGTTCGCTGCCGAGACCGTGCTGTCCCTGATCCAGCCCTATGCGCCGCACATCGCCGAGGAGCTGTGGGAGCGCCTCGGTCACGAACGCCTGTGGGAGCAGCCGTGGCCGGTGGCCGACGAAAGACTGCTCCGGCGTGAGACGTTCGAGCTCGTGATTCAGGTGAACGGCAAGGTGCGCGACCGCGTCGAGGTTGCGGCGGATCTGCCCGAGGACGAGTTGATCGAGCGCGCGAAAGCCTCGCCGCGCGTGCAGGCGCACCTGGACGGCAAGGAGATCCGCCAGGCGATCGTCGTGCCGCGCAAGCTGGTCAACCTCGTCGTCTAGGGAAGCGAGGCTCGCGCGCGCGGCTTCGAGCGGCGCTGCGGGACGCGAAAGCGCGTCTCGGCCGTAGGACAATGTGCTCATGCGGATCCGGTCCGACGCGAAGCTCGTCGAGCTGGCACGGCGCGGCTCGCGCGACGCCGCGGCTGAGCTGTTCGCGCGCCATTGGCGCCCCGCCTGGCGGGCGGCATACGCGCTGACGGGGCGCCGGGACATGGCCGACGATGTCGCACAGGATGCGTTCGAGCGCGCGTTCGCGGCCCTCGGGCGCTTCGACGAGCGCCGCCCGTTCGCGCCCTGGCTGCACCGGATCGTCGTCAACCGCTGCCTGGATCTCCTGCGCAGCGAGCGGCGGCTCGTCGCCGGCGATGTCGACCTCGAGCGGCTCGAGTGGCGCGACGTCCACGGCGGAGACCGGGAGCTCCTGGCCGCCGTCGCGAGCCTATCGCTCCAGCGGCGCGTCGTGATCGTCCTTCGCTACGGGCTCGGCTACCCGCCCTCTGCGATCGCGGCGCTGCTCGGTATTCCAGCCGGAACCGTCAACTCACGGCTCGCCCGCGCGCTGGACGAGCTGCGGGAGACGTACGAGGTGAACGATGTCGGCCGAGCTTGAGCAGCGGCTCCGCGAGGCGTTCGGTCGGCTCCCGCGACCGGCCCGGGGGGCGACGAACTCCGCGCGCACAGCGGCCCTTTCGGCGCTGCCGGTGGAGCGGCGGCGGTCGCGAGGCTGGATCCTGCTCGTCGCGTTCGGAGTTGCGGCCGTGCTGGGTGCGGGCGCAGCGGCGCTCGCGGCGACGGGAAACCTGCACGTGCGGCTCGGCGGCGAGTCGAGCGCGCCGAAGCCCGCTCCCTCGCGCCTCGTCTTGCCGCGGGGGACAAACGGGATTGCCATCGTCGCCGACGGCAGGCTGTGGCTCGCGACGCGGCGGGGATTGCGGATCGAAGGCCTGCCGGTCAACGCCGCGGAGCTTTCGCCGCGTGCCCTCTATGCCGCCGTCGGTATCGGCGGTGCGCTGGTCGCAGTCGCACCCGGCGGGCGCCGTCCGTGGTCACACATGGCCGGCGGGCGGGTCACCGCGATCGCCTGGTCTCCCGACGGCCTCAAGATCGCCTACATCGTTCGTCGTCGCGATCGGCGCGAGCTGCGCCTGATCGAGGGAGACGGTGACCACGATCGTCTGATCGCCGCACGCGTCGCGCCTCCGAAGCCCTCGTGGCGGGCCGACTCGCTCGCCGTCGCCTACGTCCGGCCGAACGGCGACGCCAGCGTCTTCGACCTCGGAAGTGGCACGACCCGGAGCTTCGACACGCGGCGCTGCGGCGGACCAGCAGGCGCGATCGCCTACGCGCCGAGCGCCCCGCGCCTTGCGGTCGCGACCACAACCGGCCTCGCGCTCGTCGGCCGTTGGAACGTCGCGCCGTCGTGTCTCGCGTCGTTCGACTCTCGGCGCGCGGTCGCGGCGCTCGTCTGGCTCGGGTCGCGTCGGATCGTCACCGTCGAGAATCCGCGCCGCGGGCTACACGGCGCGAGCTCACTGACGGCGTTCGGCGTGGCGGCGGGCGGCGGCGCAGCCGGAACCGCCTCTGCACCGGCTCGCATGCGGATCGCAGCGGCATCCTCGGCGCTGCCGTCGCTTGCGGTCGCGATCCGGCGTGCGCCGAAAGTGCTCGAAGTGGTGCGCGCGGCCCCTCCGTCCGGGAGCCCTCGGGCTACACGTCTTCGGGTCTTGAGGCCCTTGCTGCGGCTGCCGGTTCCTGTATCAGCCGTTTCGATTAGCTGGCGCTGATTCGGCACGAAGGCGTCACACACATGTGACGCTTTTCCCGGCACGCTCGCGTCATGCCCGAACTCCCCTTCGAGCTCTCGCGCAAGCGCCTGCTCGTGGCTGCCGCCTGCCTGCTCGTGCTCCTGTACGCAGGCAGCAAGTTGCTCGCACGGCCGCCTTCCGACGCCGCGTTAGCGCCTCCTGCCGCACCACCTGCGGAAACCGCGACTGCGCCGAAGACGGAGGTCGTGATCGACGTCGTCGGCGCCGTTCGGCGGCCTGGCCTCTACCGGCTCGCCGAAGGCGGGCGGATCGCCGACGCACTCGCGCGGGCAGGGGGCGCAACACGAAAAGCCGACCTCTCGCTCGTCAACCTTGCTGCGCCGCTAGCGGACGGCCAACAGGTGATCGTGCCGCGGCGCGGTTCGGCGGGCGCGGGCGGCGCGGCTGCTCCCGCCGACGGCACGGCCGCCACACCCGGCGCTCCCGGTCTGGCGACGGGGCCGGTTCACCTGAACACGGCCACGCTGGAGCAACTTGATTCGCTCCCCGGCGTCGGGCCGGTGACGGCGCAGAAGATTCTCGACTACCGGACCGAGCACGGGCCGTTCACGAGCGTCGACGAGCTCGATGCCGTCCCAGGAATTGGACCCTCTCGGATGGAGCAGCTGAAGGACCTGGTCGCGCCGTGATCCCACAGGTCCTTCGTTCGCCGCCGCATTCGCTACTCGGCGCGCTCTGTCTCGGCATCGCGCTCGCGAATGTCATTCGGCTGCCGAGCGAAGCGGCGCTGGCGGGCCTCGGGGTGGCAGGGGCGCTCGCCGTCGCATCGTCCTGGCGCGGCATCGCCGCGGCGACGTGCCTGCTCGCGCTGGGCGGCTGGTGGTGGGGGAGCGCCCGGCTCGAGCGGCTCGACCACAGCATCCTGCGGAGCCAGGTTGGACGCGCAGAGCGGGCGCAGGTCGTCGTCACGGCCCCGCCTCGGCACAGGAAGTTCGACGTTGCCATGCCGGTTCGGGTGCGCCGCTTCGGCCGGCTCGCGCTCGACGAGTCGGCGCAGCTCGAATTGCCGCTCGGTCGCGCGCCGCCGCTCGGCGCGGTGCTCGAGGTGCGCGCGGAGGCGAAGCTCCCACGCGGGCCCGTACGCGGTTTCGACGAGCGGACGCTGCTCCGGCGGCGAGGAATCCACGTCGTCCTGGCGGGCGACTGGTGGCGCGTCGTCGGTAGGCGGGGTGGCCTCGGCGGAGTTGCCGACCGGCTCCGTCACCGGCTTGGAACGTCCGTCGCCGGTGGGTTGGACGGCGAACGCCGCGCCGTGCTCCTCGGCGTGGTCCTCGGTGACGACGCAGGTCTGAGCCAGAAGCTTCGCGACCGCTTCCGGGCCTCGGGGCTCTACCACCTGCTCGCAGTCTCCGGTCAGAACGTCGTGCTCGTGGCGGCGGGAGCGCTCCTGCTCGCGTGGCTCGTCGGCGTGCCGCGGTGGATCGGCGAAGTCGGCGCGATTGCCGCGATCGGAGCCTACGTCCTCGCCGTCGGGCCGCAGCCGTCGGTGATCCGTGCCGGCATCGCCGGGGCGCTCGCTTCGGTCGCCTGGTTGACCGCGCGCCCAACCGACAAGTGGTATTTCCTCCTGCTCGGCGCGTTGGCTCTACTCGCGTGGAACCCGTACGTGCTCTTGGACCCCGGCTTTCAGCTCTCGTTTGCCGCGGTCGCCGGCATCTTCGTGGTCGTGCCGCGCCTGCAGCGGTTGCTCGAGGGATATCCGATTCCGCGACCTCTCGCGGACGTGGTCGCGGTCTCGACCGCGTGCGGCGCCGTGACCGCGCCGATCCTCTGGCTGCAGTTTCACGCGATCCCGCTGGTCGCGGTGCCGGCCAACGCTGCGGCGGCGCCTGCCGTCGTGCCGTTGCTCGCCCTGGCCTTCGCGAGCGCAGCAGTTCACCCGATCGCGCCGAGCGTCGGCGCGGCCCTCGCGCAGTTGAACGGCCTCTGCGCCGCGTATCTCGCCGGGTGCGCCAAGCTGTTCGGCTCGCTCCCCTTTGCGCAGGTCCGGTCCGGGTCGGCCGTGCTCGCCCTGCTCGCCGTTGCCAGCGCCGCGGCGGCCTATGCTTGGCGCCGGTGGCCGACCTGAAGCCCGCCTACCTCCTCACCGGCAGCGACCGTCCGAAGGTCGGGCGCGCGCTTCGGCGATTGCGCGACCGGATCGGCGACGACGCGACGGAGGTTCTTTCGGCGCACGAAGCCGACGGTGCGACGGTCGCAGCCTCGTGCAACGCGCTCGGGTTGTTCGCAACGGAGCGCCGGCTTGTGGTCGTCGAGCACGTTGAAGCCTGGAAGGCGGGTGATCTCGAGCCGGTCGTCGCGTACCTCGATTCGCCCTCTCCGGAGACGGTGCTCGCGCTTGTCGGCGAGGGCGTGAGGAAGGACGCTGCACTGGCGAAGGCTGTCGCGAAGATCGGCGAGGTCCTCGCCTTCGAGCTGCCCAAGCGAGGCACCCGCGCGGACCTGCCGGCGTGGGTCGGTAGACAGTTCGCCGCCGCCGGCGTGCAGGCTGACGCGACGGCGTGCAAGCTCCTCGTCGAGCTCGTCGGCACGGACCTTGTGGAGCTTGCGGTGGAGGTCGAAAAGGTCGCGGCCTGGGCGAAGGGCGATCCTGTCGGTGAGCGCGAGATCGAGTTGCTCGTCGCGCCACGCGGAGAAACGCCCCCGTTCGCGTTGACGGACTCGTGGGGCCGCCGCGACGTCGCTGGCGTGCTCGAGGCGAGCGAGCGGCTGCTCTCTCGCGCCGGCGTTCCGCCCCGCGACGCACTCCCACGCGTCGTCGGCGTCCTCACCAGTCACATCGAGCGAGTCGCCGACTGTCAGGCGCTAAGTGCCGAGGGCGTGGCGCCGAAGCAGGCAGCAGAGAAGCTCAAGAAGAACCGCTTCTACGTCCAGAAGCTCTACGAGCAGGCCGCCAACTTCACCCCGGACGAGCTGCGTGAAGCGATCGTGCGGCTCGCCGAGCTCGACCTCGCGCTCAAGGGTGGGAGCAGGCTGGCTGCCGAGCTGGAGTTCGACCGCGCGCTCGTCGACCTGACGAGGCCGCGCGAGCCCTCAGCGCGCTCGACCCGCGCGGAGCATCCAGCTTAGGAACGTCCGGCGAGCAGCCTCGCCGCCTGCGCCTTCTTGCGCGCGGAGGCGTTCTTGTGCAGCGCCCGATGAGATGCGGCCTTGTCGATGGTGCGGACGAGCTCCCGGTACTCGGTCGCTGCGCGCTGCTCGTCGCCGTCGGCGACCGCGACCTGCAGCCTTTTGGTCAGCGTCTTGATCGTCGAGCGATAGCGAAGGTTCTCGAGCCGCTCGCGAGCAGCGGTGCGGACGCGTTTCTTCTGTTGCTTGATGTTCGGCACGGCGTAAAAAGGCCCGCTGAGCGGGCCGCGCGATGGTAGCAGAGGGCGACTCGGCTCTCCCTGAAGGCTGCGGTCCGACGATGCGGGACCCGCACCCGACCGCGCGAGCGATTCCGAGAAACGGAGAGCAGCTCCCTACTCGCGACGCTCGGCTGGGGGACCGACGCCGGACCTGACCGGTCGAGGTGTCGGGAGAACGCGGGCGGGGACGACTAACGCGAGCGCGAGCTAGCCGTCAGGAGCCTGGTCTCGGCGCCGGGACGCGCCTCGGCGTCGCACGGCCCGCCGACCTTGGGCTGCCTACATACCGCGAGTCGACACAAAACGTCACAAGGCGTGCCCTTAACCTCGCGACTCGGGCTCGGTGTCGTGTGTTGCGCGCGGGTGCCGCGAGCCCAATCGGACACCGCGGACCTGACCCGTATCAGAGGACCGGAACCCGGCGTCGGACGCTCGCTCGCACTCTGCGTTTCACAACATCGTTACACCCGCGTTCCAGACGTGTATGCGATTCGCCGATAGGCTCGACAGCAGAGGGTGGTGGTTCACCACCCCACCCAGGTGGGGGCACGGACCATTAGTCCCCCGCTCTTGCAGACGCGGTCGTTCTGCCGCGGAGCGCGACCGGCCTTCGGGCGCGGTCCGGTTTCGCGAACGGATCGCCGGCTGGCCGCCTTCCTATACTCGCGGCCGTGGACGGGCAAGGCGCGGGCCGCCGGCTGGCCTGGTCGACAGCGATCTTCTCGCTCGCCACCGGCCTCTCCCGCGTCCTCGGTCTCGTCCGCGAGATCGTCGCCGCCTACTACTTCGGCGCGCGCGGCCGGATCAACGCGTTCACCGTCGCATTTCAGGTCCCGAACCTCGTCCGTGCGCTCTTCGCCGACGCTGCAATCTCGTCGGCGTTCGTCCCGGTGTTCAGCGAGCTGCTCGAAAAGGGGCAGCGCAAACGCGCGTGGCGGGTTGCTTCGAGCCTTTTCTGGCTGATCCTGCTCGGCCTCGGCGGGCTGACCGCGCTCTGCATCGTCATCGCCCCTTGGCTGATAGCGCCCTTCGGCAACCCCGGCGGGGACAAGGAGCTGGCGGTCGGGCTTGCCCGTGTCCTCTTCCCGATCGTGGTCCTGCTCGGGCTCTCGGGGGTCGTCGTCGGCATCCTGAACAGCTACGAAGAGTTCTCGATCCCGGCCCTGACGCCGGTCTTCTGGAACATCGCGATCATCCTCGGCCTCGTTCTCGGCGTCCCGCGCGCCGACCAGATCGACGCGAAGCTGTACGTCTACGCGGTCTCCGTCCTCATCGCGACGCTGATCCAGTTCCTGCTGCCGTTGCCCTGGCTCCGCGGGCGGGACGGACGGCTGCAGCTGGTCATCGATGCCCGCGATCCAGCGGTCCGGCGCGTCCTCGCGCTGATGCTCCCGGTCACGCTCGGCCTCGGCCTGATCAACTTCAACGCCGTCGTCGACTCGATCTTTGCGTCCCGCCTGATCGACCCGGAGCTGGCGCCGACGGCGATCGACCGCGCGTTCCGCATCTACATGCTTCCGCAGGGGATGTTCTCGGTCGCCGTCGCGACGGTCCTCTTTCCGTCGCTCTCCAGGCTGGCCGCGCGTGGTGATCTCGAGGGCTTCCGGGTGCGGATCGGCCTCGGCCTGCGACAGATCGCCTTCCTGCTCGTGCCGGCCAGCGTCGTCTGCGCCGTCCTGGCCGAGCCGATCATCCGCCTCGTTTACCAGCACGGGCAGTTCGCGGCCGACCAGACGCCGGTGGTCGCGCGCGCGCTTGCCGCGTTCTCGCTCGGCCTGACGTTCAACGGGGCGATGCTGATGCTGAACCGCGGCTTCTTCAGCCTCCAGTCCGCATGGACGCCGACCTTGGTCGCGCTCGCGAATCTGGGCCTGAACGCCGCCCTCGACGCCCTCTTCTACCGGCTCGGCACCTGGGGCATCGCGCTCGCCACGTCTCTGGTCAACATCGCAGGCACGGCCCTGCTGCTGATCCTGCTCCGGCGCCGGCTCGGCCGCATCGACTTCACCGCGACGGTGGCATCGACGTCGCGGATCCTCGTCGCGGCGGCCGCGCTCGGGGCCGTGTCCTACGGCGTCTGGAAAGGCCTCGACGAGGCGCTCGGGCGCGCCACCTGGGCGCAGCTGGTAGCGGTCGGCGGCGCGATCGGCGTCGGCACCGTCGTGTACCTCGTTTCCTGCCGTTTGCTGGGAGTTCGCGAGCTAAATGCGTTGCTAGCCTTGCGAGACCGTTTC
>JBKOYZ010000029.1:0-3932 GCA_046725655.1 Actinomycetota bacterium | reverse complement strand
GCTTAGGAACATGCAGCAGCAAGTTCGATACATCGTCGTCGTGCTCCCCGACGGCACCGTCGGTGGAAGGCTGCAAGTCCCCTTCCTCCCATTCGAGGCGATGTTCCTTCAACCGAGCACGTTCCAGGAGAAGCCCGAGCGCCAATAGCCTCACACGCGCACCGCGGCTGCGATACCCGCTCCGACGTGGTCGCTCCCGGGCGTTCGGCTCGCCGCCCGGCCCCGAGCTACCTAAGCAACTCGGCTTCGATGACGCCCTCAAAGGGTCCGTGACCGGGCTGGACGGCGAGTACCCGATAGGACTCGGAGTCCGGCTCGAAGGTGTCGCCGACCGAGAGCGGCGCGTCCCGCTCGATCGTGAACCGTTTCTCACCACCGTCGTTCGAGACGACTAGAACGTCATAGAGCATCCCGGTGAGCTAGGACTTCTTGTCGAGCCGGAGCCACCTGCGGATCTTCGCCATGAGGCTGCTCATGGGGCCACTCTACGCCCTTCCTATGAAACACGCGTGGCTCCGTATCGGCTCGAGAAGCCACGAAACTCCGAGGGTCCGTCGCAACTGAACCGCGGCACGAGCGGGCTCGGCTAGGTCATTAGGCTGTCGTCCTGCTCTCCCGGCCATCGCTCGCCGCGTAGCGCCCTCCGCAGTGACTGAATCTGTCCGGTCAACTGCGCGTCCAGCTCTAGCGCATCGAGGACCTCGACCAGCTCGACTTTCTCAGTCTCATCGAGCTCGACGTCGCGCTCGGGCGCGGCAAACGTCGCAGCCTCCGCCTGCTGCTCGATCCGCTCGGCAAGCTCAAGTGCGACCGAGTTGAGATCCCCACGTCGGATTCGCAGCTGCTCGGCAACGAACCTCGCATCCGTCTCGTTCAGCCCGCGTTCTACTTCGTTGAAGCGAATGTTGACGAAGGCCATCGCGAACTGATCCTACGCCACTACGCCGGCCCCCTCCTGGGTACTTCTGCCACTGCGATTTGGCCGGGAGGATGGGAAGCGTCCTAGGCGTTCGGCTCGCGTCGCCCGGCCCCCCGTTGCCAGCACTGGCAATTTCCCGAGGTAGGCACCGCACGAGCATTTGCGGCATCCCTGGCACGCCTGACCCGCGTAACCATGCGGAATCGGCTTGCCTGCGAGGCTCCGAATGGGCGCGGCTGGGATCGAACCAGCGACCTCCCGCGTGTGAAGCGGGCGCTCTCCCGCTGAGCTACGCGCCCCGACCGACGAGGATATACCGCCGCCGATGCCGGCTTGACCGGCGTCGGCACACGACGGGCGTTGACAACAGCCGATCCGATCGAAGTCGTCATGGGTTCGGCGCAGCCGAAGCCGGACTTCGAGCGGCAGAGCGACCTCCCGCGTGTGAAGCGGGCGCTCTCCCGCTGAGCTACGCGCCCCGGCCGACGGGGATACCGCCGCCGATGCCGGCTTGGCCGGCGGCGGCTCGCGACCGCGCTGGCAGCGCCGAGCCGATCGAAGCCGTCATGGCTTCGGCACAGCCGAAGCCGGACTTCGAGCGGCGACTCCCGCTGAGCTACGCGCCCGAGGAGGACGAGGATGCCGCCGCTTCGGGCGCAGCCACGGGTGCGCCACCCATGCGCATCAGCGCGAACGCGCTGATGGCGCCGGCGGCGACGACGATGCAGCCGGTGATCAGCGCCGCGTTCAGCCCGTGGGCGAAGGCGACCGCCGCCAGGTGCGCGAGCAGCGGCTGGCCGTGCGCGACGTTCTCTCCGGACGAGCTGACGGCTTGTGCGAGGCCGCGATGGCCGTTCGTCGCGAGCGAGTTGCCGACCGCGTGCTCCAGTACGGCGCCCAACCCTGCGACGCCGATCGCGACGCCGGCGAGCCGGCAGGTGTTGTTGAACCCGGACGCCATGCCCGAACGCGCAGGGTCGACGACGCGCAACGCCGCGGCCGCCAACGTCGGGTTCGCGAGTCCGATCCCGATCCCGCCGACGACGAACCCCGCCAGCAGCGTCGTCCAATGGGAGCTCGCCGAGACGCCGTACATCAGGAACAGCGAGACGGCGACGAGCACGAGGCCGACCCCGGCGAGCAGCCACGCCGGCGAACGCAGCGCGATGTTCCGTGTCGCGAGCGGCACGACGAACACAAACACGGTCAGCGGCAGGAACCGAAGCCCGGCGCCGAGCGGCGACGTGCCGAGGACGTCCTGGAGGTAGATCGAGAGGTAGGGGAACATCGCGAACATCCCCGCTCCGATCGCGAACGTCGAGAGCGAGACGCCGACGAACGCCGGCTGCCGGAACAGCGACATGTCGAGCATCGGCCGCTGCTGCGTCAGCTCGACGATCACGAAGAGGACGAGCATTGCGACCCCCGCGGTGATCGTCGAGAGGATCAACGCGCTCGTCCAGCCCTCCGTGTTCCCGCGCAAGAGCCCGAAGACGATCAGGAAGAGCGCCGCCGAGAAGGTGACGAGCCCGGCGATGTCGGTACGCACAGTGCCTTCGTCGCGCGACTCGACCATCCGCCGGAGTGCGACGAAGAGCGCGAAGCAGCCGACCGGCACGTTGACGAAGAAAACCCAGCGCCAGCCGAGGCCGTCGGTTAGCAGGCCGCCGACGAGCGGTCCGGAGGCCACCGCGGCGCCGATCGTCGCGCCCCAGACCGCGATCGCGCCGAAGAACTCGCGGCCGCGATACTCGTGGCCGATGAGCGCGAGCGCGGTAGCGAACAGCGCCGCCCCGCCGATCCCCTGCACCCCTCGGGCGATGTCGAGCGCGCCAATGTTCCAGGCCGCTCCGCAGACGGCCGACGCGGCCGTGAAGACGACGACGCCGAAGCCGAAGAGCAGCCGCCGTCCGTACCGGTCGGCGAGCGCGCCGGCGGTCAGGATCAGCGCCGCGAGCGCCAGCGCATACGCGTCGACGACCCACTGAAGGCCCGTCAGGCTCGCGTGCAGATCGCGCTGGATCCGCGGCAGGGCGACGTTCACGACCGTGATGTCCAGCAGGAGCATGAAGGTCGTCACGCAGACCGCAACGAGCGTCCAGCGGCGGCTGTCTGTCTCCGTGGGCGGCATGCGTCGAGTCTAGAGGTCCGTCGACACGCTGCTACGATCGCCAGGCCCGCGGCACTGGGAGTGTTCGAACCGGGTCAGATCCGGAAGGAAGCAGCCCTAAGAATTCCTCTCAGGTGCCGCGGCCTCTTTTGTCGACGCGCGCGGGCGATAGCATCGGGTTGGTGGCCGCGCTCTACCGGAAGTACCGCCCGCAGGGCTTCGACGAGGTCGTCGGTCAGGAGCCGGTCGTCCGGACCCTGAAGAACGCGATCGACGCCGGGCAGATCAGGCAGGCCTACCTCTTCGCGGGGCCGCGCGGCACCGGTAAGACGTCGCTCGCGCGGATCCTCGCCAAGGCGCTGAACTGCGAGCGCGGCCCCACCTCCGAGCCCGACACCGACTGCCACATCTGTCGCTCGATCGCCGCCGGGACGTCGCTCGACGTGATCGAGATGGACGCAGCCTCGCAGCGCGGGATCGACGACATCCGCGACATCCGCGACCACGCCGTCCTCCAGCCGGTCGAGGGGCGCTACAAGGTCTACATCCTCGACGAGGCGCACCAGCTCACCGATGCCGCCTTCAACGCGCTGCTCAAGCTGATCGAGGAGCCTCCGCCGCACCTTGTCTTCGTCTTCTGCACGACCGACCTCAGCAAGATGCTCCCCACCGTCCGCTCGCGCTGCCAGACCTTCGTGTTCGCGAGGCCGCGGCTCTCCGAGCTCGTCCGCGTGCTGCGCCGGGTCGCCGACGGCGAGAAGATCGAGGTTCCGGACGCGGCGCTGGCGCTGATCGGGCGGGGTGCGCGCGGCGCGTACCGCGACGCCGTCTCCACGCTGGATCAGCTCGCGTCCGCGACGGAGAAGAAGATCACCGTCCAGGATGTGCTCCAGCTGCTCGGGG
>JBKOYZ010000040.1:0-12257 GCA_046725655.1 Actinomycetota bacterium | reverse complement strand
CTTCGCCCGGATGCGCGACCCGGCGGAGGAGGAGTACGACGAGGGCTTCGCGGCCGTGCCGAACCTCGTCGTGATCGACGGCGGCAAGGGTCAGCTCTCGGCCGCGCTGGCGGCGATGCAGCGCTTCGATCTGCCGCGCGTAGCGGTGATCGCGCTCGCAAAGCGGGTCGAGGAGGTCTTCCTGCCCGGCCGGCCCGACCCGGTCGTGCTCGACCCCCACTCGCCGGGCCTGCAGCTCCTGCAGCGGATCCGGGACGAGGCGCACCGGTTCGCCGTCGGCTTCCACCGCCAGCGGCGCGAGGCCCGGGCACGCGAGTCGATCTTCGACACGCTCGAGGGCGTCGGCCCGGCCCGCCGGCGCGCGCTCCTGCAGCACTTCGGCTCGGCGGAGCACGTCCTCGCCGCGTCGCAGGAGGAGCTCGAGGGCGTCCCCGGCGTCCCGGCGAAGACGGCGCGATCCATCTACGCACAGCTGCACAAGGCGGGCCGAGCGTGAGCGGCCGCGCCGACCGGGATTAGACGGCCAGGTCGGCGAAGCCGCCCCGGCCTCCGGGTCGGCATCGCAAGCGACGCCGACGCACAGCTGCACAAGGCCAGGCGCGCCTAGTCCGTTCTGGACTATCCTGGCCCGCGTGAGGCGGTTCGGGGTCATGCTGGTGCTCGCGGCGGCCCTCGCCTCCGCGGCCGCCGCCGGCCCACCGCAGGTCAGCCAGGTGCGCGTCGGCTCGGCTCCTTACCGGGTGACCGCCGCCGGACGGACGCTCTGGGCCGCCGTGTACGGCCCAGGCACCGTCGTCCGGCTCGATCCCGCGAGCGGGAAGGTGGTTCGCCGCTACCGCGTCGGCGGCGGGCCGGGCGCGATCAGGGTCGTCAACGGCGTGGTCTGGCTCGGCAACTACGTGGGCAATTCGATCATCCGACTGGACCCTGCTCGGCGGCGCGTCCGGCGCATCCGCGTCGGAGTCAAGCCGATCGCGCTCGATGTCGGCGGCGGAGCGGTCTGGGTCGCCGACCTCTCGGACGGCCGGGTGACGAAGCTGAGCGCGCGCACCGGGAAGATCCTGCTGCGGCGCTCGTTCGCCGAGTCGCACGAGGGTCTCGTTGTCCAACCGGACGGCGTCTGGGTGACGAGCGAGGGTGGAGTCATCCACAAGCTCGACCCCAAGACGGGGAGGACGCTGCTGACGGTTCGCGTCGGCGACGACGCCGACTACGTCACCGCCGGGGACGGCTCGATCTGGGTCTCTTGCTACCTCGACGAGCGGCTCTGGCGACTCGATCCGGCGACCGGAAAGGTGCTGCAGACCATCCCGGTCGGCACGGGAGGACAGGGAATGGCCGTCGACGGAGACTCCGTCTGGCTGGCGAACTACGACACGGGGCACCTGCTCCGCGTCGACGTCACGACCGGTCGGGTGGCCGAGAGCTTCCGCACCGGTCCCCAGCCACGCGGGGTCGCGTACGCCGGCGGCAGCGTCTGGGTGGCGAACTCGGCTGGCTCGACGCTGACGCGCGTGCGCGCGCTGAGAAGCCCGTCGTTGTAGGTTCCGTCCGTACCCGACGAAGGAGGGACGCGATGGCCGAGCCCGTGGTCGTCTCGATCATGGAGTTCCCGGGTGATCCGGAGCAGCTCAGGGAGCAGATGAAGGGAATCGACGAGGTCGCCAGCCGGAAAGCGACGGAGTACGGCGGCGTCTCGTCCACCGTCGTCAGGACGGACAACGGCATCATGATCATCAACATGTGGGACAGCGAGGACGGGCGGCACCGGATGGGCGACGATCCGGAGATCCGGCAGGCGGCCCAGGATGCGGGCCTGCCGCCGCCGAGCGCGAAGGGCTACGAGGTGCTCCAGCACCGCTCGCCTGAGCGCGCCTCGGCTTGACGATGAGTTGCCTCGGCCGGCGCGGGTAAGACTCGCGCCGTGGCCGAGGCGGCGGCTGACAATCGAGAACGGCCCGTAGCGGGCCCGCGCGCCGCCTGGCGCCTCGTCCGGCGGCGCGACTTCGGTCCGTATTTCCTGGGGAACGCGCTCTCGGCGAGCGGGACGTGGTTCCAGAACCTCGCCGCCGCGCTGCTCATCTACCGGCTGACGCACTCGGCGCTGCTGCTCGGCGTCCTCAACTTTTCCCAGTTCATCCCGATCCTGGTGCTGACGCCGTGGGCCGGGGCGGTCGCCGACCGCGTCGACCGGCGCCGGCTGCTGCTTGTCTTCCAGACGATCGCCGTCGGCCTTGCAGCCGGCCTCGCCCTGCTGGCCTGGGCCGGCCTCGCGACGACGTGGGTCGTCATCGGCGATGCCCTCTGTCTCGGCGTCGTGAGCGCGTTCTCGGCGCCCGCGCAGCAGGCACTGATCGTCTCGCTCGTCCGTCCGGACGAGGTTCCCACTGCCGTCGCGCTGAACTCGATGACGTTCAACCTCGCGCGGGCCCTCGGCCCGGTCGGCGCTGCGCTCACGGTCCATTACCTCGGGATCCCCGCGTCGTTCGCCGTCAACGCCGCCTCGTTCGGGATCTTCGTCGCGGCGTTGCTGGTCGTTCGGCCGCGGCCGCAGGAGAAGGCGCCGCGCGATGAATCGCGCATGCGAGAGAGCTTCCGCGTGCTGGTGCGGCGGCCGGAGCTCGCAGCGTTTCTCGTCATCGTCGCCGTCGTCGGCTTCGCCTCGGATCCCGTCAACACGCTCTCGCCGGCCTTCGCCCATGCGTTCGGATATCCGGACACGGTCGCCGGCTTCATCGTCGGTGTCTTCGGCGCCGGCGCGGTGACGGCGGCACTCGTTGTCGCCGGCCGCGTCGCCGGCTCGAGATGGCGGATGGCGCTGACGCTCTTCATGCTCGGTGCCGGCGTCGCCGCGTTCTCCCTCTGCCCGTGGCTGCCGCTCGGCTTCGTGCTCCTCTTCGGCGCCGGCTTCGGCTACCTCGCCTCGAACACGTCGGCGACGACGCGGCTCCAGCTCGGCGTCGAAGAGTGGCAGCGAGGACGGATGATGGCGCTCTGGAGCGTCGCGTTCCTCGGCCTGCGGCCGTTCGCGAGCTTGCTCGACGGCGCGATCGCGCACGCCTGGAGCGTCCGCGCCGCCGGCGTCGTTCTCGCGATGCCCGCACTGGTCGCGGCCGCGGCGGTGGCGGTCAGCGCACTCGTCAGCGGACGCGGAGGCGCTTCGTCACGGCGGGGTCGCTCCCGTAGCGATACGTCCCGCGCGCGAGCGTGACGCGCCAGGTGACCGAGCCCCTGAACGCCCTGCCGGTGCGCTTGTTCAGCCCTCGACCGACCAGATGGAAGTTCGCCCGCTTCGAGCGGTCGGCGACGAGAACGCGATAGCGGCCCGCTGCGACCGCCGCCGCGCTCAGACGCACGGCGCCGGTCGGTGAGACGCTCGCGCGGAGCGTGCGGGGCTTCGGCTTCGGGGGCGGAGCCGGGCTCGGGGCGCCGGTGACGAAGAACGAGCCGTTCATCGTCTGCCAGTGCGGCTCGCATGCGTACGCGTAGCGCGTGCCGGCCTCGAGCGTGACGGTGAAGCTCTGCTCGCCGACGAACTCGAGATCGGTGCGGAAATCGACCGTCGGGTCCTGGTTGCTCGCCAGGTGGAAGTTGTGGATCTTCGACTCGTCCTTGACGAGGACGGTGTACGTGCCGGCGGTCAGCTGGGCGACTTTCGCGCCGGTCGCGTCGTTGAGCGTGATCACGAAGGCGTCGTTGGTGCCGACGATCGCCGTCAGGACGGGTGGCTCGTCGCCCCGCGCTGCGGCCGCGGGCAAGACAGCGACGGCGAGGATGGCGACGGCAGCAAGGCGAAGGCGGCGCATTTGACGACACGTTCTCCTGCAGGCAGCATCCGGTCAACTTCTTAACCAGAAAGAGAATCATGATCCGTTTCCGCTTCGCGGCAGAGCCGGCCGAGTCCATCGCCTTCACTTACTCGCCGTTGCTCGAGGCCGTCCTCAGCCTGCACGTGCTTCTGGAGCCCAGGCATCACCCGCTCCAGCACCCATGGGTGCGGCGTGCAAGGACGCTGCCGGGCGGCCTGCGCCGCGAGATCGTCGATCTCGGGTTCGTCTATCGCCACTTCGTGCCGGAGTTTCTCGCGCCCTGGCTTGCCTCGCCCGGCTACCGCGCCTTCGACGCCGAGCTCGCTGACCTCTGCGAGCTCGACGAGGCCACGGTCGCGCTCGGGTTCCTCCGCCCGCTGTGGGACCACAAGGGTCGCCGCGACGCCACGCTGCTCGAGGACGAGACCGTCCGCGCCCACGCCGTGGAGCGGGCCGAGAAGGAGGGCGGGGATCGCGACGCCGCGCGGCTCATCTTCGAAGCGCCGAGGAAGCTGCTCGAGAGGTTCGCGAAGCTCCTCGCCGCGTACTGGGAGGCGGCTTTCGAGGACGAGTGGCGGCGGCTCGAGCCGCGTCTGGCCGAGACGGTGGCAGACGCGGGCAGGCGAATCGCAGCCGACAACGTCTACGCCTACCTGACGGGCCTGTCTCCCCAGCTGCTGATCGAGCCCGGCAAGCGCGAGATCAGGCGCAACCTGCCGCACGACCACACCGTCGAGATCACGCCCGGGACGGAGCTCGTCCTCGTCCCGAGCGCATACGTCTGGCCGCACGTTCGGGTCAACTGCGATGCGCCCTGGCCGCCGACGATCGTCTACCCGGCGCCGTTCGTCCTTGCGGACGCGAGACCCGGCCTGCCGTCGGACGAGGTGGTGCACGTCCTGAGAGCGCTCGCGGACGAGACGCGGCTGCGCGCGCTGAAGCTGATCGCGGCACGGCCGCGCTCGACGCAGGAGCTCGCGCCGCTCGTCGGGATCACCGAGGCCGGCCTGTCGAAGCATCTCCGCCTGCTCGCCCGCTCCGGGCTCGTCCAGACGAAGCGCGAGGGCTACTACGTCCTCTACAGCGTCGACAAGGACCGGATCGCGCCGCTCTCCGAGGCCCTGCTCGACTTTCTCACCGCGAGTCCGTAGCTACGGCGGTCCGGAAGCCTCGGTTGCCGCCTTGCGATCGGCCTCCGCGCGCTGCTTCCACCTCAGCGTCCGCAGCGTCAGGAAGATCGCCGTAAACCCGAGCAAGGCGTTGAAAGCGATCAGCGTCACGCGCATGCCGACACTGAAGCTGAGCAGGACCGTCTTCGCGGCCTTGTCCCGGAAGATGTAGAGCAGCAGCGCCTGCTCGGTGCCGATCCCCGACGGGCTGATCGGGAACAGGACCGAGAGGCTCTGCGTCACCTGGACGAGCATGGCGTTCCCCAGGGTCGCGGGGACGTGGAAGGCCCGCAGGAACCAGTAGATCGTGGCGAGCCGGAGCACCCAGTCGGCCACCTGCCAGGGGACGACGCGCAGCAGGTACGTCGCGGGCGCGGAGAAGATCAGGAAGCCCTGCTTGACCCGGCGCCAGAAGTCGAGCAGGTCCTCTGCGAACCAGAGCAGGAGCAGAAGCAGGACGACTAGGACCACGGCGACGACGATCAGGGTCCCGCGCAGGTGTGCGAACACCCAGTTGAAGTCGAAGCCGGGCAGGCGCGCGAGCACGGTCCGTCCGGGAAGGGCGCCGGTCGCGAGCGCGTAGGCGATGAAGCACGACGCCGCGACGAAGTCGAAGAACGTCAGCGAGACGAGCGTCGACGCCAACGTCGGGTACGTGGTTCGACGGACGCGGTGCTTGACGATGTAGAGCCCAGCGACGTCGCCGGCGCGGGCCGGCACGACTGCGTTCACGCCTACGCGTGCGACGTATCCCGCGAAGACGCTCCGCCAGGGCACGCGTTCGTCCGGGTAGGACGCGGCGATGATGTTGCGCCAGGCCGTGCTGACGCAGCAGAGCTTCGTGAACTGGCACGCGAGTGCGGCGGCGAGGGCGGGCCAGCCGACGTCGGCCAGGTGGCCGAAGAAGACCCCGATGTTGTGGAAGACCGCGTGCATGATCCCGCCCGTCGCTTGCTTCGCGTTCTTCCTGCTCCCTTGCCTGGGTTTTTATACGGCGCCGCCCGCGACGCCAGGGAGCAAGGCTAAGGCCGGCCCGGCGGGCCGGATCCGTCCCGGCTCGCCCCGTCCTCGCTCATGAACGGGTAGCGGTAGTCCTTCGGCGGAACGAACGTCTCCTTGATCGTCCGCGGCGACACCCAGCGGATCAGGTTCCACATCGATCCCGCCTTGTCGTTCGTTCCCGAGGCCCGGGCGCCGCCGAACGGTTGTTGCCCGACGACCGCGCCAGTCGGCTTGTCGTTCACGTAGAAGTTGCCGGCCGCGTACTGGAGCTTGTCCTGAGCATCCTCGATCGCCTCGCGGTCGCGCGCGAACACTGCGCCGGTGAGGCCGTACGGGGCGGTGCGGTCGACGAGGTCGAGCGTGTCGTCCCAGGCGTTCTCTGGATAGACGTACGTGGTGACGACGGGGCCGAACAGCTCCTCGCGCATGGTCCGGAAGTCGGGATCTTCGGTCTCGATCACGGTCGGCTCTACGAAGTAGCCCTCGGCGTCGTCGACGCCGCCGCCGACGAGCACCTTCGTCTGCGCGCTCGACTTCGCCTCCTCGATCGCCTCGCGCTGCGTCCGCAGCGCGTTCGAGTCGATCACGGCGCCCATGAAGTTGGTGAAGTCGCTGACGTCGCCCATCCTCAGCTCGGCGACCTCGTCCGCCAGCCGCTCGCGCAGCTCGGGCCAGAGGTTGGCGGGCGCGTAGACGCGCGACGCGGCCGAGCACTTCTGGCCCTGGTACTCGAACGAGCCGCGCACGATCGCCGTCGCCAGGGCGTCGACGTCCGCCGTCGGGTGGGCGACGATGAAGTCCTTGCCTCCCGTCTCTCCGACGATCCGCGGGTAGTTCCGGTAGGTGCCGATGTTCGCTCCGACCGTCTTCCACATCGAGTTGAAGACGCCGGTCGATCCGGTGAAGTGGATGCCCGCGAGCTCGGCGCTGGCCAGTGCCGCGTCTCCGATCGTCGCTCCGGAGCCGTAGACGAGGTTGATGACGCCGTCCGGCAGGCCGGCCTCCTGCAGCAGCCGCATCAGGAAGTAGGCCGAGAACGCGGCCGTCGAGGCGGGCTTCCAGATGACCGTGTTGCCCATCAGCGCCGGCGCCGCGGGCAGGTTGCCGCCGATCGCCGTGAAGTTGAACGGCGTCACGGCGAAGACGAAGCCCTCCAGCGGGCGGTACTCCATCCGGTTCCACGTTCCGCGCGCCGACTCGGGCTGCTCCTGGTAGATGCGCGTCATGAACTCGACGTTGAAGCGGTAGAAGTCGGTCAGCTCGCACGCGGCGTCGATTTCCGCCTGGTGCGCCGTCTTGGACTGGCCGAGCATCGTCGCCGCGTTGAGCGTCGCCCGCCACGGGCCCGCGAGGAGCTCGGCGGCGCGAAGGAAGATCGCGGCACGTTCCTCCCACGGCAGCCTCGCCCAGTCGTGGCGCGCCTCGCCCGCGGCCGCGACCGCCTGCTCGACCTGCTCCGGACCGGCGGCGTGGACGTCGGCGAGAACGTGGTCCTTGCGATGGGGCTCGACGGCCTCGAACGTGTTGCCGGTCTTGACGTCCTTGCCGCCGATCACGCTCGGGATCTCGATGCGGTCGTTCTCTAGCTCGCGCAGGCGCCGCTGGAGCTCCTCACGTTCAGGGGAGCCGGGCGCGTAGTCCTTGACCGGCTCGTTCGCCGGCTTCGGGGGCAGGAAGATTCCGGGACGGCTCATCGCCGCCCGTGATTCTAGGGCTACGCTCGTCCCGTGCGAGCGAACGTTCGCTACGAGGCCGAGGGCTGGGGCATCGGTGAGCTGTGGCTGGACGGCGAGACGCTCTTGTGGCATGAGCTGCCCCGGCCGGCGAACGCTCCCGCTGGAGCCCGATCTCATTCGCTGGGCGAGCGGATGCGCGCGTACTTTGACGGCTCCCGCGACACCTTCGACGACGTCGAGCTCGACCTCGACGGATACACGCCGTTCCAGCTCGCAGTCGTCGAGACGCTCCGGCGCGTCCCGCGCGGCGAAGTCGTCACCTACGGCGAGCTGGCGGCGCTCGCCGGGTACCCGAACGCGCACCGGGCGGCGGGAACGGTCTGCGCGCAGAACCGGTTCCCGCTCGTCGTCCCCTGCCACCGCGTCGTGGCGGCGAACGGCATCGGCGGCTACGGCGCCAGCGGGATCAAGGTCAAGCGACGGCTGTTGGGGCTCGAGGGCGTGAAGCATCTCAGTGTCGCTGTCTGAGGACGTACGGAATGAGCTCGCGGCGATCGCGCCCGAGCGCGAGTGCGATCGGCGGGCCGAGCTTTCGGCGCTCTTCCACTCGGCGGGACGGCTGCACCTCCGGGGCGGCGGTGAGGTCGCGCTCCACCTCGACGTTGCGAGCTCGGCGGTCGCGCGACGTGCGTTCAGCCTGCTGCGCTCGTTCGGCGTCGGGTCCGAGATCCGGACGTACCGGCGCCGCTCGTTCGAGCGCTCGACGCGCTACGAGCTCCACGTCGCAGGGAAGCCGCGGGCCCTCCAGGTGCTCAACGAGCTCGGCGTCCTCGACGCACACCGGCGGCCGCTGACGCGCCCTCCGAAACGGATTGTGGGACGGGTTTGCTGTCGCGCGGCGTACCTGCGGGGAGCGCTGCTGGCCGCCGGCTCGGTCTCGGCGCCGCCGTCACCGCACTTCGAGCTGCGGACGGAAACGCGAGAAGCCGCCGAGTTCCTTCGGGAGGCCGCGGCTACTGCGGGGATCGACCTCCGCGTCCTCGAGCGCCGGGACCACTCGCTCGCCTACGCAAAAGGGATCGACCGGATCGCAGGGACGCTCGCTCTCGCCGGCGCGAACGACGCCGCGCTCGCTCTCGAGGAACGAGCGGTCGTGGGAGAGACGAAGGCGCGCGCGAACCGGCAGACGAATGCGGACCAGGCGAATCTCGTGCGCACGAGCCGCGCGGCGCATGCGCAGCTCGAGGCCGTCCGCCGGCTCGAGCGCGAGGGGCGGCTGGGCGGGCTCTCCCCTCTTCTGCGAGAGGCCGCCGACCTGCGGCTTCGCCACCCGTCGCTGCCGTTGCGAGAGCTGGCGCTGAAGTCCACGCCGGCGGCGACGAAGGCGACGATCCACCGGCGGCTGCAGCGGTTGGTCGCTCTCGCTGAAGGCTAGGGGATCCGTCGGGATGCCGTCCCGCGCAGCACGGGCTTTGGCTCGCCAACGCCGGCTAGGTAGGGAAGCCGATCTTTATGGCTTTCCGGACAGTTGATTTGCAGGACTGCCATTCGTTAATACTTCGGCCAGGCGGGTTCGCGCTCGTCCGGTGATGGATTCAGACCCCGTCCGTCGCCAAGGTCCGGAGCGCGACAATTGCGGAGGGGGAGGTCGTCCTCGGAGCTTCCCCTCCGGCCCGCCTTCGCCGATTGAAATCCGGCTTCGGCTCCGCCGAAGCCATGACGATTTCAATCGGCTTCATCGTCGTTGCCAACCTTGGCGGCCGTGACGGGCAAAGCCCGCCACGGCGGCGAGACGTTAGGCTCTTCAAAGCACTAGACGAGGAGCGAGATGGCCAACGCGAAGGTGGGGATCAACGGATTCGGGCGGATTGGGCGGAACTTCTTCCGCGCTCACCTCCAGCGGGGTGGGGACTTCGACGTCGTGGCGGCGAACGACCTCGGGGACGCCAAGACGATGGCGCACCTGCTCAAGTACGACTCCGTTCTGGGGCGCCTCGAGGAGGACGTCGAGGTCGGCGACGGGTCGATCACCGTCGGCAAGCACGAGATCCAGCTCCTGTCCGAAAAGGACCCGAAGGACCTCCCCTGGAGCGACCTAGGCGTCGACATCGTTCTCGAGTCCACCGGCTTCTTCACGAAGCGCGAGGGCGCAGCCGCGCACCTCGACGCCGGCGCGGCGAAGGTCGTCATCTCCGCGCCCGCGACGGATCCCGACGTCACCATCGTCCTGGGTGTCAACGACGGCGACTACGACCCGGAGACGCACCGAATCATCTCCAACGCCTCGTGCACGACGAACTGTGTCGCGCCGATGGCGAAGGTGCTCCATGACGCGTTTCGGATCGAGCAGGGGTTCATGACCACCATTCACGCCTACACAGCGGACCAGCGGCTTCAGGACCTGCCGCACAAGGACCTCCGCCGAGCCCGCGCTGCGGCGCTCAACCTGATCCCGACATCGACGGGCGCGGCGAAGGCGATCGGAGTCGTGATGCCGGATCTGAAGGGGAAGGTCGACGGCATGTCGATGCGCGCGCCGGTCCCTGACGGTTCGGTCGTCGACCTCGTCGTCCGCGTGGGTCGCGAGACGACTGAGGACGAGGTGAACGAGAGCTTCCGGGCCGCCTCCGCAGGCGGGCCCCTCGAGGGGCTCCTCGAGTACAGCGACGAGCCGCTCGTCTCGCAGGACATCGTCGGCTCACCGTCGTCGTGCATCTTCGACAGCGAGCTGACGATGGTGAACGGGGCGCTGGTCAAGGTCTTCGGCTGGTACGACAACGAGTGGGGCTACAGCTGCCGCCTCGTCGACCTCGTCTCGCGGATGGGCGCGACGCTGCCGCAGGCCGAGGCCGCCGCGACCGCTTAGTGCTCCTTCCAGTAATGCCGCCGAGCTTCCGGGTCGCGAGCACCAAGTCAGAGGCCGCACTCGCTCGCGGCCAAGGCTTGCAGCCTTGGCAAGAGCGAGGGTGGGCTCTGACGCCGCGTGATCGCGGGCCGGAAGCCGGCATGTATTGCTGGTTGGGGCACTAGGTGCGCAAGCCACGCTCGGTTCGCGACGCCGACGTCGGCGGCAAGCGGGTGCTCGTCCGCGCCGACCTGAACGTGCCGCTCGAAGAGGGACGCGTCGCCGACGACACGCGCATCCACGCCTCGCTTCCGACACTGGAGCTTCTCCTCGAGCGGGAGGCGGTGCACGTCCGCGTCTGCTCGCACCTCGGCCGGCCGAAGGGCCCGGATCCGGCATTCTCGATCGAGCCGGTTCGCCGGCGACTTGGCGAGCTTCTCCCCGACGAGCGGATCGAGGTGCTCGAGAACACGCGCTTCGACCCTGGCGAGACGAAGAACGATCCCGATTTCGCGCGCGAACTGGCTGACGGAGACGAGCTCTTCGTCCAGGACGCGTTCGGCTCGGTCCATCGCGCGCACGCCTCGACGGTGAGCGTCGCTGAGCTGCTGCCGGCGTACGCAGGGCTCTTGCTCGAGCGCGAGCTCGAGCACCTGGGGCGGCTGCTTGGTGACGTCGAGCGCCCCTTCGTGCTCGTCTCCGGTGGCGCGAAGGTGAAGGACAAGCTCGGCGTCCTCCGCAACCTCGGCGGCAGGGCGGAAACCGTGCTCATCGGCGGCAAGATGGCCGAGGAACTAAGAGCCGAAAGTGCTGCCCATTTTCGGCTGGGGAATGTCTTGCTTCCGACCGATGTAGTTGCGGCGGCAGCGTTCGAGGCCGACGCCGAGACGAAGATCGTCGCCTTCGACGAGCTGCCGGACGGCTGGCTCGGGCTCGACATCGGGCCGGAGACTCGCGAGCGCTTCGCGCGCGAGCTCCGGAGCGCGAAGACGATCTTCTGGAACGGTCCTATGGGCGTGTTCGAGTGGCCGCGGTTCGCCGACGGGACGAAGGCCGTCGCCGAGGCCGTCGCGGCAGCCGACGCGTTCTCCGTCGTCGGCGGCGCCGACTCGCTCCGCGCGCTGAACGAGCTCGGGCTCACCGACCGGGTCTCGTGGGCGTCTACCGGCGGTGGCGCCGCGCTCGAGCTGCTGGAGGGCAAGACATTGCCCGGCGTAGCGGTCATTCCGGCCGCATGATCGACGTCGAACGGGCCCGCGCCGAGACGCCGGGCTGCGAGCACGTCCTCCACCTGAACAACGCCGGCTCGTCGCTGCCGCCCAGGCCGGTGCTCGAGGCGACGATCGGGCATCTCGAGCTCGAAGCCAGGATCGGCGGCTACGAGGCGCACGAGCAGAACGAGGCCGCGATCGAACGCTTCTACGACGCCACGGCCGCGCTGATCGGCGCCGAGCGGCGCGAGATCGCCTTCTGCTCGAGCGCGACACGCGCCTGGGACATGGCCTTCTACGCCTTCGATTTCCACCGCGACGACCGGATCCTCACGTCGGTCGCGGACTACATCAGCAACTACATCGCGTACATCCAGACCGCGGAGCGCACCGGCGTCGAGATCGTCACGGTCCCGAACGACGAGGGCGGCCAGGTATCCGTCGACGCGCTGCGCGACCTCGTCGACGAGCGCGTGAAGCTGATCGCGATCACGCACGTCCCGACGAACGGCGGCCTCGTGAATCCCGTCGCCGAGATCGGGCCG
>JBKOYZ010000214.1:0-4644 GCA_046725655.1 Actinomycetota bacterium | reverse complement strand
GACACGCTTCGCGATAGTCCCGAGATCTCGCCCTGCTGCTCCTCCGGGAAGCTGGACTGCACGACATTGACAGAGGGGGTCAGCATCGCGCCCACACCCACACCGATCAGAAACAGGCCCGGCACGAAGGCGACCACCCGTAACGAGATTCCGACCAGGCCGATGAAGACCCCGATCCCGGCCAACGTGACGGTGAAGCCCAGCAAGATCAAGGTTCTCTGCGAGTACTTCTTGGCCCAGCGCTCGGCGGCAAACGACGAAATCAGGATGCCGACCGTCGCCGCCGTGAAGATGACGCCCGTCTGGATCGCGTTGTAGCCGCGAACGGTCTGAAGAAAGACGGCGACGACGAATGAGATCCCCATCAGAACCAGCCACTGCATGTTCTGAGTGACGAGGGCGAGGTTGCAGGTGCGGTTCTTGAACAGTGCGGTCGACAAAAGCGGCTCCTTCCCCGCTCGCTCTTCAGAGCGGATGTAGAGGAAAAACCAGATGAGGAAGCCGGCCCCAACCGCCAGGAACACGGTCATGAGCGCGTTGTTGCTGCCGGCCTGCAGGATCCCGAACACCACGCAGAACATGCCGACCGCCGACAAGATCGCTCCCACCGTGTCGAAGCGACGGGTTGGGTCCGGGGCGACGGGATCGACGAGCCGGCGGCTGAGCAGGATGATCGTCACGATGACCAAGGCTTGGAAGATGAACGCCGCACGCCAGCTGATGCCCGTCGTGATGACTCCCCCGATCAACGGGCCCGCCGCGGCGCCGACGCCTCCCAAGCCGCTGATCGCGCCGAACGCCCAGGCACGCGAGGTCACGTCGGTGAACCACATCGTCGCGAGGATGTAAACGGGCGGGATCAGCAGCGCCGTGCCGACACCTTCGAAGACCGAGTTACCGAGGATCAGCACCCCGAGTCCGGGGGAGACGGCGCTCAGCACCGCCCCGATCCCGTACAGGATGAGGCCGCCGAGGAAGCAGCGCTTGCGGCCCCAGCGATCCGTCAACTTGCTGCCGGGGATCATGAGGACGGCCATGATCAGCAGGAAAAGGGTGATCGTCGTCTGGACGCCCTTCACGGTCGTGTCCAGGTCCTTGCTGATGTCGTTGATCATCACGTTCATGTTCGAGCCCGCGAAGCTGCAGATGAACTGGGCGAGGGCGAGGGGAAGGATCAACCTCCGCCGGGAAAGCGCCGGGCGCTCCGGTGCGACGGCCTGGCTGTCGGGTAGCGCGTTCTCAGTCACCTAGTCGACCTCCACGAGTCTCGGCTACGTCTCCGCGGCGCTCGGCTGGCTGGTCGGGATTCGCTGCGCGTAGAAGAGCGCGGTGATCGCGAGCACGGCGAGAATGGCCAGCGCCGACTTGAGGCCCTTGATGCGGGCGTCGGCGTAGGCGGCGAGAGCGTCGTCGCTCGCCTTCGAGCTGGCATTCGTCTTCTCAAGGGCCGCTTTGAGGTCGGCATCGGAAACGAACGGCACCCCGCCCGCGAGCTCGACCTGCGCCTTCGACTTCACCGGTGCGGGGATCGCCGAGCTCTGCTCGATGTTGGCCAGGAACGACGAGGTGACGGCGGCGATCATGATCGACCCTGCGACCGCGGTGCCCATGGACGCGCCGAGGTTCGTCATCGTGTTCTGGACGCCCCCCACCTCGGGGCTCTGGTCGTCGGGCACCGCGGAAACGGTAACTGCGCCGAGCTGGGATGCGAGCGCGCCGATCCCGAGCCCGATCAAGAGCATCGGGACGAAGACGATCTCGGGGCCGGCGTCCCTGTCGAGCGTCGCGAGCAGGACGACGGTGCCCGCGAAGAGGGCGAGAAGGCCGCTGCGGACGACGAGGCGCGGCGAGACGTCGGGAAAGAGGCGAGGAATCCCGATCGCGGCCGCGAGCAGGGTGAGCGAGAGCGGCAGCAGCCGAGCGCCAGTGGCCAGCGCCGACAAGCCGAGGCAGACCGAGAGGAAAAGGGGTACGACGAAGAAGAGCCCCGCCTGGACGAGGTACTGGAAGAAGAACATGATCAGGCCGCCGCTCAGTTGCCTGTTACGGAGCATCTGCGCGCGGACGAGCGGCTCGCCGCCGCGCCCCTCGACGCTGGATTCCCAGCGGAAGAAGACCCAGATCACGAACAGCCCGGCGAGGACGAGCCAGACCGTGGGCGACAGTCCCGCCCAGTCCGGCCCGGAGGCCTTGGGATGGATCCAGCCCCACTCGCTGGAGCGGAGCACGCCGAACACGAGCAGCCCCAGCCCGGCCGCGGACAACACGGCGCCCACCACGTCCAGGTGCGGTTGCTTCTCCGACGGAGCGTCGGCGATTCTCCGCGTGACGAGGAGGATGGCGAGGACGAGCACGACCTCGCCGGCGAACACCCATCGCCACGAGAAGTAGGTCGTGCAGAAGCCGCCGATCAGCGGCCCGACCGCGACCGCGATCGCCCCCGCCGCAGCGACCAGGCCGTATGCGGACGGGCGGCGCTCACGGGCGAAGTTTCCGGCAACTAGGGCGACGATCGCCGGCAGGATCAGCGCCGCCCCGACGCCCTCCAGGAACGACCAGCCGAAGAGCAGCACGGGCAAGCTCGGTGCGATCGAGGTCGTGAACGACCCGCAGCCGTAGATGACGCACCCGATCGCGAAGGCGCGCTTGCGACCGATCAGCGCGCCGACCTTGGCGCCGGTGATCATCAGCGCGCCATGACCAGCGTGTAGGCCGTGATCGCGCCCTGGATCCCGGTCACGGTCGTGTCCACGTCCTTGGCCACCGTGGCGATGGAGACGTTCATCACCGAACTGTCCAGCGTCATCAGGAACTGGCCGGCCGCGAGGGTTAGCAGCACGAGCGTCGCGCCGGTCGCGCGCTCGGACGGTGCGATCTCTGCAGTTGTCATGGGCTGGTCGCTTCCAGGGCTCCCTCGCGGTCGGCCAGATCCTGGCCCTGCAAGCGTTGGACCGACCCATCGTTGAGCAACCGGCGCCACTCCGACAGGAGGTCGTGGAGCGCCGCTGCGCCGACGATCGGCTGGTCTGGAAGCCGCAGTACGGCGGGATAAAGGAGGAAGGCGCGCGTCTGCGAGCCGCCGATGCCGCCGTGGAACGAGATCAGCTCCTCGAACGCGCAGCCTTCGTCGAGGACAGGGTCGTAGAAGCTCCCGACCATGATGTCGGCCACGTGCTCGAAGCCATCCGTTCGCAGCAGGTGCGCCGGAGCGGTCGTCGAGAAGTTCGCCAGCGGATCCACGCCGTCGACGCGGCCTTCGGCGATGTAGCGAGTCCCGTCGGCTCCCAGGACGACGGCGCCGTGGCGCTCGGAATGAACGAGGAGCCACCCGACGTGAGGGTGTTCTCGGAGCGCCGCGAGCAGGCGCGGATGCCGCGTCTGCATCTCCTCGAGGGTGAGCCGCCGGCGCTCCTCCATCAGGTAGACGAGACCGAGATTCCCCGAGCCCAGCACCACGACCTCCCGGTCGGAGACGTCGTTCTTCGGCTTCTTCTTCCGCTTGCGCCCCGTCGCCTCGACGACTGCGTTGCCGACCATCGCAGACTGCTCGTCGCCGCCGGCCACCGCGGTCACGCTGCCCTTCGCGAGCGACCGCTCGACGAGCTCGTCCAGGCCGTAGCCGTTCCGCTGCTTGAAGGTGGCGCCCTGCGTCTGCCCGTGATCCGAGAGCACGACGAGCTCGTATGGCCGTGCCGCGAAGGGCCGGGCGCGCTCGATCCGCCCGAACTGCTCGTCGAGCTTGCGCAGCGCCTCGAGCGTGTCGGCGCGCTCGAGCCCCGAGTGGTGGGCGACCTCGTCGTAGCTGGAGAAGGTGGCGTAGACCGCGGGCCTGCCCTTCATCATGTCGGAGAGCACGCCGTAGACGATCAGGTCGCGGACGACGACGCACATCGCGGCTCGCATGAACGGGTAAAGGCCGCCGCGGTGGCCGCGGGGTCGGACATCGCGGCGCTTGGCTCTCGCCGCGGCGGTCCACTCCAGCAGCACCTCCCAGCCGAACATGACGAGCACGCGAACGACGTTGAAGCCGTTCGCGAAGAAGGCGCGGTAGCCCGGGTTGGCGCGCGTCTCGGCGTCCATCCGGCTGACGGTGAGGATCACGTGCTCTGCCTCTCCGGAGAGGAGGTTGCCCCGGCTGGCGCCGCCGTCGGCCAGCAGCCCGCGCCCGGACGCGTGGCGGCGCTCGATCTCCGCGCAGTCAGGTGGGCCCGAGCATGCGACGAGCTTCGCCGACTCCTTCTCGACCCAGCGGAACGCCGGGATGTCGTCGTTCGACCCGAGCAGGATCCCGGACTGGCTCGCGCCCGTCTGCGACGAGAGGTCTGTTTCCCACTCGGCGAAGCGGTGGCTTCCGTCGGCGAGCCACCGCGCCATGTTCGGCGCGCTGCCGTCGCGCATCGCCCGTTGCAGCACTGGCAGCGCGAGCCCGTCGATCTCGAGGAAGACGACGCCGGGCGCGTCGGTGATCGTCCGGCCACCCTCGCGGCGGGCGATTCGCTGGATCACCTGGAACGTGTAGGCGTCGTCGTCGTTCGTTCCCACCAGCACCTCGAGGGCGACGCCGACCGCAGAGGCGACGAAGGCGACGCCGAGAGCCGCCCAGAACGAGTCGACGCTGAGGTCGCCGTTCGTGATGTCGTCAGC
>JBKOYZ010000162.1:0-7641 GCA_046725655.1 Actinomycetota bacterium | reverse complement strand
AGCGGTGTCGACCCGGCGAAGGTGGCGCAGGAGGCGGTCGACAAGGCCGAGCGGACGCGCGGCGCGACAGAGCTCGAACCAGGACGCTACGCCGCTGTCCTCGAGCCCTACGCGATCAGCGAGCTCTTGCAGTACTTCGCCTTCGACGCCTTCAGCGGCCTGGCGCTGATCGAGGAGCGCAGCTACCTCTGCGGCCGCCTCGGCGAGAAGGCCTTCGACGAGAAGATCTCGCTATCGGACGATCCGCTGCTGCCCGAGGGGCTCCCGAAGCAGTTCGACTTCGAGGGCGTGCCGAAGCGAACCCTGGAGTTGGTCGCGGACGGAGTTCTCGAAGACGTTGTCTGGGATTCGACGACCGCGGCACGCGCCGGCGGCTCCCAGCGCTCCACCGGCCACGCTCCGCCGCCATCGTTGCGTCGCTGGGGACCGATGCCGTTCGCGCTCTCGCTCGCCGGCGGGACCGCCGAGTCGGTGGACGAGCTCGTCGAGCGCGTCGGCGACGGGATCTATGTGACGCGCGTCCACTACCTCGGGATCGTGGAGCCGCGGCAGGGGATCCTGACCGGGATGACCCGCGACGGCACCTTCCGGATCCGTGACGGCAAGCTCGCCGAGCCGCTCGTCAACCTCCGCTTCACCATCGCCCTCCCGGACGTCCTCGCCGAGGTCCCCGCGCTCACGCGCGAGCGAACGCTCGCCAACCAGGCCTCGTTCTACGGCGAGCGCTTCGCCTACGGTGCCCTGGTACCGGCACTCGCGACCGCACGGTTCGACGTCACCGGGATCGGCGGGCCGCCGGGGATCTAGCGTCTTCGCTAGCCCAGCAGGTGGAAAAGCGCGATCGTGTTCGCGAAGAAGAGCACCGCGACGACGACCGTGAGCCGCGTGAGATTCCGCTCCACGATGTGGGTGCCGCCCTGCGACGCCGGCGTGAAGCCCATGCCGCCGAAGCCGGTGTCGCGGCCCGAGTGCATGAGGATCAGCGTGACCAGGGCGATCGAAAGCAGCACGTGGACCACGGCAAGTACCTGGAGCATCGCGCGGCCAGGATAGCCGAGCCGACCTGTTACCGACCGGCTGCGTCCACGATCGCTTCCAAGAGCTCCGACGCGATCCTGTCCTTCGTCACGTAGCCGACCGCCCCGGCGTCACGCGAGCGGTCGACGTCGGCTGCGCTACTCGAGCCGGTCAGCATCACGACGCACGCGTTCGGTCGCGACTCCCGGATCCGGCGAGTCGCCTCGATGCCGTCCATCACGGGCATGCTGATATCCATCAGCACGACGTCGGGCTCGAGCTCGAGCGACAGCTCGAGCGCCTCGGCGCCGTTACGGGCGCGCCCGACCACGTCGATCCGGCTCTCGCCCGAGAGGATCGCCTCGAGCGCCTCGGCGAAGAGGCGGTGGTCGTCCGCGATCAGGACGCGGATGGGTGTCTCGAGCTCGTTTGCGGCCGCCTCCACGCTCCTTCTAGAACGGAAGGATGACCAGGTACGCTCCGGTCGTGCAAGAGGGCGAGGCCCGCGAGCGCATTCAGAAGCTGCTCGTTACCGGCGACAATCGGCTCAAGCAGGGTGTCGATCCCGCGAAGGCGCGGGAGAGTTACGAGCAGGCGCTGGCCGCCGCGGCCGAAGCCGGGCTCGAGGCATCGGTCAGGCCGCTCGTCGAGATCCGCCTCGCCGACCTCGAGCGGCTCCGAGGAGGATCGCCTCCACCCGGCTCGCCTGCACATTGACGTCATGCTGCTCGGCGGCCGCGCGTGCGGCCGCATTCGGGCACGGCAGCGCCGCGGCGGCCGCGAGGGCGTCTGCGATCTCGGCCTCGTCGTTCGGGTCGACGAGCACTCCGGCCTCGGGTGTGACGAACTCCAGCGGCCCGCCCACGCGCGTGGCGACGACAGAACGGCCGCAGGCCATCGCTTCGAGGAGTGCCTGCCCGAAGGGCTCGACGAGGCTCGGCTGGCAGACGACGTGGCTCTCGGCGATCAGCGTCGGGATGCGGTCGTGCGGCACCGCTCCCAGCAGGCGGACACGGTCGCGGCCGTCGAGCTCGTGACGGAGCGGCCCGTCTCCCGCCACGGTCAGCGTCCCTTCTTCGAGTCGCTCGACGGCGGCGGCCAGGCGGACAACGTTCTTCCGCTGCGTGAGCGAGCCGACGTAGAGGTAACGCGTGGGCCCCTCCGGCGCGGGTGTGACACGGAACCGTTGCAGGTCGACGCCCGAGTCGACGACGCGAATCTTGCCGGCGGCGGCCGGCATCTTCGCCTCCAGCTCCTGCCGTAGGTACTCGGAGACCGCGATCACGGCCGCGGCCCGGCGGACGACCAACTCGGTCGCGGCACGGACGCCCGGGATCCGACCGATGTTCGCGACGTCCTGGCCGTGCGCGGTCACGACGAGCGGCGCGCGCGCGGCGAGCCCGGCGAGGAGGCCCGTCGGAACAAGGAAATGCGCATAGACGACGTCGGGGCGGAAGCGCCGCGCGGCAGCGAACGCGCGCGCCGCGAGCTTTGCGTACTTGGCACGGCCAACGCCGCGCCGGGTCAGCACCACGCGCTCGAGCTCGTGCCCGCGACCGGCGAGCGCCTGCTCGAGCTGGCGCACGAAGACGCCGTAGTCGGGCTCCTCGTCGCCCGGATACATCTGCGAGACGAGCAGGATCCGCACCGCGGCGGCAAGTTTCACCGTTTCGGCACTGTTCCGTCACTCCCGCGTGCGGATTCGGGCGGTATCGTCGGCCGTGAGGGCGGAGGGAGCGGCCCCACCCAAGGGTGGGGGTCCCCGGTTCGGCGGAGCGCGCGCGGGCTACGGCGGCGGGTCTGCCGCAGCGGGTCTGCGCGGGCTAGTTCTGCCCGTACATGCCTTGCTGGGCGGCTCCCGAGCCGCGGGCGGCGCGTCGAACCGCTTCCGCGGCGTCCTGTCCTGCGAGGACCTGCTGACGCTCGCGCTCCTCGAGATAGCGGCGGTGCGCCTTCCTCCGCCGCCGTGCCGCGAACCGGTCTCTCAGCTTCATCTCGGAGCCCTCCTGAGTGCGACGGTAGCAGCCCTCCGCGGCGCGGCCGGCGACCGGCGCCGCTAGACCACCCCGGACGTCGCGTGCGCGCGCCGCGCCCCGCGGGTCTCGATCGTCGGGTCGATGACGGCGAGCAGCGCGTCTGCGAGCAGGTTCAGCAGGATGATCGCCGTGCCGACGACCATCACGACGGCGATGATGATCGGCAGGTCGAATCCCTGCTCGCCGCTGATCGCGCTGATCGTCAGCCGGCCGAGGCCCGGCAGCTGGTAGACGGTCTCGACGTACACCGCGACGCCGACGGCGGTGCCGATGTCCATCCCGAGCATCGTGATCACCGGCAGGATCGTGTTCGGCAGCGCGTGCTTGCGCAGGACGCGCCGCTCGGAAGCGCCTTTAGCGCGGGCCGCCCGGATGTACTCGGTGCCGAGCACGTCGAGCAGTCGGACGCGGATGATCCGCATGTAGAGCGCGATGAAGAAGAGCGCGAACGTGATCCAGGGCAGCACCATGTGGCTCGCCCAGTCGGCGAAGCCGCCGCAGACGGTGGGTGCGGTATCGAGCGGATCGCCGATCGCCGAGGTGCCGTTCAGCGGGCAGTAGCCGCTGGGCGGGACGATGTGCCAGCGGTTCCCGGCGAACGTCTGCAGAACGACTCCGATCACGATCGGGTGCGTCGAGATGCCGATGAGCGTCACCGTGAGCAGCGTCTTGTCCAGCCCGGAGCCGACGCGTGACGCTGCCAGCATCGCTGCCGGCACGCCGAGAAGGATGACGAGGACGATTCCTCCCAGCGCAAGCCAGCCCGTCACCGCCGCCGCCCGGATGACCGCGTTGCCCACGTGCGTCCCCTGAAGCTGATCGGTCGCGCTGAAGCTGAGGCCCCGGAAGGCCAGGCCGAAGTCGCCGTGCAGCGCACGCCACACGAACTTCGCGTACTGCGTGGTGACCGGCTTGTCGACGCCGAGCCGGTGATGCGCCTGCCTGATCATCGCCGGCGTCGCGTGCTGCGGGTCGACGAGAAACGCGGCCGGCTCCTGCGGGATCGTGAAGTAGATCGCGAACGTGATCACCGACAGCAGCCAGAGCAGGACGATGCTGACGAGGACGCGGCGGAGGAAGTAGCGCCAACCGATCGACATCAGCGGACTGCCTTCGGATCGAGCACCGACCGCAGCGACTCGCCGAGCTGGTTGAAGGCAATGACGGTGATGAAGATCGCGACGGTCGGCAGGATCGTGGGCCAGACGCTGAACGTCGTTGGGTTGTAGCTCGTTGGGCTCGCGACCGTCCCCCACGTCGAGGCCAGGAGCGTTCCCCAGCTCGCGGTCGGGATCTTGATCCCAGCGCCGAGGAAAGTGACGCCCGCCTCGAGCATGATGTTCGTCGCGACCGCGATCGAGACCCAGACCAAGATCGACGGCAGTACGTGCGGCATCAGGTGCTTGCGGATGATCCACGAGTCGCTCGCGCCGGTGGATGCGGCCGCTTCGACGAACTCGGTTCGCCGCAGCGAGAGAATCTCCGACCGGACGATCCGCGCCGGGTAGAACCAGGTGAAGGCGCCGATGATCAGGATCAGCGACAACACGCCCTTGGGGAAGGCCCCGTACAACGTGAGCTGCGCGAGCGTGTTGCCCGCGACCGTGTAGCCCAGCATCACGAGGAAGAGCAGCAGCGGGAACGCCATCACGAGGTCGATGAAGCGCGAGATGACCGAATCCGCGAGGCCGCCGAAGTAGGCCGCGATAGCGCCGAGCGTGACCCCGATCAGGGACGCGAGGAGCGCTGCGCCGAAGGCCACCTCGAGTGAGACGCGGCCGCCGTAGAGGATGCGCAGGAACTCGTCGCGCCCGAGCGCACCGTCCGCGCCGAGTATGAGCAGGGTCGTCCCCACGTTCTTCGGCGGTGGAGCGTCCGGCTCGAGCGACTCGAGCACGCTCGTGTCGGCGACGCGTGTCCACGGCCCGACCGGCTTCAGGCTGTGCTGTGCGTACGGGAAGATGTCGTCCGGCCCGTGCCCGAGGAGCTTCGACGCGATCGGCGGGCCGGCGAACACCGCGAGGACGATCACGATGAGCGTGGCTGCGCTCAGCATCCCCACTTTGTCGCGCCGCAACCGCCGCCAGGCGATCGTCCAGGCGCCGGCGGGGCGCGGGGCGGCCCGCGGAGCCGCAGCTTCAGCCGTCGCCACTAGCCGGATCTATACCTGTTGTGCGTCCTGAGGCGTCGCACGCGATGCCGCTTGAGAGGCCGCGCCGACCCCGCCGGCGCGGCCGTTTCCACGTACGACGCGCGTGCCCCATCGCGGACCTACGCGCGTTGCGCGTCCTAAGGCATCGCTTGCGATGCCGCTTGAGAGGCCGCGGCGACCGCGTCGGCGCGGCCGTTTCCACGTACGACGCACGTGCCCCATCGCGGACCTACGCGCGTTGCGCGTCGTACGTTCCGAATTCCTCACGCAGCACGTTGCAGATCTCGCCGACGGTGCAGCGGGCGCGGAGCGCCTCGCGCATCGGCGGCAGGAGGTTGGCCTCGCCGCGAGCCGTCTCGCGCACGCGCTCGAGCGCCTCCCTCGCCTCCTCCGCGTTCCGCTCGGCGCGAACCCGCGCCGTCCGCTCGAGCTGCCGCCGCTCCGCCTCCGGATCGAGCCGGTGCAGCTCGATCTGCTCCGACTCCTGCTCGGCGTACCGGTTGACTCCGACGATCACCTTGTCACCGGACTCGACCTGCTGCGTATACGCAAAGGCAGCTTGTTCGATCTCGTCCTGGACGAATCCCTGCTCCACAGCCGCGACCGCGCCGCCCACCTCGTCGACGCGATCGATCAGCTCCTGGGCGCGCTGCTCGAGCTCGTCCGTGAGCGCCTCGATGAAGAACGCGCCCCCGAGCGGATCGGCCGTGTCGGTACCGCCCGCCTCGTGCGCGAGGATCTGCTGTGTCCGCAGGGCGATCCGCACCGATCGCTCGGTCGGTAGCGCGAGCGCCTCGTCGAACGCGTTCGTGTGGATCGACTGCGCGCCGCCGCAGACAGCCGAGAGCGCCTGCACGGTCACCCGCGCGACGTTGTTCTCCGGCTGCTGCGCGGTCAGCGTCGAGCCGCCGGTCTGGGCATGGAAGCGCAGCGCCTGGGCCTTCGGGTTCTCGGCGCCGAAGCGCTCCCGCATGATCCGCGCCCACAGCCGCCGCGCCGCGCGGAACTTCGCAACCTCCTGGAAGAAGTGGTTGTGCGCGTTGAAAAAGAACGACAGCCGCTCGCCGAACTCGTCTGGGGACAGTCCCGCGCGCACCGCCGCCTCGCAGTACGCGATCCCGTTCGCCAGCGTGAACGCGAGCTCCTGGACGGCGGTCGAGCCCGCCTCGCGGATGTGATAGCCGGAGATGGAGATCGTGTTCCAGCTCGGAAGCCGCTCGGCGCAGTAGGCGAAGAGATCCGTCGTCAGACGCATCGAGGGCCGCGGCGGGTAGATGTAGTTCCCGCGCGCGATGTACTCCTTGAGGATGTCGTTCTGGACCGTCCCGCGGAGGCGCTCGCCGGGGACGCCCTGCTCCTCGCCGACCAGCTCGTAGAGCAGGAGCAGCAGCGACGCTGGGGCGTTGATCGTCATCGAGGTCGAGACCTCGCCGAGCGGGATCCCGTCGAAGAGGAGCTGCATGTCCGCGATCGAGTCGATGGCGACACCCGTCCTACCCACCTCGCCGGCCGCCCGCGGGTCGTCCGAGTCGTAGCCGAGCTGCGTCGGCAGGTCGAAGGCAACCGAGAGGCCGTGCTGTCCGCGTTCGAGCAGGTAGCGGAAGCGGGCATTCGTCTCCTCGGCCGACGCGAACCCTGCGTACTGCCGGATCGTCCACGGGCGGCCGCGGTACATGTCCCGGTATGGCCCGCGCGTGAACGGGAACTCGCCCGGCGGCTCGAGCTCGAGCTCGGCGACGTCCTCCTCGGAGTAGACCGGCTTGACCTCGATCCCGGAGTCGGTCTCGCGCTTATCCTCGGTCGTCGCCATCGGAGAGGATGGTACGCGGTGATAGTCAAAGTCAGATTGTTCGCGGGCCTGCGTGAGCGAGCCGGTTTCGCGGAGCGCGAGCTCGCCGGGGTCGCGCGCGTCGCTGACGTCTGGCCCGCGCTCGGCCTCGGCGACGAGCCGGACGGGCTGCTCTACGCGGTCAACCGCGAGTACGCCGACCGCGCCCGCGAGCTGGCCGACGGCGACGAGGTGGCGCTGATCCCGCCCGTCTCGGGCGGGGCGTTCCGGATCACCGAGCAGCCGCTCTCGCTCGAGGACGTGGTCGAGGAGGTTGCCGACGAGAGCGCCGGAGCGGTCGCGACCTTCCTCGGCACGGTGCGTCGCGAGTCACGCGGCCGGACCGTGATCTACCTCGAGTACGAGGCTTACGCGGACATGGCCGAGGACGTGATGGCCCAGATCGCCGTCGACCTGGAGCGCCGTTACGACCTATGGGCGGTGGCGATGCACCACCGCGTCGGCCGGGTCGAGATCGGCGAGCCGAGCGTCGCGATCGCAGTCTCGGCGCCGCACCGCGCCGACGCCCTCGCCGCCTGCCGCGAGGCGATCGACACGCTCAAGCAGACCGTGCCGCTCTGGAAGAAGGAGGTCTACGAAGGCGGCGA
>JBKOYZ010000211.1:0-12587 GCA_046725655.1 Actinomycetota bacterium | reverse complement strand
GGCCATACCGCCATCGCTGTCGGCCCTACGGGCAGCGACGTCAGCACCGACCACGGGCGCAGCTGGACCCGCTTCGACAGCGGCAGCTTCGACACGACCGACTGCGCGCACCCGAAAGCGTGCTGGGCTTCGGGCGAGCAGGGCCGCGTCGCCTACCTGGTCAGGACGCGTTAGGCAACGTCCCAAGCGACGCCGTCGAGGGGTGCTTCAAGCGGCGCGAAGGAGGCCGCGATGTTCCCGCAGGGCGTGCAGGACGACCTCGATGTCCTCGGCGACGTTGTAGCAATGCGGCGAGATGCGCAGGTTCCCGTCGCGCGAGGAGGTGACGATTCCCCTGTCGTGGAGGGCTGCCACCAACGCTTCCGCGTCCGTTGAGGCGACGCATGTCAGCGCGCCGCGCTGGGGCCAGGCACGCGGCGTGACCACCTTGGCTCCGAGCTCGTCCAGGCCTTCGAGCAGCAGGTCGGTCAGGCCGCGCACGTGCTTCTCCGTCCTCTCGATCCCGATCTCCTGCATCAGCTCGATGCCGGCGATGGCTGCGTAGATCGCGGGCACCGGGGGGGTTCCGGCCTCGAAGCGCCGCGCAGTCGCTGCCGGCGAATAGTCGTGGATGTCCATTTCGAAGATGTCCCGGTCGGCGAACCAGCCGGTAGCCGTCGGCGCGAAACGCTCAACGAGGTCCCGCCGGCAGTAGAGGAAGGCGAGCCCGGCCGAGCCGAGCAAGTACTTGAGCGCCCCCGCAGCGAGGAAGTCGCAGTCGAGCGCCCGCACGTCGACCGGCAGCGAACCGACGCTCTGATATGCGTCCAGGAGAAGCAGCGCACCGCGCTCGTGGGCAAGCGCCGCGACGGGCTCGACGTCGAGCCGGGCGCCGTTTCGAAAGCAGACGTGAGTGATCGCGACGAGCGCGGTGCGCTCGTCGACAGCGGCTTCGAAGCGCTCGAGCGGAATCGTCCCGTCCGTTTCCGCCCGAACATGCTGGACTCGGGCGCCGCGGCGTTCCTGCGCGTGAGCGATTTGGCCGATGGTCGGAAACTCGAAATCGCTGACCACGATCTTGTCCCGCTCGCCGTCGAAGGAGAACGCACTGGCGAGGGCGCCGACGCCGGCTGATACGGAGGTCGTGATCGCGATCTCACCTTGATCGGCGTTGAGAAGCCCGGCGACGTGCGTCCTCGCTGCGTCGAGCTGCGCCACCCAGTACTCCCACGGCGCTCCGTGCTCGTCCCAGTCGGAGAGGTAGCAGGCGTACGCGTTGCGAACGGCGTCCGAGAGCGCGCCCTGTGAACAGCTGTTGACGTAGGTGAGACGCTCGAAGATCGGAAAGCGGTGCCGGACGCGCTCGCCCAGTGCGTCGACGCTAACGGCCAAGGTAGGCCTTTCGTAGGTCTTCGTTCTTGATCAGCGACGAGGCCGGGCCCGAGAGCACGATCCGTCCCGTCTGCAACACGTAGCCGCGGTCCGCGATCGACAGAGAGACGTTCGCGTTCTGCTCGACGACGAGGATCGCCACGCCGGACTCGTGCACGTCCTTGATGATCTCGAAGTTGCGCTCGACGAGAATCGGGGCAAGGCCCATCGACGGCTCGTCCATCAGCAGCAACTTCGGCCGCGACATCAGGGCCCGGCCCATCGCCACCATCTGCTGCTCGCCGCCGGACAGCGTCCCGGCCAGCTGCTTGCGCCGCTCGTGCAGCAACGGGAAGAGGGAGTAGACGCGGTCGAAGTCCTCCTTGTGCCCGCCGTTCCTCAGGTAGGCACCCATCTCGAGGTTCTCCTGGACCGTCATCGGCCCGAAGAGCCGCCGGTTCTCTGGCACGATCGCCATGCCCTTGCCGATTCGGTAGCTCGTCGACCGCTCGACAACGTTCTCGCCGGCAAACCGAACGCTCCCGCGGCGAGGCTGGACGATGCCGAGAATCGTCTTCAGCGTCGTCGACTTGCCGGAGGCATTCCCGCCGAGCAGGCAGACCAGCTCGCCTTCGTCCACCTGGAGCGACAACTTCTGGAGAATGTGGATTTGGCCGTAATAGGTGTCGATGTCCTCGAGCTGCAGCAGCATCAGACGGCTTCCTTGGCGCGCACCCCGAGGTAGGCCTCGATCACGAGCGGGTGCGTAGCGACCTCGTTGAAGGACCCTTCCGCGATCTTGAGCCCGTGGTCGAGCGCGACCACGCGATCGGAGATGCCCTCGACGACGTGCATGTCGTGCTCGATCACGAGGATCGTGTAGCCGGCCTGATCTCGTAGGCGTCCGATCAGCTCCGTCACCTCGTGCGTCTCGTTCGGGTTCATCCCGGCAGCCGGCTCGTCGAGGAGGAGCAGGCGGGCGTTCGTCGCCATCGCGCGCGCGATCTCGAGCCGCCGCCGGTTCGCGTAGGAGAGGCTATACGCGGGCTGGTCGAAGCGGTAGCCGGCGAGCCTCTGGCCGAAGAACGCCAGCTTCTCCTCGGCGAGCGCCCGGATCCGCTTCTCCTCGCGCCGCGCCCTCGGCAGCTGGAGCATCGACTCGAAGGCGGTTGCCTTCGTGTGCCCGTACTCCGCGGCCATCACGTTCTCCAGCACCGTCATGTTCAGGAACAGGCGGAGCGTCTGGAACGTGCGGGCGACCCCCCGGCGCGTGATCGTGTGAGGCGGGAGGCCGGAGATCTTCCGGTCCTCGAAGGCGATCTCGCCGGAGTCGGGATGGAAGATGCCCGTGATCAGGTTGAAGACGGTCGTCTTGCCTGCCCCGTTCGGCCCGATCACGCTGACGATCTCGCCCTCGTCGACGTGGAGGTCGAGATGATCGACGACGCGCAGGCCGCCGAAGTCCTTGGTGACGTCGCTGAGCTCGAGCAGCGCCACGGTCACACCACCTCCACCCGGGCGGTGCCGAAGATCCCGGACGGGCGGACGTTCATGATCACGACCAGAAGCGCGCCGAGCAGGATCAGTCGCGTCGCTCCGGAGACCTGCTCGACGAGCTTGTTCTCCCAGACGAACGCGGCGAGGTAAAGGGTGGGGATCAGCAGGAGCGTCCGCCACCAGCCGCGCACGACCGTCAGGACCAGGGCAGCGACGATCAGGGCGAAGTACGCCCAGCCGCCGATTCGCTCCGGATTCGTCGGGAGTAGCACCCAGTGCTCGAGCCAACCGCCGAACGCGCCGCCGCCCTGGGTGTGCCCGGCCGTTCCGCGTGACCAGACGGCGCCCACGATCGCGTGAATCGCGAACCCGAAGGCAATCGTGCCGAGCAGGACGATGACCGGCCGGTACCAGGGCCGCATCGCGATCACGAGCGCCAGAACGAGCACGCCGTAGAAGAGATAGCGCGCGTTCCCCGACGAGCGCAGCAGCTCAGGGGCGCCGTTGACGATCAGGGCGCCGATCACGACCCCGCCTATGCTCCCGAGCCCTCCCAGGATGACGATCGCGTAGATCGTGATCAGGAGCCCGACGTCGTAGTCGCCGGGAAAGGCCCCGGACTGGACGGCCCCGAAGATCGTCCCGGTGAACCCGGCGGTCGCCGCCCCGAACATGAACGCGAGCAGCTTCAGGCGGTTGACCGGCATGCTCATCACCTCGGCCGCGAGCGGATCCTCGCGCAACGCGCGCCAGGCGCGCCCCGTCCGCGAGCTGTTGACGAAGAAGAGCATCGTCATCGTCACCGCGAGCGCGATCAGCGTGTAGAAGTAGTAGCCCTTCGTCGTCGTGATGTGAAAGCCGAAGAAGTTGAGCGGGTCGATCCGGTCGAGGCCGTTGGCGCCGCCCGTCAGGTCGACCTTGCCGACGAATGGATAGGAGAAGTCGCTCGGCCCTCCGTTGGCGTTGTTGACGAAGATCACGAACGCCTGCAGGAAGAACAGGGTCACGATCGCCAGGTAGTCGCCTAGGAGGCGCCATGAGGTCAGGCCGAGGAGCAGCCCGAGCAGCGCGGTCGAGACGACGACGATCGGGATCGCGATCTCGGCCTGCAGGTGGTGCCCGGAGTGGCCGCTGGCCATGATCCCGTAGAGGTAGGCGCCGAAGCCGAAGAAGGCGACGTAGCCGAGATCGAGCAGACCCGCGAAGCCGACGACCACGTTCAGCCCGAGCGCCAGCAAAGCGTAGATGATCGTGATCAGCCCGTAGCGGTACAGGTTCCCCTCGTTCGCGACGAACGGGAAGATCGCGAACGGCCCGAGCAGCAAAACGAGGCGGCCGGCGGCGGGGACTTGCTCCCAGCCACGGGCGACGAGGCCGGTCAGCCCCTTCCCGGCCTCGCGCCGCTCCTCGACCTGGGCGACCCATTCGTCGGTACCGACGCGCGGCCGGTCGACTGCATCGGGGAGCTCGGGCGCTCCCTCGGGGAGGCCGGCGCCGCCCATTTGCCCGTCCGGCACCGGTCTACACCTTCCGGATCACGGGCGATCCGAGCAGCCCGCTCGGCCGGATGAGGAACATGGCGATCAACAGGGCGAAGACGTAGAGGTTCGCGTACGTCGACCCGCCCGGGAGGTAGCCCGTCGCGAAGGCCTCGGTGAGTCCGATCAAGAAGCCGCCGAGCATGGCCCCGGGAATGCTCCCGATCCCGCCGACGACGGCGGCCGTGAAGCCCTTCAACCCTGCCGTGAAGCCCATCAACGAGAAGATCTGGCCGAAGACGATTCCGAACATGACCCCGCCCGCGGCCGCGAGCGCCGAGCCCACGAAGAACGTGAACGAGATGACGCGGTCGACGCTGATCCCCATCATCTCGGCCGCTTCGCGGTCGAAAGACGTCGCCCGCATCGCTTTGCCGGCGCGCGTGCGGGAGACGAGCAGCGTCAGCACGATCATCAACCCGATCGAGGCCGCGATCGTGAGGATCTGGACGTTCGAGATGAAGAAGTTCTTGCCGATGCTGTAGCTCTTGACCCCGATCAGGTCGAACGTGCCGTAATCCCGGAACTGCGGGCCCCAGAGCAGGAGCGCGCTGTTCTGCAGAAAGATCGAGACGCCGAGGGCGCTGATCAGCGGCGCGATTCGGGGTGCGTTGCGGAGAGGACGGTAGGCAAAGCGCTCGATCCCGACCCCGAGCGCGCCGCAGGCCAGCATCGCGACCACGAACATGATCGCGATCGCGAGCCAGCCGGTCACAGCGGGCGACGTCGGCCCCCCTAGCCACTGGAGGACGAAGAAGGCGACGAAAGCGCCCACCATGTAGACATCGCCGTGGGCGAAGTTGAGGAGCTTGAGGATGCCGTAGACCATCGTGTAGCCGAGTGCGATCAGCGCGTAGATGCTCCCGAGCGTGAGGCCGCTGACCAGCTCGCCGAAGAAGAGACTCCAGTCCACAGGGGGAAACAAAGATCGCAGAAACGCGTGCGGCCCACTTGATCGTGGGCCGCACGCCGTTCAGCTCAGATCGGCTGGACTACGCAACCCGGACGAAGACTCCCTTCACCGAGTGGTAGATGCCGAACGGCCGCTTGACCATGTCGCCGCTCCTGTCGAAGCGGATCGGAAGACCGAGCAGAGACGTCTTGAGCGGGATGTTCGTCTTCTTCAGCTCACGACGAACCTCGGCGCGGGTGGCCGTCCCGTTCTTGCAAGCCCGGTCGATCGCCCCGGCGACGACCTGGGTCGCCACGTAGCTTGGGGCGCCGAAGAGCTCGGAGTTGCCTCCGTGGCTCTTCTTGAACGCCGCGACCCGCTTGTCCGACGGGTTGACGGGGAAGAACGAGTCGTAGACGTGCGACCCGAGACCCGAGAACGCGGGATCGAAGAGGCCGTCCGACCCCATCAGCTTGATGCCGGCCCTGCCGAGCGTCTTCATCTGCTGGCCGAAGGCCTTCCCCTTCGGCGGCAGCTGCCACGGCAGGTACACGAGCTGCGTGTTCCGCGGGATCTTGTTGATGATCGGCGAGAAGTCCGACTGCTGCTGGCTGACGCCGTCACGCGAGACGCTGACGCCCTTGGCCTTGAGCTGAGCCTGGACCTCGTCCGCGAGCCCGATGCTGTAGGCCTCCTGGTCGTCCACGATGTAGACGCGCTTCGCCTTCAGCGTCTTGACGATGTAGCCCGAGACACTCTTGCTCTGCGACGAGTCCGGCGGCACGGTCCGGAAGAAGAACCCTTTCCGCGTACCGTCGGTCGTGATCGTCGTGTTCGTCGCCGAGCCGGAGACGAAGCCGAGACCCGCTCCCTTCAAGGCTCCGGTCGTCGCCTTCACCTCGTTCGAGCCGGCCGGGCCGACGACTCCGAGAACGCTGGGGTTCGAACCGAGCGCCTGCGCGCCCTTGACCGCCTCGGCGGTGCCGTTGGCCGAGCCGAGCATCGTGTCCTCGTTCACGAACCTGATCTTCGTCTTGTGCGTCCGGTTGTACTGGTTCTTGTAGAAGTTCGCCCAGTGCACCTGGTTGATTCCGATCGACGCGGCCGGCCCCGTGAACGGTGCCATCAAGCCGATCGAACGGGTCTTGCCGCACTTGATCAGGGCGCTCCCGGCCTTCGACGCGGAAGACGCCCCTTTCGGGGCTGCGGCGGAGCCCCAGGCGGCCGTGACAAGCACGGTCATCCCTGCCGCGAGCACCGCAGCCACTACTACTTTCCTCATCTTGCCCTCCTGTTGATTACCCGGTCCTCGTTGGAGACTTCGAATGTTAAGACTCCAACCATCAGCTTTCGTTGGCCTCCTGCGCACGCGAGGCGGGATCGCCGGCAGGATGAAAGACCGCGACGATCCGCATCGTCGAGTCGCCCGAGTTCTCGAGCGAGTGCATCAGATATGCCGGCAGGTGGATGCAGCTGCCGGCACTCACGGGCGCGTCTTCGCCGTCCGTATGCAGCGCGCCTTCGCCCTCGAGGACGTAGATCACTTCGTTGTAGACGTGACTATGGTCCGCTGCGCGGCCGGGGGCGATGTCGCCGCGGAACTGCGTCACGTCCCGGCAACCGACGGCGTCAGTCACGAGGTAGCGGAACTCACGATCGCCGCTCGCCCTCAGCGTAGGCTGGTCCGCCTCGCGGACGGTACGGCGCTCGGCCGACGGCGCTCCGTCCTGGGTCGAGGGAGCCGTGACGGCGACGATCAGAAGCCCGTCCGGCCCCGGGCTCTCGACCTCGTAGCTCTCCCCCGCGGCCACGTAGACACCCGTCGTCGTCTCGACATGGTGCGCCGCGCCGGCTACATGGACGGTGCCGCTTCCGGAGACGACGTAAAGGACCGCGATCCGGTCGCCTGTCTCGACCGGCAGCGATCGTCCCGGCGCGTAGTGAACGATCCGCTGCTCGAGGATCTGCGAGCCGCGCGAAGCGTCGAAGGCGCGCCGGATCGAGGCGGTGTCACCTTCGGCTCGAAGCTCCTCCAGCTCGTGCGGGGCCAAAACGTACGTCGCCACTAGTGCCCCTTCCGGTGAAACGCCCTGACTGTTGGCGGGAGGGGCACTACTCCGTGCCCTCCGAGATGGCCCGGTTCGTGAGCCGGTTGCGGATCGCCCAGAGCTCGGGGAAGAACGTCTGCTTGATCAGGCCGCCGAGCAGCTCGACGGGCGTTCCCTGCGTGCCGACGACCTCGTCGCCGATGATCCTGGCGACGACCTTGTAGTGGCGGACGCGCCACAACATCAGCCTCTCGTCCAGTTCTGTCAGCGCCTCGGCGAGCTGGTACAGATCCTCGTGCTCGGAGCGGCGGACATAGACCTCCTCCAGGGTCAACTGCCGCTTGCGCAGGAGCGCGGAGAACGCCTGTCCCAGAGTTGGCACCACCCCGCGAAGTGAGCGGAACCCCGGTGAGTCGAAGCCGCTTCCGTGACCCAGGACGGCGCGGATTTCCTGGTACTCCCACGGCGACATGCGCTCGAGCATGTCCAGCTGGCCGGTGATCAGCTGCAGGGCGAGGCTCGCTCGGCCGAGCAGCCGGAGCGCAGCAGCGATCTCCTCGCGCTCGAGCAGCGCGACCGCCTCCCCCGTCTCGGCCGAAGCAAGCTTGAGCCAGAGCTCCGAGGATTGGTGCACGGTCTGGAAGAGAAGTTCGTCGCGATGGACTTGCTCTTCCGGCGTCTTCTGGAGCGCGAGCAGCTCGTCGGTCCGGAGATAGCGCTCGTAGTCGCTCGCGCCCTTCCCGGCGAGAACCGGCTCCGAGTAGTCGTCGACCTCGCCTGCCGCTTTGGCGCTAGACATTGAAAGAGCATACTCCGCGCCCGCTTGCGCACCCAGAGGCTCACCTCGTGGGCCGGGTCGCGAGCATGCGCGTTAGGGGGTCTCGCCGGCCAGGATCGTGCGCAGCTTCGCCTCGTCGATGTTGCCGCCGGAGACGATGCAGACGACTTTGCCCGTGCCGCCGCGGCCAGCGAGCGCGGCGGCGAGCGCGAGTGCGCCGGCCCCCTCGGCGACGATGCGGGCGCGGTTGGCGAGCAGGCGAACGGCGGCCGCGGCGTCGTCGATCGGAACGGCGAACGCACCGTCGAGCGCCTCGCGGGCGAGCGGCCACATCTTCGCCAGCAGGCGGGGCGCACCCGAACCGTCGACGAAGGACAGCGTCCCGGCGACCTCGCGCGGCTCTCCGGCCGCCAACGAGGCGGTGAGCGCGGCCGCGGGCTCGGGCTCGACTGCGAAGACGCGCACGTCGGGCTCGAGCGCGCGAACCGCGCTCGCGATTCCGACGCTGAGGCCGCCGCCCCCGAAGGGAACGAGGATGGTGTCCGGGTCGGGCAGGTCCTCGAGGATCTCGAGCCCGATCGTCCCGTTCCCCGCCATCACGTCGTCGTCCTCGGCCGGATGGACGAACCGGCCGGGGGCATCCGAGGTGCGCGAGGTCGCGATCGCGTCCCACCAGCGCTCGTACGGGACCTTCACGACCTTGCCGCCGAGGCGCTCGATCGCGGCCAGCTTCGTCTCGGGAGCGCTCTCGGGGACGACGACCGTGCACGGCACTCCCACTTCGCGCGCGGCCCAGGCGAGCCCCTGGCCCATGTTGCCGGCGCTCGCTGTCACAACCCCGTCGGCGAGCTCGCTGCGCGGGATCTGCTTCACCGCGTTCAGCCCTCCCCGCAGCTTGAAGGAGCCGATCGGCTGGAGGTTCTCGAGCTTGAGGTAGATCTCCGCCGGCGCTTCGGGAAACTGCAGCCGAACGAGAGGTGTCCGGAGGACCGCTTCTCCGATCCGCCCTCGCGCGGCGGTGATCTCAGCGAACGGGATCACAGCTCGACGCGCTGCCCCGCGCCTGTCTCGGTCGCGCGGCGGTGGAGGTGCTCGACAGCCGCGAGATCCTCAGCCGCGAGGCCCAGCGACTTGAACAGCGTCAGCTCGTCGTCGTCGCGGCGACCTTCACCCGCGCCCGTCAGCACCTCGCCGAGCTCGGCACGCACCTCGCGGGGGCCGATCTCGTCCACGGCAAGCAGGTAGTCGCCGGCCTCCCCGTAGAAGGACTCCCGCCGGTCGGCGAAAAGCGCTGCGACGGCCATCGTCGACGGATCGATCTCGCGCGCGGTCGGGATGCTGGAGCCAACGGCGTTGACGTGGGCGCCCGGTGCGAGCCACTCGCGGGCGAGGATCGGCTCGGGCGAGGCGGTCGTCGTCGCTATCACATCCGCATCCGCAAGCGCCTCTCGAGCCGACGAGACGACTTCGACTGGGAATGGAACGTCCACCTCGTCCGCGACCGACCGCGCGTGCGCCTCTGTCCGGCCCCAGACCCGGGCCGATGCGAACGGCCGCACCAGGGCGAGGGCCTCGAGGTGCGCCTTCGCCTGAATCCCGGCCCCGAGCACGGCCAGCCGGTCGGCATCGGGGCGCGCGAGCTCCCGCGTCGCAACCGCGGAGACCGCCGCGGTGCGGATCGCGGTCACCGCGCCGGCATCGACGATTGCGAGCGGCGTCCCCGTCTCGCCGTCGAACAGCGTGACTGTTCCGAAATGCGACTCGAGCCCGCGGGCGCGGTTGCCGGGGAAGATGCAGACCACCTTGATCCCGTAACCGGCGGTCGGTGACGAGCGGTGGGCGCCCATCATCCCCATCAGGCTCGCCTCGTCGGGGGGACGCATGACGGTTCGCAGCGGGTGCCAGACGTCGCCGTTCGTGAGGTCGATCAGGGCCTGCGCCATCACGTCGATGCAGTCGCTCATCGGGAGCAGCTCCCTGACCTCGGCGTTCGAGAGGACGACGACCTTCATCAGCGGAATAGTGACGCGAGCTCGTCGCGCCGGGCGTCCGAGAGCGTGAGGTCGAGAGCTGCGAGCGCGGACCGGAACTGATCGAGCCGCCTTGGTCCCACGACGACGGCGGTGACGTCGGGATTGCCGAGCAGCCAGGCGAGGGCGAGCGTGGCCGGCTCGGTCCCATGCTGGTCGGCGGCATCGCGAAGAGCGTCGAGGGCCCGAAAGGTCAGCTCGCCGACGAGCCCCTCGTACGGCTCGGGGCGGAGCGCCATTCGCGAATCCGAGGGATACGGCGCGCCGCGGGTGTACTTCCCGCTCAGCCAGCCGCCCGCGAGCGGGCTGAAGGGCGTGAAGCCGAGCCCTTCGCGACGGCAGATGTCGAGCACGCCGTCCTGCGCATCCGGGTTCAGCAGGTTGAGCTCGTTCTGCACCCAGGCGTAGCGCGCGAGCCCGTTCGCGTCGCTCGTCTCGAGCGCCTCGACCAACTGCTCCGCGGTGACGTTGCTCGCGCCGATCGCCTCGACTCTGCGCGCCCGGACGAGCTCGTCGAGAGCCCTCAGAGTCTCCAGAATCGGCGTCTCGGGATCGGGCTCGTGGGTGAGGTACATCTGGACGCGGTCGACGGACAGGCGTGCGAGGCTCCCGTCGAACTCCCGGAGCACCCGGTCGCGCGAGAGGCCGCGGTCGCCGGGGTCGCCCGTGACGGACCAGAAGACCTTCGTGCTCACAACGAGGGGAGCGCCACGGTCGCGCCGCCAGCGGCCGACCCAGGTCTCGCTGCTGCCGCCGCCGTAGGAGGCCGCCGTGTCGAAGAAGTTGACGCCGGCCGCCCAGGCCGCATCCATCAGCGCAAACGCCTCCTCCTCGCTCTCGCCGCGCCCGAAGAGCTCCGGCGCGGACCCGACTCCGCCGAAGTTGCCGCAGCCGAGCCCGATCCTCGAGAGCTCGAGCGGCGTCCGGCCGAGTCGCCGGTACTCCACCGCGCGAGCCTACCGTCGGGCCTGGGCCGCGCGTGTCGACGCCTCCGTTTGCAGGCACGGACCACGCCTGAATACGATTGCCGCGATGCTGCTGCGGGAGGTCGGCTACGTACGCCCAGGCACGACCGACGAGGCGCTGGCCCTTCTTGCTGAATACGAAGGCGCCCGGCCGCTCGCCGGTGGACAGACCCTGATCAACGTGATGAAGGCGCGCGCGGCGGCCCCCGACGTGCTGGTCGACCTGAACGGAATCGGGGAGCTGAGAGGGATCGAGCTCGGGTCTGACGGAACGCTCGAGATCGGCCCGATGACGACGACGTCCCAGCTGATCGCCTCCCAGGAGGCCCGTGCCCGGCCGATCCTCGCCGAGGTCTGTGCACAGATCGCCGACGTCCAGGTGCGAAACCGCGGCACTGTCGGCGGCAACATCTGCTCGAGCGACCCGACGAATCACCTGCCGCCTCTGATGGTCGCGATCGGCGCCGAGCTGACGATCGCCGGTCCGACCGGGCAGCGGACCGTCCCGGCGCGCGAGTTCTTCCTCGGCGTCTACATGACCGCGGTTGGCCCGGACGAGTTGCTGACGAAGATCACGGTCCCGCCGGGGCGGAGCGACGGCTTCGCTTCGGTCGCGGTCGGCAGGGACGGCACGTGCATCGTCAACGCGGCGGCCTCCGCGAACGGCGAGCTGCGAGTCGTGCTCGGCTGCGTCGCAGCGGTTCCCGAGATCGTCCGCCCGGCCGGCGCTGATGCGGACGCGGTCCGGAAGGCCATCCAGGCCGCGTCGCTCGAGCCGCCGAGCGACGTCCATGCATCGAGTGAGTACCGGCGCGCTCTCGCAGAGGTCGTCGCCGTGCGCGCCGCGACACAGGCGGCCGAGAGGGCGGGAGGCTGAGTGGAAGGGAGTCGGGCGGCGCCGGCGGGGACGAGCAGGATCACCGTCGAGATCAACGGGACGACGTACGAGCGCGTCGTGGAGGCGCGGCGGCTGCTGATTCACCTGATCCGCGACGATCTCGACCTCACCGGCTCCCACGTCGGCTGCGACACGGGCAATTGCGGCGCCTGCAGCGTGATCCTGGATGGGACGCTCGTGAAGAGCTGCATGCTTCTCGCCGCGCAGGCCGACGGCGCCTCGATCGAAACGGTCGAAGGGCTGGCCGACGGCGAGCTGAGCCCGCTCCAGCAGGCCTTCACCGACCAGCATGCGCTGCAGTGCGGTTACTGCACACCGGGGATGCTGATGAGCGCGACGGCGCTCTTGCGCGAGAACCCGAGGCCCTCCGACGAGGAGATCGCGAAGGGGATCCAGGGCAACATCTGCCGCTGCACCGGCTACTGGAACATCGTCAAGGCGATCAAGGCGGCCTCGGGCCAGGAGGTGGCCGAGTGAGCGTCGCTCGCCGTGGGCTCGCGCCCCGGGGGGGGGGGGGGGGGGGGGGGGCCCCCGCCCCGCCCGCGCAGAAGGAGGGGGGGCGGCGGGCCGCCGCCCGCCCCGCCCCCCCCC
>JBKOYZ010000228.1:0-7002 GCA_046725655.1 Actinomycetota bacterium | reverse complement strand
GTCACGGTCCCGAACGACGAGGGCGGCCAGGTATCCGTCGACGCGCTGCGCGACCTCGTCGACGAGCGCGTGAAGCTGATCGCGATCACGCACGTCCCGACGAACGGCGGCCTCGTGAATCCCGTCGCCGAGATCGGGCCGTTCGCGCATGACGCCGGCATCCCGTATCTCGTCGATGCGTGCCAGTCCGCAGGGCAGATTCCGCTCGATGTGGACGAGATCGGCTGCGACGCTCTCTCGGCCACCGGGCGGAAATATCTCCGTGGGCCGCGGGGGAGCGGCTTCCTCTACGTTCGCTCCGAGCTGCTCGAGCGCCTGGTGCCGCCGTTTCTCGACATGCGGGCGGCCGAGTGGACGGCGCCCGATCGCTTCGAGCTACGGCAGGACGGGCGGCGGTTCGAGGAGTGGGAGCAGGATTACGCGGCCAAGGCCGGTCTCGCGCGTGCAATCGACTACGCACTCGGCTGGGGGATCGACCAGATCTGGGAGCGGGTCCGCGGGCTGGGCGAGCGACTGCGGACGCGGCTCGCGGAGGTGGACGGCGTCACGGTGCGCGACGCCGGCGCCCTGCGCTGCGGCATCGTCACGTTCGACGTCGCCGGCGTGCCGGCCGAGCAGGTGAAGCGGGCGCTCGCGCGCGACCGGGTCAACGTGGCCGTGTCGGCGACCAGCTCGGCCGTGATCGATTCGCTCGAGCGCGGGCTGCCCGACCTCGTGCGCGCCTCCGTGCACTACTTCAACACCGACGAGGAGCTCGACCGCGCGGTCGAATCCGTCAGAATCGCGGCCCGGTGCTGATCGCGGCCAACTGGAAGATGTACAAGGGTCCGGCCGCGACGCGCGAGTTCTGCGCGGCGTTCGCGCCGCCGGCGGGCGTCGAGGCGGTCCTCTGCCCACCGTTTGGCTCCCTGGGCGCCGGCGTCGCCAGCGGTCACACGATCTACGCGCAGAACGTCCACTGGGAAGACGAGGGCGCGTTCACGGGCGAGGTCTCGACGAAGATCCTGCTCGAGCTCGGAGTACGCGGCGCGATCGTCGGCCATTCGGAGCGACGGCAGTACTTCGGCGAGACCGACGAGACGGTGCGGATGCGGACTTCGCACGCACTCGAGGCGGGTCTGCGCGTCATCGCGTGCGTGGGGGAGTCGGAGGAGCAGCGCGAGGCGGGGGAGACCGAGAGCGTGCTCCGGCGCCAGCTGGCGGCGCTCTTGCCGCACGAGCATCTCGTCGTGGCGTACGAGCCGGTCTGGGCGATCGGGACGGGGAAGACGGCGACGCCGGAGATCGCGCAGGAAGCGCACGCCTTCGTCAAGGCGCTGGTCGACGTGCCGGTGCTGTACGGCGGCTCTGTCAAGCCGGAGAACGCGGAAGATCTCCTCGGGCAGCCGGACGTCGACGGCGCTCTCGTCGGCGGCGCCTCGCTCGACGTGGAATCGTTCTCTGCGATTTGCCGGACGGCGGCCGAACTTTCCCGCTCGTAGCGCTCGTGATCCTCGACGGCTGGGGCTGCGCGCCGCCGGGGTCGGGGAACGCCGTCGCGTTGGCCGAGACGCCGGTGTTCGACGCGCTGTGGGCGCGCTACCCGCACACGACGCTGAAGGCATCGGGCGAGGCGGTCGGGCTGCCGCCCGGGCAGATGGGGAACTCCGAGGTCGGCCACCTGACGATTGGGTCGGGGCGCGTCCTCGACCAGGACCTTCAGCGGGTGAACCGCGCCATTCAGACCGGCGCCTTCTTCGAGAACGAGGCGCTCGTCGGAGCCTTCGAGCGCGCAAAGCAGCGCGGTACGAACGTCCACCTGCTCGGCCTCGTCTCCTACGGCGGCGTGCACTCGCACATCGACCACCTGCGAGCCCTGCTCGAGCTCGCGCGCCGGCATGGGCTCGAGGAGCGCACGTTCATCCATGCCTTCACCGACGGCCGCGACGTCTCGCCCCATTCGGCGGTGCATGACCTCGCCGAACTGCCGCAGGAGAAGATCGTCACGGTCGCGGGCCGCTACTACGCGATGGACCGCGACCAACGCTGGGAGCGAACGGAACGTGCGCTGGAGGCCATCGTTTCCGGCAGACCGGTCTGGGGACAGTCCCCGGTCGAGGCCGTTCGGGACAGCTACGACCGCGGAGTCACCGACGAGTTCATCGAGCCGGTCGGGCTCGCCGGCGTCCCGCGCCTCGCCGAAGCCGACACCGCGATCTTCTTCAACTTCCGGCCGGACAGGGCGCGCCAGCTGACGATCAAGCTTCTGGAGCCAAGGTTCGACCTCACCACGATGACGAGGTACCGCGAGGACTTCGACTGTCCGGTGGGGTTCGAGGAGCAGGACGTCCCCGAGACGATGGCCGAAGTCCTCGCGGAGCGCGGCGTCCGCCAGCTACACGTCGCGGAGACGGAGAAGTACGCGCACGTCACCTACTTCCTCAACGGCGGGCGGGAGGACGAGTGGGAGGGGGAGACGCGGATCCTCGTCCCGAGCCCGCGCGACGTCCCGAGCTACGACCACAAGCCGGAGATGTCGGCGGCGGAGGTGGCGCGGCTGTTCTGCGACGAGATCGGCGACGGGTATGCCTTCGGCGTCGTCAATTTCGCGAACCCTGACATGGTCGGGCACACGGGCTCGATCCCGGCCGTGACCAGAGCAGTCGAGACCACCGATTCCTGCCTCGGACAGGTCGTCGAGGCCGTCGAGCGGGCCGGCGGCGTCAGCCTCATCACCGCCGACCACGGCAACGCCGAACAAATGCTCGAGGCAGACGGCACGAGTCCGCATACGGCGCATACGACCAATCCCGTGCCGCTGATCCTCTCGCAGGAGCAGGGAAGTTTGCGCGAGAACGGTGAGCTTTCAGATCTCGCACCGACGGTTTTGACGCTGCTCGGCTTTGCCCAACCTTTACAGATGAGCGGGAAATCGCTGCTCAGATGACCAAAAGGCGGGGATATACTCCGCGAGCTTTATGTCCCTGGCCCAGCCCGACTTCGGCGTCTTGCGGAAGGCGCAACGTGGTGACGAGCGCGCGTTCTCCCTGATCGTGCGGGCCTACGAGACGCCGGTGTTCAACTACGTTCTGCGGCTCGTCGGCGATCGGGCGCTGGCCGAGGACCTGACGCAAGAGGTCTTCATCCGCGTGTTCCAGGGTCTGCCGAAGTTCTCGCTCCGCTCGAAGTTCACCACCTGGCTCTTCCAGGTGACGAAGAACCGCGTGCTCGACGAGCTGCGTGCGAGCGAGCGGCGACCACGTGCGCTCGTCGCGATCGACGATGCTCCGCCGCTCGAGGTGGTCGACGCGCCGGTGGAGCAGGTGGAGACGATCGACGCGCTCTGGTGCGCCGTCGACGACCTCAATCCGGACCTGAAGATGGCGCTGCTCCTCCGCGACGTCGTCGGCCTCTCCTACAACGAGATCGCCGACTCGCTCGAGACGACTCTCGCCACGGTCAAGTGGCGGATCTTCAAGGCGCGCGAGGAAGTCCAGCTCTCTCTCGCGCGCGAGGGCATCAGCTTCGGCGAGAAGTCCGCGGCCGCGGCCCCCGAAGTCGTTTCCACCGCCCTCTAGAGTCCCTGAGCCAGACGCGCCGCGAGGGGCTCGGGCAGCCCGCGCTCGCGGATCTCCGCCTGCGTCTTCTCAACCGGGTACTCGACGCGGTGGAACGTCGCGCGGTGTCCGCGCTCGAGGAGCAGGTACGCCGCGCGTGGATCCCCGTCGCGCGGCTGGCCGACGGAGCCGGGGTTCAGGAGCCAGCGGCCGGAACCGAGGTCGGCCGCGGTGCCTCCGCGTGCGACTCCACCGCCGAGATCCTCGCCGTCCAGCCAGATCGCGAGCGGCACGTGGCTGTGTCCGACGAGGACCAGGGGCGCCGTCGTCGCCTGCAGCGTCCACCAGGCGGCCTCCTCGCTGAGCACGTACTCCCAGACCGGGTCGCGCGCGCTGCCGTGGAAGAGCTCGGCGCCGTCGCGGGTCGCGGTCGGCGACAGGCCTTCGAGGTATGCGCGGGCAGCAGGGTCCAGCACCCCTCGCGTCCAGGACGCCGCCGCCGCCGCGTCGCCGGCGAAATCGTGCAGGTCGAGCGCGCCGAGGACGACGAGGTCGTGGTTGCCGGCGAGGCAGAGGTCAGCGCGGGCCGCGACTTCCGCACAGCACTCGTTCGGCTGCGGCCCGTAGCCGACGAGGTCGCCTAGGCACCACACCTCATCCGGCATCTCGGCGGCGACGGCGGCGAGCACCGCGTCGAGCGCGTGCCGGTTACCGTGGACGTCGGAGATGACCGCGACGCGCGTGCTCAAGGTCGCCACCTTAGTCCTCGCCGCCGCGGCCTGGCTCGTCGCCGCAGCCCTGCTCTGGCGGACGCGCGTTCCCGACGGACTGAGCCTGGCGCACCTCGATCCGGCGGCGTTCTTCTCCCCCGCGGCGCGGCACCGCGCGGAGCACTACGACTCGGTCGGCCGTCTTCTCTTCGTCCTCGGAATCGCCGTCGAGCTGCTCGTGCTCGCGGTGCTCGCCCTCTTCGGCCGCCGCCTGGCGCGCGGCTTCGCGCTCGGCGAGATTGGCACGGGCGTCATGCTCGCGGTCGCGGCGAACCTCTTCGTCTGGACCGCCGCGGTGCCGCTCGGCGTGATCGCGCACTGGTGGGACCGCCGGTACGGAATCTCGAAACGGAGCTACGGGAGTTTCCTCGTCGAACAGGCGACGGGGCTGCTGGTCCAGACGGCGGTCGTCGCGGTCGTCCTCGTCGTGATCATGCTGATCGCGCGCAGGTTCCGGCGCCACTGGTGGCTCGTCGTCGCGCCGCTGTTCGTCGCGGTCGGCGCCGCGCTCGTGGTGCTGATCGCCGTGATCACTCCGATCGGGACGCACGGGATCCGCGACCGCGAGGTGGCGGTCGCGGTCAGGAAGCTCGCGTCCCGCGAAGGCGTGCCGCACACCACGGTGCGAGTCGACGACGTCAGCAAAGACACCACCGCCGTGAACGCCGAGACGATCGGCATTGGCCCTACGACGGTCGTCATCCTCTGGAACACGCTCTTCCGCTCGCACCTGAGTGACCGGGCGATCGAGTTCATCGCCGCGCACGAGCTGGGACACGCCGCGCGGCGCCACATCTGGAAGGGGATCGGCTGGGGGGTCCTCTTCTCCGTACCGCTGACGTTCCTGCTCGCCGAGGCCACACGGCGTCGCGGCGGGATGCACCGCGGCGAGGTGGTGCCGTTCGCCCTGCTCGTCTCGGCGGTGCTCAGCCTGGCTTCGACGCCGCTCCAGAACGTGGTCTCGCGCCGCTACGAGGCCGAGGCCGACTGGATGGCGCTCCAGGCGACGCGAGATCCCCGCGCCGGCCGCGAGACGTTCCGCAGCTTCACCCGCATTGATCTCGCCGACCCGAGCCCGCCGCTCTGGTCGTACGTGCTCGTCGACAACCATCCGACGGTGATGCAGCGGATCGCGATGACGCGGGCCTGGGAGCTGCGGCGGCCTAGGAAGACTGGTCGGGCCGGTTCGTCTCGGGCAGGTTCCTGATCCCCTCCCGCGACGACCACTTCGACCACGAGTCCTCCATCGCGTCGAGCAGCTCGCGCATGAAGCGGCTCGACATGTTGACGCGCGAGACGACGACCCCGGGGACGTCGCCCTCCTCGACCTCGTGGTCGATCCGCGCGAACGTGATCGTGAACTCGTAGTCCGAGAAGGTGATGTTGGCGAAATTCGCGTAGACGCCTGCCAGGTGCTCCGGGTCGAGATGGATGTTGAGCTGGCGCTCCTGGGCGTCCTCGTCCACGGGCCTACGATACTAGTCGCGTGGACGAAGGCTTCAGACCGCGCCGGATCGTCTTCGCGCTCGTCGTCCTGCTCGCGTTCGTCATCGGCGGCGCGATCGGTTTTCACCAGACGCTCGACGAGACCTGGCTGCAGGCGCTCTACCGCGCCGTCGTCACGATCTCGCTCGCCGGGCTCGACACCGTGCCGAGGAACGATTCGTCTCGCGTCGTCTCGATCGTCCTCGTCGTGGCCGGGGTGACTATCTTTGCCCTCGTCGCCACGACGATCGTGGAGGGCATCTCACGGGGGGTCTTCACGGGGGCGCTGGCGGAGAAGAGGAGGCGACGGGCGATCGGCAGGATGCGCGACCACTACATCATCTGCGGCTACGGCCGCGTCGGCCAGCGAATCGCCGAGGAGTTCCGGCACACGGGAGCGCCGTACGTCGTCCTCGACTTCCATGAGTACGCGCTCGAAGCTGCCCGGGAGCACGGCGACGACTACGTCGACGGCAACGCGACGAACGACGACGACCTGAGGGAGGCCGGGATCGAACGGGCCAAGGGCATCGTCGCCGCCTCCGACTCCGACGCGGACAACCTCTACGTCGCACTCTCCGCGCGCTCGGTGAATCCGGACTCGTTCATCGTTGCGCGCGCATCGAACTCGGATGCCGCCAAGAAGCTGCGGCTGGCGGGAGCCGATCGCGTCGTGGAGCCGTATTCCGCTGCCGGGCGCACGATGGCGAACCTGATGCTGAAACCCCAGGTGACGGCATTCATCGACGTCGTCACCACCGCCGCGTCGGACAGCGACCTCAGCTTCGAGGAGCTGCTCGTACCGGCCGACTTCGCCCAGGCGGGGCAGACGATCGGCGAGCTGCGGATCCGCGGTCAGACCGGCGCCGTGGTCATCGCGGTGCGGAAACGGGACGGCCACTTCGAGACGACGCCGAATCCAGACATGACGCTCGAGCCGGGGGACGTGATCATCGCGGCCGGAACCGACGAGGAACTGGGCCTGCTCGAGAACCTCTTCCGCTCCGCGGGAGCCGTTGCCGGTCGCTGACCCCGTCGCGCGCCTCGCCGCGGAGCTCGGCGACGTCGCAGGGGCCGCGATCGAGCTCGAGCGGCCGAGCGACCCCGCCCACGGCGACTACGCGACGAACGCGGCGCTCAGGCTCGCCGCCGAGCGGAAGCGGCCGCCCCGCGAGCTGGCGGAGGAGCTGGCGGCCGCGGCGCGCCGGCTG
>JBKOYZ010000023.1:0-6112 GCA_046725655.1 Actinomycetota bacterium | reverse complement strand
CACAATCGAGTAGGCGGCGCTTGCTCCGCGGCTCGGTTCAGGGTTAGGCACCAGGATGACGTACGCGTTCAAGCTGGCACGGGCGGTCGAAGGAGTCAGCGCTCAAGTCGCTCGCGGGGGGTGGCCCCTCCCCCGGCGGTAGCGCCCGGAAGCCGAACGTTCCGCTCCTTGGTGACGCAGGCGCGCGTGTGCGCGCGTAGGCAAAGGCGCATCGGCTCCTCCTTAGCGCGCATTGACACTGCCGGAAGGCGGGTGTACGTTCGCTGTCCGAGCGGCGACAGGGTTCTTGCCGGAGGGGGACCGCATGCCTGAGCCTCGAAAGACCGCGCACGAGAAGGGCGTCGAGGATCCGTTCGACGTCATCAATATTGCTCGAGTTCGAAACGGCAGGATCTCGAAGCACGTCACGGAGGATCTTCCATGGAGTGCGTTCTCCTTCGAGCCGTTCGAAAAGAAGAAGGCAAAGGATCGCGAGCGGCAGCGCCGCGTCAATCCGGTCCACCCCGTCCTGCGCAAGTGGATCTCGCAACGGCCCGGAGACAAGCGCGAGCAGATCCTCGTCGGGTTCTATGAAGACCTCCGCCTTCCACGCTTTCCCGACCCGCAACCCGATGAGACGCGCAGATCGGCGGCTAACCGTAAGGCTGCCGGTAACGCACAGCGCCTGGTCAAAGAAATCACCACTGCGAGGTCGGAACGCCAGGCCGACCAGTTGCGCGAGCTCCGCGCCCTCAAGTGCAGAGTCCGCGAGAGCTTCTGGATCGTCAACGCCGTCCTCGTCGACGCTCCGCTCTCGGCGGTGAAGCGGATTGCCGAGCGCGACGACGTTCTCTACGTCGAGCCTCGCTTTGCCGGCGAGGTCCCGCCGCAGAACCCGAACCCCAACGACGACGTCGACGACGGGCGTGCACGCATCGTCAGCGACCCGTACTTCAACCTCGGCCAGACCGGAGGCTTCATCGGCCTGCTCGACACCGGCTTGCGCTTCACTCACACCCTGTTCAACTCGCCGTCGAATATCGCCTTCCGCCGCGACTGCGTCAACGGCGGCGCTGACTGCAACACAGGCTCGAACCTGAATCCGAACGACGACTGCTGGAACCACGGCACGTCGAGCGCCGCGATCATCACGGGGAACGGGAATCTCGGCAACGCGTTTCGCGGTGTGACGGGAATCACGCTCGACAGCTTCAAGGTCTATCCGACCAGGATGGCGCCGGACGGAACGTGCACCGGCGGTCTCGACGCCGGGGCCGCCGTGAGAGGGTTCCAGGCAGCCGTCGGAGTCCTCGACCGCGTGATCGTGGCGGAGATGCAGGGCGTAGGCAGCGATCTCAGCACCATCTCCTTGGTTGCAGACGCTGCATTCGACGCAGGCGCCGTCGTGATCGCCGCCAACGGGAACAACGGTCCGAGCGGAAGCACGGTCAATACGCCCGCCAACGCCCATCGTGTGATCGGCGTCGGCGACTTCGACGTGCAGACGCAGAGCCAGATCGCGGGTCAGAGCCGTGGCCCCGCGCCCGATGGACGCTTCAAGCCCGATATCCAGGCGCCGACGCAAACCGAGACCGCCAGCAACGCTTCGGACACCGCCCTCAAGACATTCACCGGCACAAGCGGCGCGACACCCTACGCCGCCGGTGCCGCCGCACTCCTTCGCAATTGGCTGCGCGGCTCCAGCTTCAGCATCGACCCGGGCCAGGTTTATGCGCAGCTCATCCTCTCCGGGCAGCAGCCGTTCCCGTTCAACAACACGAGCGGCTCCGGCCCGATCCAACTCCCGACGAACGGATGGGCATGGTGGGGGAAGGTCTTCGTCGCAAACGGAATGACGATCGACATCCCTCTCTCGATCAGCGGTCCGAACCCCAACACGTTCGACGGCGCGCTCTGGTGGCCCGAGTCGGCGTTCCAATTTGCCCCACTCTTCGGGCCGGGAGTTCACAATGACATCGATCTCCATCTCATCGACCCGAACGGGACTGAGCGCGCAGCCAGCATCTCGACGTTGAGCGTCTTTGAGCGCGCCCGCGTCAGCGGCGCGATCAAGCCGGGGACGTGGAAGCTCCGCATCCGTGGCTTCAGCGTGCCGGGTGGTTTCCAGAGGGTCTACTGGGCGGCGCACGTCCGGCTCTCGTAGGTTCCCCCCGATCGGCGCCGACTACGTAACGCAGATCTACGCGCGGGCCGACTGGTACACGGAGCGGCCCGAGCCCGAGCAGAGCTGGCGCGGAGTGCTCCGCCGGCGCACGCGGCCTCCCGGTCCGGCAGGCCGGGCGGCCCTCGCCTTCGCACTGGAGCTCGAAGACCGCGCGCTAGACGTGTACGCCGCCAACGTCGAACCATTGCTCACTCCGTATGTCGGGAGCGAGGTCGTCGCCGTCGGCAAGCTCGTGAGTCTTCGCGACGAAGGTTTCGGAGACGAGCTGTGGCTCGCGTCGATCGGTTCGGCTCCGCGTGGCGAGCCTTGACCCGCAGTCAGTCGCGGCGGCTCCTGGGTGGTGCCCTATGCGCGCGCCTGCGTCACCAAGAGGCGGAACGGTCCCATTACGACTCCTTTCTCTGAGGTACGAAACTCTCGTCTTCGTCGCTGTCGCTCGAAGAGGCGTAGGCGGCCTCGCGCACGGCCCCGTCTGACTCGAGCCCCGCCCCAAGCGCGCCGCCCACGGTCGCAAGCGAGGCGGTGAACCATGCGAGTCTGGCGTAATCGCCTGTTCCAACAGGGTGGCCGAGCCCTGAGGCAAGCGCATGAGGGTTGAGGAGCAGTTCGGCCGCGGCGAAGATCATGAGAAAGAGGGCGGCATAGAGCGTGGCGATCCCGATCAGGATCGTCGCTGCTGTCGCGACGTTGAACAGGATGACCTGGTCGCGCAGGTGGCGGTCGGGCGCTCGCTCCCAAAGGCCGTGCGCCACGATCACTGCTCCGCACGTGAACGAGATCGAGGCGATGGACGCGAGCGCGAGTCGCGTCGACCCCGCCGTCGCCGAGATCCGCCAGATATCCGATGTGACGAGGCCGTAGGCGCCGGCCACGACCGCCGCGAGCAGGGCGCGGTAGAGCCGAGCCGCCAGGCGCCAGGGGCGGTTTGCCCGCACCATTCCAAGCAGGAGGCGAAGGTGGCTCGCCAGAACCTCCGCGACGAAGAGGAATCGCAGCGCTCCCGGCCGATCTGAGGTGTCGGTGGCGAGCTCCTGGAGCACGCCGCGTCCCCAGCGGCGTCTCAGGCCCGCGAGCGCACCGTCGCCGCTCCACTGGCCGCCGCCGTCGCCGACCAGCTCGCCGACGAGCTCGAGGAGCGTCCGCCGCAATCGCGGCGCGAGGTGCAGCGCGCCGAGGGCGGGCAGCGAAACGACGGCGATCCCGTGCGTCGGGCTGACCTGCCGCGAGACGGGGTGGCGGCCGACCCGCAGCGGGAGGTCGGTCACGACGACGCCGAGATCCCAGTTCGCATCCAGCAGCTTGCGCCGCGCCGCATCGATGATCTCGGTCGTCTGAGCCGGAGGAGCGACGAGGCGGTCCACCGTCAGCTCGGTCCGCCACTCGACGCCCAGGTCCAGCGCCTCAAGGTCGTGCGCGAGCTCGCTGGCAATCTTGGCGGTGACGTCGCGTGCGAGACCCGGCGCGACGATTACGCCGAGGACAATGTCCGCCTGCGGCTCCGCGCGGTGTTGGTCCGCGGAAGCGGCTTCGGGCTTCGTCGGCGCCGCCTCCACGACTGAGCTTCGTCAGCGCGGGGCGGGCTCCGCTGCGCTGACCTCGCGCTCGCCGGCCCCTTCCGCCTCCCGAGCCGCGCCCGTGTCGACGTCGAAGCGCAGCTCGCCCTCGAGCGCGTCGACCGTGACGCGGTCGCCGGGGCCGATCGCGTCGGAGAGCACCATCCGCGAGAGCTCGTTCTCGACCAGGCGTTGGATCGTCCGCCGTAGCGGGCGCGCGCCGAACTCCGGATCGAACCCTTCGTGGGCGAGGAGCTCGATCGCCTCGTCGGTGAAGACCACCTGGATCCCCTGGGCGTGCAGCCGCCGGACGAGCCGGTCGAGCAGCAGCTTGGTGATCTCGGCGAGCTGCTCGTCCGTCAGCGCCCGAAAGACGATGATCTCGTCGATCCGGTTGATGAACTCAGGGCGGAAGCTGCCGCGCAGAACCTCCATCAGCTCCGCTTTCAGCTCCTCGAACGACTCGCCGCGACGGGCATAGTCCTGGATTCGGGCTGCGCCGAGGTTCGAGGTCATGATCACGACGGAGTGCTTGAAGTCGACCGTTCGTCCCTGCGCGTCCGTCAGGCGGCCGTCGTCGAGGATCTGGAGCAGGATGTTGAAGACGTCGGCGTGCGCCTTCTCGATCTCGTCGAAGAGCAGCACCGAGTACGGCCGCCGCCGCACCTGCTCGGTGAGCTGGCCTGCCTCCTCGTAGCCGACGTAGCCGGGCGGCGCCCCGACTAGGCGAGAGACCGTGTGCCGCTCCTGGAACTCGCTCATGTCGAAGCGGACCATCAGGTTCTCGTCGCCGAACAAAGTCTCGGCGAGCGCGCGGGCGAGCTCGGTCTTGCCGACGCCGGTCGGGCCGAGGAAGAGGAAGCTGCCGACGGGCCGCCGCGGGTCGCCGAGACCCGCGCGCGAGCGCCGGACCGCCTCTGCGACCGCGGAGACGGCCTCTTCCTGTCCCACGATCCGGCCGTGCAGCTCCTCTTCGAGTTTGATCAGCCGCTCGCGTTCCTCGGCCGTCAGCTGCGAGACGGGGATGCCGGTCGCCCGTGACACCACCTCGGCGATGTCCTCGGGCGTGACCTCCGCGGCCCGCTGGCGGCCAGTTCGCCGCTCGTCGAGCTCCTGCCGGCGCGACTCGGCCTGCTCTCTGATTTCGCTGGCCCGCTCGTAGTCCTCGGCCGCGGTCGCCTGGTCGCGCTCGCGGGCGAGCCGCCGCAGGTCCTCCTCAAGCGAGCGCGTGTCGTCGTCCTTCGTCTTCGTGCGCAGGCGCACGCGCGCGCTGGCTTGGTCGATCAGGTCGATCGCCTTGTCAGGGAGGAAGCGGTCGCGGATGTAGCGGTCGGAGAGCTCGGCCGCGGCGACGATCGCCTCGTCCGAGATGCGCACGCGGTGGAAGGCCTCGTAGCGGTCCTTCAGGCCGTGGAGGATGTCGATCGTCTCCTCGACCGTCGGCTCGCGGACGAGCACCGGCTGGAAGCGGCGCTCGAGCGCTGGGTCCTTCTCGATGTTCTTGCGGTATTCGTCCAGCGTCGTCGCGCCGATCACGTGCAGCTCGCCGCGGGAGAGTGCAGGCTTGAGCATGTTCGAGGCGTCCATCGCCCCCTCGGCGGCCCCCGCGCCCACGACGGTGTGCAGCTCGTCGATGAACACGATCAGCTCCTCAGAAGCGCCCCGGATCTCGTCGATCACGGTCTTGAGCCGCTCCTCGAACTCGCCGCGGTATTTCGTGCCGGCGATCATCCCAGCGAGGTCGAGTCCGATGATGCGCCGGTCGGCAAGCGTCTCGGGGACCTCGTCGTTGACGATGCGCTGCGCGATCCCTTCCACGATCGCGGTCTTGCCCACGCCCGGCTCGCCGAGCAGGGCCGGGTTGTTCTTGGTGCGGCGGGAGAGGATCTCGATCGCCTGGTCGATCTCGTCCGCGCGGCCGATCACGGGGTCGAGCTTGCCCTCGCGCGCCTCCTGCGTAAGGTCGCGGCCGTACTCGTCGAGTCGTGGCGTGCGGCTCATCTCCCGGGCACCTCCCGACGGCTCGACGCCGCGGATCACGCCGCCGCGCAACTTCGTGTGCGAGGCGCCGAAGCGCTCGAGCAGCCGTCCGGCCTCACTGTCGTTATCGCGGGCGAGCGCAAGCAGCACGTGCTCGGGCCCGACGTACGAGGCCCCGAGCTCGCGCGACTCGTCGTAGGCAGCGAGCAGCGCCGCCTTCGCGTCAGGGGAGAGCGAGGGCGCGACGTCCGTCCGCTGCGCCTTATCGGCCTCTTCCTCGACCTGGGCCGCGATCGCGTCCGGGTCGGCGTCGATCTCGCGCAGCACGTGGCGGACGACGTCGTCGCGAAGAGCTGCGTGCAAGAGATGGTCGGTGTCGAGGTCGAGGCTTCCCCACTCGAGCGCCGTCTGCGCC
>JBKOYZ010000230.1:0-23190 GCA_046725655.1 Actinomycetota bacterium | reverse complement strand
AGAGCGGTCTCGACACACCGCTCTCTCTTCTCAGACCACCGTTCCCGTTCACTGGGCGCACATGGAGCCGCCGGCGCTACTCGTTCATCCGGCCATGTCCTCGACGACCAGTACCGGGGCTTGGTCGGCGTCGTCGTCGCGCACGCCTACGACCCGCAGCGTTCGGCGCAGGATCCCGTCACGAACCTCTCCGAGTTGAAGCAGCACTTCCCCGACAGCCGCACCGTGATCTTCCCGCACATCGGGCACGACTTCAGCATCGGCGGTGCGTCGACCCGATGATGGCCGACTTGGTCGAGCGCGGCACGACCAAGGGCCTGGACACAACGCTCTGTGACGGCGCGGTCGTGGTGCCGCCGCTCGAACTGACCGACTGAACCCACACTGCCGAGATACATCGGCCATACCAGTGTCCGCTGCGCAAGGATGCTCTCACTGGGGCGAATCCCTGATCACTGATGCTCATCCGGTTGCTGGCCACCGCCTCCCTGCCGTTACGTTTCGAGACGACATCCAACGAAGGAGAGCCGATGAGCGGCGAGCGACCGAGCACTGGCGTGACTGCTGACATCGAGGGCCTTCGCGAGAGGCTGACCGGGGAGATCGTGCTGCCTGGCGATGGCGGGTGGGACGCCGCACGGCAGGCGTGGAACCTCTCCGTCGACCAGCGTCCCGTCGCGGTCGTTTTCCCCGAGGCCGCGGAAGACGTCGCCGCCGTGGTCGACGTCGCCCGCGTGCACGGATTGCGGGTCGCGCCGCAGGGAACGGGCCACGGCGCCGCGCCGATGGAGCCGCTCGAGCGGACGATCCTCGTCAAGACGTCGCGCATGCGCGGCGTCGAGATCGACGCGCCAGCCAAACGGGCCCGCGTCCGGGCCGGCGCGCTCTGGGGCGAGGTCGTGCCTGCCGCGGCCGAGCAGGGGCTGGCGGCCCTGGCGGGCTCGGCCAAGGACGTCGGCGTGGTCGGCTACACGCTCGGCGGTGGGATCGGCTGGCTCGCGCGCCGTCACGGCCTCGCGTGCAGCAGCGCCCTTGCCGTCGAGGCGGTGACCGCGGACGGCCGGATCGTCCGCGCCGACGGCGACAGCGAGCACGACCTGTTCTGGGCCTTGCGCGGCGGCGGAGGCAGCTTCGCGGTCGTCACGGCGCTGGAGTTCGCGCTCTACCAGGTCGAAGAGGTGTACGCGGGCGCGCTGTTCTGGCCGCTGGAGCGGGCCGGAGAGGTCCTCCACACCTGGAGCGAGCTCGTCGCCGAGGCACCGGACGAGCTCACCTCCCTCGGCCGCCTCATGCAGTTCCCGCCGATTCCCGAGGTTCCGGAGCCGTTCCGCGGTCGCGCGTTCACGCTCGTCGAGGCCGCCTACTGCGGGTCGGAAGCCGAGGGCGCAGCGCTGCTACAGGCCCTAGGTGAGCTCGGCCCGGAGATGGACACGCTCGCCACGATCCCGCCGGACGGCCTGAGCGAGCTGCACATGGACCCGCCGCAGCCGGTTCCGAACGCCGGGGACGGCATGCTGCTCTCAGAATTTCCGGCTGAGGCCGTCGACGCGCTCGTCGGCATCGCCGGCGCAGGCTCGGCATCGCCGCTCCTCTCAGTCGAGGTGCGGCACCTCGGCGGCGCGCTTGCGAATGCCTCAGCCTCGAGCGGGGCGCAGTCCGCAATCGACGCTGGGTTCGCGCTATACGCGGTGGGCATCGCCATGAACCCGGAAATGAAAGCCGCCGTGCGGGCCCACGCGGTCAAGGTGCAAGACGCGCTCGCGCCATGGAGTGCCGGCCGCTCGTTCATGAACTTCACCGAGCGGCGCGCCGAGCCGGGCGAACTCTTCGACGCCACCACCTACGCACGACTCCGGGGGGTCAAGACCGAGTACGACCCGGACGACATGATCCGCGGCAACCACTCGATCCCGCCTGCCTAAGAGCGGGCGAAGCAACCGGGAGACCCGCTGTTTATGTGGGCTGTCCCCTCCCGGGCGATCTCTCCCCGACCGCAGGGAGTCAGCGCTCGAGTCGCTCGCGCGGGGGGTGGCCGCCACCGCAGCGGTAGCGACCAAGCGGAACGCTCCGCTTCTTGGTGACGCAAGCGCGCGTGCGCGCGTAGGCACCAGCCGAGAACTCACACTCGCCCGGGAGTCAGCGATGGAGTCGTTTACGAGGGGGTAGCCTCAGGGCGGCGCGACCCGAACGAACGAGATTTGTGACTGCGGGGGTGGATTCACCCTTGTTCAGCACGCCTGCGTGCGCATGCAGCCCCCAGAAGGCCGGGCAGCCCCCAGAAGGCCGTGGACACCCCGCCCCCCGGGGTCGAGGGGGGACGGCGGAGGTCGTTTCGTCCTGGGTCGGGCGGTAACCGCTCGATGTGGGCAGTGGCCGTACAGACACCCATCCGTGTCGCGGCGACGCCGTGGTTGAAACACCGCGCAGCACTTCGCCGGCGCCGAGCCGGAATCCACGCGCGGTTCCCACACCCGGCCCCGCGGTCCATGGCACGCACCGACTCCGCGGTCGACTAGTCGCTCCTAAGCCCGAACAAGCAAGCGAGCGACACATGTCGTTCTCCTGTTAGTAACCGGTACCGGTCTTCACGCGCCTGCGGTCGTGCTCGTGGAGCCCGCCCTTCTGGGCCAGCACCTCGCACGCCTGCGCGATGTCGTCGGCGAGCGTCGTGGCGAGGGTGTGCCCGAGCGTCAGCTTCACCAGCGCTCTCATGATCTTGACGTGGTTTGCGTTCGGCGGGAGCGTGTAGGCCGGGACCATCCAGCCGCGCTCGGCGGCCAGCTGCGACGCCACGTCGAACTCGTCATAGTCATGCTCGCCGTCGAGCTGGAAGGCCACCAGCGGAAGCTGCTCCTCGTCCTTAGACCCGATCAGCCGGAACTCGCCGATCGCCGCGATCCGGGCGGCCAGCGCCCGGGCGTTGGCCTGCATCGTCTCCATGACATAGCGGTAGCCCTCGTGGCCAAAACGCACGAAGTTGTAGTACTGCGCAAGCACCATCGACGCGTTCGTGGAGAAGTTCAGAGTGAACGTGGCGTCGCGCTTGCCCAGGTAGTTCTCGTAGAAGACGAGGTCCTCGGGCAGATCGCTTCTCTCGCGGAAGACCAACCAGCCGATCCCCGGGTACACCAAGCCGAACTTGTGGCCAGAGACATTGATCGAGCGCACCTGCGAAAGACGGAAGTCCCACTGGCTGTCCGGGTACAGGAACGGCCACACGAAGCCTCCGCTCGCCGCGTCGACGTGCACGGGGACGTCCAGGCCGCGCTCTCCCTTGACGCGCTCGAGGAGATCGTTGATGCCGACGATGTCATCTGCGTGGCCGGTGAACGTCGTGCCGAGCACCGCGGCGACACCGATCGTGTCCTCATCGACGTGCGGCTCGACGTCCTCGGGGCCGATCACGTACTTGTCGGGCTGCAACGGGATGATCCTCGGCTCGACGTCGAAGTAGCGGCAGAACTTCTCCCACACCACGTGCACGTCGCCACCGAACACCAGGTTCGGGCGCGTGGCGTCCTGCCCTGCCGCCTCCCGTCGGGCGCGCCACTTCCACTTCAGCGATAGCGCCCCCAGCATGATCGCCTCGGACGAGCCCTGGGTCCGCGTCCCCGTCGTTTCCCCTGGGGCGTGGAACAGGTCCGCGAGCATCCTGATGCAGCGCTGCTCGATTTCCGCGGTCTGCGGATACTCGGCGTGGTCGATGTAGTTGCGGTGCAGGTTCTCGGCGATGATGCGCTGCGCCTCGGGCTCCATCCACGTTGTCACGAACGTGGCGAGATTGCGCATCGGGATCCCGTCGAGGACCAACTCCTCGCCGAGAAGCCGCATTGCGTCCACGGCGCGCATCCCCCGCTTGGGAAGCCGATTGTCGGGGGCGGGCTCCAACAAGAAGCGGTTGCCGTACTCGCGGGCGAGCGCGTCGAGCTCCCGCGCGATCGTTCCGTCGGTCACTGTCCCTGAGTGCTCCGTAGCAGTCATCTGGTCAAACCTCCCTCGGAAGGAGTGGCTTTCAGACAACGCAGCACGCTTCGAGTCGTCGCGCATCCCCCAAACGTGATGAAACCGAGGCACCGGCTGGGTGAGAGACAACCTGCCGCTGGCGGGCGCCCGCCAACGGCGGCGTTCGGAGGGATCATGGTGTGACCCCTTGCGCCGGAGAGATTGAGCTCGACCTCGTCAAGGCGCATGCGGTCGAGCACGAGGCAGCTGCACTTGAATGCGATCGCGCTGCTCTCGAATCGCGCACGTAGCGGCTCGGTGCTACGTTCGGCGTCCGCTCAGCCCATTCCTCATCCGCTCGGCCTCGCGCCGACTGCCCGATCTCCGCGGCTGCGAGTTCGCTGGAGGGCGTCACTCCCGACTGATCAGAGCGTCGGCGGAGCAGCCTGCTCCGTGGTTAGCCGTTCGCGAGCCTCTCGGCGAGTTCGGCGTGCTGCGTTTGGGAGAGCGTCAGCTCCCCGTTGCAGAGCTGCTTGTGCCAGCGTTGTCGCGCGGGTCGCTCTTGTGCGCCTCTGACCAGGGCTCCGGCCAGAGGCCTCTGTTCGCGGGGGTCGGAAGGATCTCCTAAAGCGACCACCTTCGCGCCGCGCGACCGCGATCGGGCCCGCGCAGACGACGCTTAGGCTATTCCCCGGGGGCCGCCGCTCCGATACGACTCGCCATTCGCCACACGCGGCCGCGGCAACGTCATCCGATAGAGCCCCGGGTCGAGGCCCGCAGCCGGGACTGCGCAAATTAAGGAAAAGCCCCGCTCAGACGGGCTTTTCAATGGTCGGGGCGCCCGGATTTGAACCGGGGACCTCTTGTCCCCAGACCAATTCAAGGGTTGGGCACCGTGTGGCGCGGGTGGTGAGAAGTGGCTGATTAGCAGGGGAATCTTCCCGACGTCGGAAAATTCGACCGCACGTTGCGGAGGCCGGTTTCCGGACGTTTGGGCGCGCAATGGGCGCGCTGACAGGGCTTGGAGGGGCGGCGGCGCGGCGAACGTCCCGGCCGTCAGGCTGAAGATGGTGACGCGGGCGCGCGTGCGCACGCGTAGGCACCCGCCACGCTGCCCACCGCCAGGGAGTCAGCGCCCGAGTCGCTCGCGAAGGGGGTGGCCCTTCCCCGGGCGGTGGCGACCAAGCGCAACGCTCCGCTTCTTGGTGACGCGAGCGCGCGTGCGCGCGCGCGTAGGCACCACCCGAGGAGCCGAGCGGAGACCGCTCTCGATTCGCCGGTCCTGACCACCGCCCAGGGGAGGGGCACCCCCGGCGAGCTCCATGCGTTGTCGGAGTCACACGCAGGGAGGTCCTTAGTTGGCGTCGACTTCGTTAGCGTCGACTTCGCTGGCAGGCTCGGCGGGAACAGCCGCGCGGATCCAGCGGCGGACGTCCTCGACTTGGGCGGCCACGTCGCTCGTCTGCGACAGGAACTGAACCAGCCTAACGTCCTCGCGGAGCTCGCCAACGCCCGCGTCCTCCCACGCACTCTCGGGTTTTCCAGACACCTTCGTGATCAGCCCCGGATCGTCGACCAACGCCCCGTAGAAGCGCGGAAAGCGCATCTGGATGAGGAGGACTTTCGCAAGGCTCAGCTTCTCCTCGCGCGAGAGTCTGCCGCCATCTGTTTGAGCGGCGAGGCTGAAGGCGTTCAGGAACCGCTTCACGCGGCGCGGATTTCGGTTTGTGCCGGCACGAATAAGCGTGCCCATCCGCTTGCTTTGTTTGGGAACTGCCGTAGCTCCGGACGCGCTGGAGAGCGCGAGCAGCATGTCCGTTCGGGGTCGCGGCAGAACGAACGGGATCTGAATAATCTTCTCGATGTACTCGGTTGCTGAGAGGGAGGCGCTGTCGTTGTAGCGTCGTTTGATCGCCTCCTCGACGATTGTCGGTTCGACGCCTAGGACGAAGATGCAATTCGCTCTGTCGAGGTAGAGCTTCAAGGCCTCCATCACCTCGATCGCATTCTCGGGAAGGCAGCGGTCGAGGTCGTCGATAAAGACCACGAGAAAGCCCTTCTCGCCGACATAGTCCTTCACGAGCGAATCGAACATGAACTCGAATTTGTTCACGAACTCGAAGAGGCGATCGTCAGCGCTTGAGCCAAGCGCCTCGAGCACGGCATCAACATCCTCCTCACGGACGATTCCTCCGGGAACGAACCGCGTCCCCACCTTGGCCGAGTACTTGGCCAATTCTTTTGAGGCGCGTACGACGCGCCTCCGGAAGGCCGCTCGACGCGAAGATCTCGCGACGTCGGGATCGCTCTTCATCTCGTAGAAGATCGTCTGTATCAGCGCGTTCCAGATCGCCTCCTTCCCGTCGTATTTCCACGCGTTGAACCAGACGGTCTTCACCTTTTCGTGCCTCAGCTTGGCCTCGACCGTTCTCATGAGACTCGTCTTGCCGCTCCCCCAGCTCCCGAAGATGCCGACCGTCAGGGGAAGCCTCGTCGTCCCTGTGATCACCTGGAAGAGAAGGTCAGCGTGCGCCGAGAAGCCGAGCAGGTCTTCGTCGGTCGGATTGTCGTCGAGAAGGCGCATCTTTCCTTCTTTGTGCTAGCCGCCGCCTCGGCCGGGAGTCTACGACTGCGGCTGCCGCAGAACATTGTTGAGCCCTCCGCAGTGCCGGCTCGCGCGCCCGCGATTAGCCAGTCTGCGGTCGCCGGCTCGGTGCTACTCCTCGATCCCGCCTCTCTTGCGAGGGCGTCGAAGTGGGACAGGATGCTGATCGCACCCTGCGCTGCCGCGTTGCGGCCGACCTCGAGGAGCGCCTCGTCGACCTGCTCGCTGCGCTTCCGACGTTGCGCCGCCTCATGGTGGAGAACAAGGAGTGCGACACCAACGGCGATTGCATAGCGGTTGTACGCGTGTCCGCTGCCGATCTTCGTCAGCTCGCTCTGTCGGCGCCCGAACGCGGAACGTTCCGCTTGGCTTGGGGCTGCCAGAGAAGCTGCCTGCGCGCGCGCGAGCGCCTGAGTCTGTTGCGGCGCTGGGAAACTCGGGGGTGTAGGGTCGGCGCGTCTTCGACTGCAGGAGGATCACCAATGCAGTACCTCATCGTTGGTCAGCATCCGCCGAACCTATGCCCCTCAGCGAACGAGACGGTTAGGAACCTTTCGCAGGAGGGCGCGGGTCAGATACCCGCCCTGGCCGAGAAACTGGGCGTCAAGCTCCTGGCCACCTACGTCCCGATGAACAACCACATGGTCTTCGCGGCGGTCGAGGCTGACGACATGGCGTCCGTCCGCGAGTTCGCCTGGCAATCACGGCTCGGTCAGTGGAACACGGTCGAGATCTACCAGACGGCGACCTTGGAGGAGGCTCTCACGAAGGTCAACGAGCTGCCGACCATCTACTAAAGGCCGCGTCAGTTCAGGCTCGGGTCTTCGACCTCGATCCCTGCCACGAACACGTCTGCGAGGGACCGTCGGCTGGTCCTGAAGGACCTCGCGCACCGCCGGCTCGGCCTCCTCGCGGGTCGACCTCGCTGCTGGCGTTTACCGCGGCAGGCAAACTCAACAAAGCCCGCCTAAGGCGCCAACTCCGCAGGCCGCCATTCATGCCGCCCGCTACGTTTGGTCGGACTGTGGCCGGGCTGTAAAGGACCCAATCCCGCCCGAATCGCGTCATCATTTGTGACCACCGCCGTCAGAACCTCGCCGTCGAGGGGAAGGGAGCGTTGACCGATAGGACGAGGATCGTGCTCGTCGGGCTGCCGGTGTTCTTCCGCGAGATCCTCGAGGAGGCGATCCAGGCTGAACCCGACCTCGGATCGGGAGCTCGGCCCACTTCTGCGTCAGCTCGCGCAGGCAGGCTTTCACAATCCGATCATCAAGCCCGTCGATGGCGATGGTGCCTCCACCAAGGCGGCCGCTCCAGCTGGCGGGCGGACGGCCGATCTCCCAGAGGATCGGCGGCTCGTGCGGGAGCGGGAAGGGCGCCGCCTACAACAACGGGATGACGTGCTGGCCCGCGCACAACGACCCCAAGCACTGGGCTGCGGTCGCACTAGCGCAGGGTGTTGCGGTCACGAGAGGGTCGGGATCGAACACCAAGACCATCTACTTCCACAATGTTCCGTGAGACGTTTGGGCACGGAGAGGGCACGGCCGACTGAGCCGGACCCGAGCCGCTTCCACTTGAAAAGGCCCTCTCAGCAGGGCCTTTTCGTTATCGGGGCGCCCGGATTTGAACCGGGGACCTCTTGTCCCCCAGACATCTACAGCGGTTTGGCGGGCTGTGTTGCCGAGTGGCGGGAAGTGTCCGATTAGCAGGGAGAACTTGCCACGTATACGTGGCAAAGCCGCATTCCTCCACGGCATCGATTTGGGACGTTTGGGCCCCTATTGGACCCCGGCCTGACTCACTGAATCGGCCTGCTCGACTCGTGCGGAAGCGGGCTCGCGCGCTGCTCGTCCCGCTCGGCTGCCGCGTTCTGGCTCCTCTTGATCCACGAGACCATCTCGCTTCGATGCAAGGCGGCCGCGCGGTTCGAGGTTTGCGAAACGGACGAGTGAGCGGTCCTCAGAGTTGCGAATCCGCCTTCATCCCTTCGGGGGACGCGAAACAGGCGAGGGCGCCGATAGTGAGAGTGGCTAGGGACAGCCAGGGGCGACGTGGGCCACTCGCGCCGCCCCAACTACAACCTCGAACTCGGTCCGGTCGGCCTCGACGCCGATCGTGACCTTGCGCGGCGCGCGCTTTACTTCCCGAGCCACTCGTCGAGGTCGCGGACGCGCACGGTCGGCCCGCGGGGCGCCCAGGTGCCGTTCGGGAGCGTACTCCTCGGATCTCTCGCGTCCTCGTCCTCGTCGCGTCCCACGAACAGCACCGCGGGCGGGAGCGCAATGCTCTGCTCGGCCCGCTGCTCCGCCGCCTCGAGCGGCTTTCGCTTCCAGTAGGTCACACGAACACCACCGCAGGCAGGTTCGAGGTGTGCGCCTCGTGCCACATCGCGCGCTCGTAGGCGACGACGGCCGCCACGGCGGCGTCGATCTTCCGCGGCGAGTCGGGGTGCTCCTTGCCGATGATCGTCCCGTACGGCGTGTCCTTAGCGACGCAGTGGCCGACGTGGCGCGCCAGCGCGGGGTCGCCGTCGTGCGTCAGGTCTCCCTCGAGCACGGCGACGCGGAAGCGGTCGCAGGCAGCGGCCATGCGCCGGCGCTCGTTCGTGGGAAAGTCGACGACGACGCTGCCGTAGCGGTCGCGCCAGCCCTCGATCTCGGCGTGCCCTGCAAGCGCAGTCGCGTCGCGCCGGTAGCTGCCGTCGAAGCCGAGCACGACCTGCTCGCCGTCCTGGAGGGCCCGCGTGGGGCTTGTGCAGGCCGTCCAGGCGTCGGGAGCGATCCAGGTCGAGGAGGTCGCGGCCCAGACGCAGCCGTGCAGCTGTAGGACCTGCGCGTCGGTCAGCTCGGGGTTCTCGGCCTGCCGCTTCAGGTACGCCCTCGTGACCCAGGAGGCCGGGTTCGCCAGCTTCATCGCCTTCAGGTCGTGCGGGTCGCTCGCGGGCGCCTCGTAGGCCCACACCAGCGTCTCCGAGCGGGGCATGCGGGCGACCGTCAGTCCCGGCTCGCGGGCGACGTCCTCGGCGTCGAGAGCGGCATCGAGGATCTGCCCGAGGATGCCGTCGTGGCGCGTCGCGGCCTCGCCGGCGGTCGTGATCGTGAACGTCTGCGGGGCGCGCCGCGCGCCGCCACCCGACGTCAGCGCCGCGTAGGCGCGTCTCAGGTTCGGCGTCGTCCACCAGGCCAGCTCGTCGCAGACGACCAGGGTCGGGCTATAGCCGTACAGCCTCGCCGGATCGCTGGTGAGACGGATGATCGTGCCCATGGCGTCCTCGCGCACCATCGAGCCCTCGTGATCGCGAACTCGCAACAGCGCCGAGAGCTCCTCGGAGCGACGGACGAATCGGGCTGCGGCGTCGAAGAGGCGCCCTGCCTGCCGGTCTGAGGAGGCAGCGAGCAGGATCTCGGGCCGTCCCTCGCCGGTCAGGAGCCGGTAGAGGGCGTAGGCGCTGAGCAAGCACGTCTTGCCGTTCTTTCGGGGCGCGACCATGACGACCGAGCGCCAGATAGGCCAGCCGCGAGCGTCGAAGGCGAGCGCCTCGCCCAGCATCCGGCGCTGCCAGGGCTCGAGCAGGAGCGGCTTGCCCTCCCAGCGATCCTCGGACTGGATCAGGTGCTCTTTGCAGAAGTCGGCGAAGTGCTTGACCTCGCTGCCGGCCGCGTATGAGCGCCATGCCTCGGAGCGTCCGGCCATCAGCTCCCCCAACCAGCCGAGCAAGCCTCATCCGATCCGGGTGATGCGCCCAGCGGGGCCTCTCGCGAAGCTCCCGCGATGGATACAAAGTCGATAGCAAACGAGCTGCGTGAGCTGCGCGTCGAGGTGAGACTCGCTAGGCGTCTGACCCGGCTTGTTCTTGCCGAACTCGTCAGGGACCGGGTTCGACGCGTATCGCGGGCACGAACAACGCTGAAGTTGGGAGCCCTCGCCGTCGGCCTGACATCCGCGGGCATCGCCGCATGGCGGCTGCACTGGCACGACCAGGAGCAGACGCCCCCGACGCCGGTCAGCTGATCCCCCAGCGCCGCCTGGGTTGGCTCGTCACGTCACCGCCCACAGCTTCGCGGCCGGCGAGGGCTGGAGCACGGCCGAGGGCTGCGGGCCGCGGTGGCGCTTGCGAATCACGCCGCCGAGGCGGTCACAGAGCAGGTCGTGTTCGCGCAGCATCTTGACGAGCGGGTGCTCGACCAGCTGCCCGGTCGATCCGCTCGCGAGCAGAGGCGCGCCTTCGGCCTCCCAGGCGTCCCGAATCGCGTCACGGCGGGCAACGGCCTCCGTGTAGCGGCTCTTCTCGGCCTCGGCAAAAAAATCGCTGGTCACGAAATCACCGAGTCGAAACTTTGGGGCCTTGAGGTGGCGCGAGGTAGTTCGACCGCGGGAGGCCGTGTCGGGTGTATCCCCCTACCCCTGCGCGAGTTGCAGGAGCGATGCGCCGCTCGATAGTTGCTGCGCTCGTTGCCTCCACCATTGACACGAGCAACAACATGATCGGCAGTCAGCGGGTCGTCGATCGTTCCTGGCTTGCCACACAGCCAACACGTCTGCTCTTCTCTCAGTACTTGCTCTCGGATCCGACGATGGTCGGCACCGAGGCCGCGCTGCGCAGGCGTGCCACGGGCTCGTTCGTACGCGCGCTGGTGCACGCGGCAACGGGTGCCAGACGAGGGCTGGCCGCAGTCCAAGCACGGACGCAGCGCTGTCACTGACCCTTGCGCCGAGCCGAAGCGTGGACGTTCTTGACGTGCCGCGCGGCTGCTCGGACAGCGGCCTCGGTTGTCTTCTGCGGCCGCTGCTCGAACACACGCGGCGCCGGCTGCGACTGTTGCTTCTTCTTCGCCATTTCCCTCCTCTCAGTAATCGCAGGTGGCTCGTCCGAAGACGGCTTGATCGGCGCCGTGATAGCCGCCGACCCAGGCCGAGAAGCGCGGAACCATCCAGCCCATCTCCTCGCTCGGCGAGACGATCACGCTGACGTACGCGGCTCGGGCGCCGTTGAGCCGATCCATCGCCCGGCGCCAGCGTCTGACGTCCGCCCTCGATGGGAGCTCGCTTCCACGGATGAGATGCGCATGCCAGTCGCCGAGCACGTACAGCTCGTCGCGGCCCCATTGCTCGCGCACCAGCATCAGCGCTTCCCAGGGATCGCCGAGTAGGAGATGGTTGCGTCGCAGCGCAGCGCCGTCGCCAGGGCCCGTGACGAATTGGACGGTCGTGGAGTCTCCGTCGGCACGCGGTCGGAACTGACCGAGCAGCCAGCCGCCTGTTTCGACCGCCTCGCCGGCCGCGCTGTGGGCACGCTTGATCTCGTCGACGATCGCCTTGCGCGCGTAGGTGCCGAGCTCGACCGTGTAGTCGACGAAATGCTCGAGCAGCTGAACGTCGGACTCGTCGCGCTTCACTGAACGCGGGCGAGGGCGCGGCCGGGTCGGGCCTCCCGAGATTGTTACCGGCACCTTGCTGTCGCGCACGATCACGCCGGTCGTGTTCACCGAGCGGCCGAGCGGTTGCGCCGGCAGCTCGATGTCGGGCGGCAGGGGTGGCGACCAGTCGCCGTCTCCGTTGCGATAGAAGAGCTGAGCCCGACAGCCGACGCCGGTTCTGGAATCCGGCTCCTCGAACAGGTGCAGGCGGCCGTGCCCGGCCCAAGAGACGCGCCTCATGACCGACCGTCACCGGGCCCGGCAGGGCGATTCAGGCCCCCGCCGGGCCCAGTTGGCAACTCCGAGGAGGAGTCTTGAACATCCTGGACACGCAGATGCAGTCTCAGCGCGGCGCGGACCTCTGCGGAGAGGCTGTGCTCGCGCTGGCTCGCGAGACGCGCCAGATCGTCGCGGACCAAGGTCGGCACCTGGGCGCTGATGATCGTCTTCTCGCTCACCTTCTCCACAAAAATTATAGAGAAGGTGCTGATAGAGCAGACCGACGCCTTATGTAGAGTCGCTCTCGTTACTGATGCCGGTCCGTGTCGAGCGGGCCACACTTGGTAGAGGGCGCCCGCGGAAGCGGGCGTCGCTCTGTCCGAAGCGACTGCGACGATGCCCGCACCAAGTGAACGCATCAGCACATGCCTGAAACGAACCGCTCAGCGCCAAAGACGCGTTCGACCGGTCCGAGTGGGACGAGGTCGAGGAGTTCGAAGACGGCGTCGTCGCCACGCGCGTCACGCCCGACGGGCGTCGGCGAAGTCGCCGCCGATCGCTGGCGCCTGGCGGTCGAAATCGGTGCGGTCATGATCGAGGACGGGCAGCCGCTCGACCTCCCGGCAACCTCGACCGACCAGTGGACGCCGGCGCAGCAGGCTGCCTACCGCGAGCGGGCGCGGGAGTTCCGGCGGGTCTCGCGTTTTGTGCTCGGGCGCAGGCCGGCCGCGGTGCTCTGGGTCGCGCCGCCACGCCGCGACCGGCGCAGGGAATCTCGCCCGCGGCGCCGGGTCGCATCATCGCCGCGCCGCGCTCGCGCTCCAGGCCGATTAGGCGACGACGAACCCTCACCTGAACCCGTAGCTCTCGTTCGCGGCTTCGCGGTCGCGAGCGTTCGCATGGTCCGCCACCTCGAGCGTCGGCGGGCGAAGGCGGCCGCGTGACGCCGTTGCGCGTCATCCCGCCGTCGGACTTCCGCGCCGAGGTCGCCCGCTCGATCCCGTGCGACGACGAGGCCTGCCCGACCGTGCTCGGCGGTCCGACGAATCCCGACCTCTGTGAGGACTGCGCGGACGCCTTCGAGCAGCAGGGTATCGCCACCAGCGATCAGCAGCTCGAGATCGCAGACATCCAGAGCGAGGACGAGTCGGCGTGACCCGGCTCTGGGCCGCGACGATTTTGGCGCTCGACGTCGACACCTGCGCCTCGATCTTGCACGGCCGTCGCGTCCGTGCCGGCAACCTCGATGGGTTCGTTCTGCGGCGTGCTCTGCGCGGCGCTCAGCTGCCCGACGTCGAGGACTACATCCAGATCACCGACGAGATGCTGGACGCTGTCAACGAGGCCGGCCCGCTCGTCGAGAAGCCCTGGGAGGCGCGCCGGTGACGCTACCGCCGGGCTATCGGACGACCTTCCCCCACCTGCTGCCGTCGAACGAACCCGAGCGGCAGAGAGACGGCCTCGAGCCGACGCCGGTGTCGGCGCCCGAAGACGGGACCATCGTCCTCGACGAGACTGCCGCCGCGTTCCGTCGCTACGTCGTTGCGAGCCCCGAGGACGCAGACGCGGTCGCACTTTGGGATGCGCACACGCACTGCTACGACGCCTTCGGCTTCTCACCGCTGCTCATCTTCTCCTCGCCGGTCGAGCGCAGCGGCAAGTCGACGGCGATGAAAGTGCAGCGCGAGCTCGTCCGCAGGCCGTGGCCGGTGATCACGCCCTCGGAGGCGGTCGTCTTCCGCAAGATCGAGGAAGACCACCCGACGGTGCTGCTCGACGAGTACGACGCGATCTTCTCGCAGAAGGAGCAGGAGCCGCTGCGAGCGCTCCTGAATGCGGGTAACGAACCCGACACGAAGGTCCCCCGCTGCGTCGGCCCCCGGCTCGAGCTCAAGGACTTCGACATCTTCACCCCGAAGGCGCTCGCGGGGATCGGCCGGCTGCCCCGCACGGTCGACGACCGCTCGATCAGGATAAGGCTCAAGCGCAAGACCGCCGGCGAGACAGTGGTCAAGTTCCGTCGGCGTGAGGCGCGTGAGTTCCTCTCACCCATCCGGGACCGGCTCGCGGCCTGGGTGGAGGCGAACCGGGAGCAAATCGGCAGGACCTACCCGGAGCTGCCCAACGGCCTCAATGACCGGGCCGAGGACAACTGGGAACCATTGATCGCGATCGCGGACGTCGCCGGTGGCGACTGGCCGCAGCGAGCACGAGCGGCTGCCCTCGCTCTCTCGAGCGACTCCTACGACGAGGACGAGCACGCGCGTGGTGTTGTTCTCATAGCCGCCACCCGACGCGTGTTTGGCGAGCTCCACGACGACCGCATCTTCTCCCTCGACCTGATCAAGCAACTCGCGGCCGATGAGGAGTCTGCGTTCGTCGACTGGTGGGACGAGGATCGGGGCAAGCCGGCCAAGGGCGCCACGCGCAAACTCGCACGGCTGCTGCGACCGTTCGAGATCCGCTCGAAGGACGTACGCCTCGACGAGAAGGTCCGCAAGGGCTACGAGCTTGAGCAATTTGCGGATGCCTTCGCCCGGTATCCGGCCCCTGAATCCGCTACATCCGCGACAACGGCTCAACCAAGCCAAAAACCGGCCGATTTCGATCCGCTACACGAGATGCCTGTAGCGGATTCGAAACAGGCCGGAAACCCGCATGAACAAAGGGATGTAGCGGATGTTGCGGATTTTTCACCCCGAAACGAAGACGAGGACGAGTTTTGAGCGAGCGCGCCCTCCTCCTCGCGCTAACGGCGCACGAGCGGGACCTGCTCGTCAGCGCGCTCCGCTTGGCCGAGGAATTCGAGGCCGACGTCGAGGAGACGCGCCCGCTGACCGAGCTCCTCGAGCGGGCGATGACGACACGAGAGGCGCGCCGCGCGGTTGCTGGGATGACGGCGTGAGCGTCCCTATCGAGACCTGGTGGCTGGCACGGCCTTCGCGGTCGAAGTATCGCGGCTCGTTTCCCTTGAATTTCGAGGAGAAGCTTTATCGCTCCCTCGGGGATCCGCGAGAGGTCCTGCATCAGTTCGGAGGCCGGGCCGAGTACGGGACCCGCGTCGATCTCAACCCGGAGACCGAGCCGGACGTAATCGGGGATGCCCACGAGCTCCCCTTCGAGGACAACAGCTTCGATCTGGTCGTCTGCGATCCGCCCTACAGCGACGAGGAAGCGCGGGACCTGTACGGAACTCCACCAGTCCGGCAGGGGCAATGGATGCGTGAAGCGGTCCGCGTCTCGCGTCGCTACGTGGCCACCTATCACGTTCGCATGCTGCCGAGGCCGTCGGGGACGGAGCTGGTCCGCGTCATCGTCATCCTCCTCCGGACCGGTCACTCAGCCAGGGTCTGCCAGGTCTACCGCAAGATCAACGCGAACGGCGAGAGCGCAGAACAAATGTCCCTGGACCAGGCGGCGTGAGCGACCGCCTCTTGACCGCGCGCGAGCTCGGCGCCTACCTCGGCCTCTCGCCGGCGACGATCCTCGATCGCTGGGAACGCGGTGAGCTTCCGGGGTTCAAGTTCGGCCGCGCCGTCCGCTTCGACCTCGAGGAGGTTCTGGCCACAGGAAGGGGCCGGGCATGCGAGGAGGAGTGTCACCACCCCCTTCACAGCGCCCAGCCCGAGAAGTAGTCTCGCAGGCGTCACCACCCCCTATGCGAGGAGGCAGAAATGCCTGAGATTCACGCTCTTTCGGAGAGCGACCTCGAGCGGTTGAACGACCGCGTACGTCACGCGCTCATGTACCTGCGGGAAGCACAGCGGGCGCTGCTCGAGGCGGCGCGAATTGCTGGAGGAGGGGAAATGCGATGACTAGACCGACCCGAAGTCAACTTCTCGTCGCAAGTCTCGTGCTGAACGCGCTTTTGTCGCTGGCCGCGATCGGCTGGATCGCCTGGGTCACGCAGGAGCCGCGCCATTGGTTTCCGGGCGCGTACGAGCAACCGGCGATCGGGCCGCAGGGCCCGTCCGGCGAAGCGGGCCCGCGGGGCGCCCGTGGCCCTCGGGGGTTCCCGGGACCGCCGGGTTCCGCCGGTGCGAGCGCCGATGTCGCTGAGGTCGAGCAACTGCGCTCGGATGTCGACGACCTGCAGAGCACGGCCGACGATCTGCAGAACACGGTCAGCAGCATCTGCGATGCGTTCAGTGCCGCCTACACCGCCGCGAACTCGGCCACTGAAGACTCGATGTTCGAGCTCAGCCTCGCCTGCTGATGGCTGCCCATTGAGGAGGAGGAAAGACGATGCCTTCAATCCAGCGCGGCCAGGTCTACAAGCGCAACGGCTCGTGGGGCTTCCGCTGGTACGACGCCGACGGTGTCCGCCGCCGCAAGGGCGGCTTCGAGACGCGGACGGATGCGCTCGACGCGCTCGAGAACACCCTTCGGCGCTCGAGGGGGCTGCGGCCCGAGCTGACCCTCGCCGAGCTCGTCGACGAGTACCTCGAGCAGCACATCGCCGAGGCCTCGACGATCACGACCCTGACCTACCTGCTCAAGCACGCGACCGGCAGCTTCGGCGATACCAAGCTTGACCGCCTGCGCGTGAACGAGCTGCGGGCATGGCGGAAGCGGCTGCCGGAAGGCTCGGCCTGGCACGCCGTCAAGGCGCTGCGCCAGGTACTAAATTACGCAGTCGACTGCGGCTACCTCACGGAGAACGTCGCCCGCAAGGTGCCGAACCCGGAGCCGAAGCGCGCGGAGGTCAAGACTTTCGAGTCGTGGGAGGAGCTGGGATCCGTGGGGGCGGAGCTCGGCTCCTCTCTCCCGATTGTCGTCGCCGGTACCGGACTAAGACCGGAGGAGTGGATCGCCCTGGAGCGGCGCGACATTGACAAGCAGAACGGCCTCCTCCACGTCCGCCGCGTCTATGTGAACGGCGAGGTCAGGCAGACCGGGAAGACGCCCGGCTCGGTGCCGCGGCTCGTGCCGCTGCGCCAACGCGTCCTCGACGCCCTCGAGACGCTGCCCCCACGATTGGATACGCCGCTGCTGTTCCCTGCCGAGAGGGGCGGATACCTGAACCTGCACAACTGGCGCCGCCGCGATTGGAACCCGGCCGTCAGGGCCGCGGGGCTCGAACACCGGGTTCCCTACGCGATGCGGCACACGTTCGCCGCCTTCGCGATCGCGGCCGGGATCCCGACCTTCGAGATCAGCCGGATGATGGGGACGAGCGTGCTCCAGATCGAGGGCACCTACGGCCACCTGCTCCGCGACGCGGCCGCGCGCGCCACGGTGGCGATGGATGCGTTCGACGCGAAGTCGGACGAGAGCGAGGAGGCCGCTCGATGATCGAGGAGGCTGTGCTTCGAGAGGCGGTCGAGCGTGAGTTCGATAAACCGCTGGCTCGGATTCCGTACGGCAGGCAGATCGGCCGCGCGCTCGCCGAGGCGGCCAAGGCTGAGCTCGTCTGTCTCGCTCCTGCGCGAACGGACACGCGCTGGTGGTGGGACTACTGCCGCCACGGTGAGGTTCGGTTCCTTCGAGGACGCGTCCGCTTCGCTGGCGAACGAAGCGGTGCTCGATTCCCCTCGGCCGTCATCGTCTTCGGGCCTCGAGCCCGCACCGATGCCCTCGGCTATTGGGACGTGAACCGGGGCGAGCTGACGTTCTCGCCGGTGCGTTTAGGCCCCTAGCGGGCCCCGCCGAGTGAGCCTCGGGCTACTTCGGTCGACGCCAGAACATTAGTTTTTGCAGCCACTTCCTCACAATCGGGGCGCCCGGATTTGAACCGGGGACCTCTTGTCCCCCAGACAAGCGCGCTAACCAGGCTGCGCCACGCCCCGTCTACCGTTCTACTTTAGCCGCGGTCGGGAGGAGCGGCCGCCCGAGTGAATCGGACGGCCCCTTAAGCGGCATCGCAAGCGATGCCTCGGCAGGCTGCGCCGCGCCCCGTCTACCGTCCTACTTTAACCCCGGCCGGGTTTTAGCGGCCCGTCCGAGTGAATCGGGAGGCGGTCTCGCAGGCGCTAGGGGTTATGCGTCCCGATTCCGATCCCCTGGCGGGCTACGCCCTTGACACCCTCTTGCGCTTCCTGGTCCTGCTGGGCCTCTTGGCGCTCGCGCTCCCGCTGATACCGCTTGTGCGCTTTCCGCTCTCTCCGAGCGGCCAGTCGATCCTTCAGCCTCATGCCTGATGGATTCTCGTTGCGGCCGCCTCCCAAACGTTCGAGGTCGAATCCGGGCGCCCGCGTGGAATGTGCGCCTGGCCTACTTGCGTAGGCGCTTATACAGCCGGTCGATCAGATCCGGCATCGCCTCCAGGCGCTCGGTGATCACCCGGAGGCGGTACTCGCGGAAGTGCTCCGGCTCGACGCCGAGGGCTTTCGCGAGGGTTCGCATCACGTCGTCCGACGGGACGGGGCGGTTTCCGTGCACGAGGTGGTTGAGGTAGCCGGCCGAGAGCTTCGTCTTGTCGGCCAAGGCCCGGTACGTCACGCCGGTTTCGTCCATCAGCCGCTCGACGGTCGGTCCGAACGCCTCCTCGCTGAAGCGGCGGCGCCGGCGCGGCACTAGACGGCTTCTCCGAGCTCGGCGATCGGCACGCGCCGCTCCTCGCCCGTCGCCCGCTCACGCACGTCGACCGCCCCGTCGTCAGCCGTCTTCTTGCCGACCGTGATGCGCGTCGGCAGTCCGATCAGGTCGGCGTCGGCGAACTTCTCGCCCGCGCGGGCCTCGCGGTCGTCGAGCAGGACGCTGAGGCCTGCGTCGTCGAGCGCGGCAGCGGCTGCCTCGGACTGCTCTTCGACGCCGGGCAGCGCGACCACGTCCACATCGTACGGGGCGATCGACCTCGGCCAAACGATTCCCTGCTCGTCGTGGCTCTGCTCGACGGCGGCCGCGATGATCCGGCCGGGGCCGATCCCGTAGCTGCCCATCACGAGCGGCCGCTCGGTGCCGTCCTCGTCGAGGAACATCGCGTCGAGAGGCTCCGAGAAGCGCCGCTCGAGCTTGAAGATGTGCCCGATCTCGATCGCCGTCTGGAGGCGCAGCCTGCCCCCGCAGCGCGGGCACGCGTCGCCCTCGCGCGCCTCGCGCAGGTCGGCGAACGTGGCCTGGAAGTCGCGGCCGGCCTGGACGCCACGCAGGTGCCGGTCGTCACGGTTCGCGCCGACGACGTACTGGCCTTCACGAAGCGCGTCGTCCGCAATCACATCCACCGCGACACCAACCGGTCCGATCGAGCCTCCGTCCGCGCCGAACGTCTCTCGGATCTCGTCTGGCTGGGCGGGCCTGAAGTCCTGGCCGAGCACGGCGAGCAGCTTCATATCGTTGAGACGGTCGTCTCCCCGGACGAGCGCGAGCACTACCCGGCCGTCGGCCACCACCGGCATCGCCTTCGCGGTTGCCCGCTCGTCCACGCCTAGAAACGCCGAGACCGCCTCGATCGTCCGCTGGCCCGGTGTCTCGACTTCCTGCGGCTCGGGCAGTTCGTCGGGGAAGTCGGGCGCCGCCGGCACGCCGCCGGCGATCTCCAGGTCGGCCGCATAGTCGCCGTTCTCGCAGGTCACAAGCGTGTTCTCGCCCGAACCGGCCGGCGCCAGAAAGTCCCGGCTGCCGCTGCCGCCCATGATCCCCGACTCGGCCGCGACCTCGTAGTAGGTAAGCCCACAGCGCTCGAAGATCCGCCGGTAGGCCTGCGAATGCTTACGGAAGCTGACGTCCAGGCCGGCCTCGGCGCGGTCGAACGAGTACGAGTCTTTCATGATGAACTCGCGGACGCGGATCAGCCCCCCGCGCGGCCGCGGCTCGTCCCGGTCCTTGACGGAGAAGTGGTAGAGGATCTGGGGGAGCTGCCGATAGCTCTGGATCTCGCGGGCGTGGAAGGTGACCGTCTCCTCGTGCGTCATCGGGAGCACGAAGTCGCGCCCGGCGCGGTCCTTCAGCTTGAACAGTTCCGGGATGCGGATGCGGCCCGATTTCTCCCACAGCTCGGCCGGGGTCAGGAGCGGCATCAGCATTTCCTGGCCGCCGATCGCGTTCATCTCCTCGCGGATGATCTGCTCGACCTTGCGGTGCACGCGCCAGCCGAGCGGCAGGTACGTCCACACGCCCGCGCTGACCTGCCGGATGAAGCCGCCTCGGACGAGCAGCTTGTGGCTCACGGCCTCGGCGTCCGCGGGGTCGTCGCGCAAGGTCGGCAAGAAAAGCTGGGAAGCCCGGGCGATCACTGTTGCCGACTCAGGCTACTCGTTGATCGGGATCAACGATGCCTCTGCCATAGCCAGAGCGGCGGGCTTGGCCATCTTGAGGCGCTTAGGGCGGTGCATGCCGTCCGCGATCCACCTGTCGATCTCGTGGAAGAGCTCGTCGACGAGGATGTCGGAGGAGACCTTCTTGAGGACGCGCCCGTGGCCGTAGATGAAGCCGACATCGCGGCCACCCGCGATGCCGAAGTCGGCGTCGCCCGCCTCCCCGGGGCCGTTGACGGCGCAGCCGAGCACCGCGACCTCGAAGTGCTGCGGGTACGCGTGCAGGCGTTCCTCGACCCTCTCTGCGAGGTTCTGAACGCCGACGTTGTCGCGCCCGCAGCTGGGGCAGGCGATCATGATCGGCCCACGCTCGCGCAGCCCAAGCGCCTTCAGGATCTCGAAGCCCGTCCGCACCTCCTCGATCGGGTCCGCGGTCAGCGAGACGCGGAGCGTGTCGCCGATCCCGTCGACCAGGAGGGCACCCATCCCGACGGCGCTCTTGATCGAACCCGAGTAGGGCGTTCCCGCCTCGGTCACGCCGAGGTGAAGCGGGTACGGCACCTTGGAGGCGAGCAGCCGGTACGCGCGGATCATCGTCGGGACGTGACTCGACTTCACCGAGATCTTGAAGTCGTAGAACCCAAGACTCTCGAGCAGGCGCACCTCCTCGAGGGCTGCTTCGACGAGCGCCTCGGCCTGGTCTTTCTGCGCGAGCTCGCTCAGGTGCTTCGGGAGCGAGCCGGAGTTGGCGCCGATCCGCATCGGCATCCAGGCCTTCTTCGCAGCGCGGACGACATCGGCGACCTTGTCCGGTCCGCCGATGTTGCCGGGGTTGATCCGGACGGCCGCGACGCCCGCCTCGATCGCCCGTAGCGCCAGGCTCGCGTTGAAGTGTATGTCGGCGATCACCGGGATCGGCGACAGGCGGACGAGCTTCGGCAGCGCCTCCGCGTCCTCGCTCTTCGGCACCGCCACGCGGACGATTTCGCAGCCGGCCGACGCGAGCTCCGCGATCTGCGCCGTCGTCGCCTCGACGTCGTGCGTCTTCGTCAGCGTCATCGACTGCACGACGACGTGGGCGCCGCCGCCGATCCGCACTCCGCCTACGTTGATCGATCGTTCGCTCGCCACGCCGCGAGTCTAGCCCGGCTACCCCCCGCCAAGGCATCGCTTGCGATGCCGCCTAAGAGGCGGGCCGATTCATTCGGCCGGCCGCTAATCCCGGCTGTCGGGACCACTCCGGCTGCAGACCTTGGCTGAGGCTCCCTCGTGAGGCATCGCTTGCGATGCCGCCTAAGAGGCGGGCCGATTCACGCGGCCGGCCGCTAATCCCGGCTGTCGGGACCACTCCGGCTGCAGACCTTGGCTGAGGCTCCCCCGTGAGGCATCGCTTGCGATGCCGCCTAAGAGGCGGGCCGATTCACGCGGCCGGCCGCTAATCCCCGCCGGTGCGACGCCGCCGGTTCGAGCTGTAGCGCTACCCCCCGCCCAAGCGCCCGATGTCGTTCGAAAGACCGACGAAGAAGAGCAATAACACGAGGGCGATTCCGACTGCGGAGACCCGTTCGTAGACAGCGCGCCCGACGGCGCGGCCCCGGATGCCCTCGAAGAGCGAGAACGCGATGTGACCGCCGTCGAGGGGCAGTAGCGGTAAGAGGTTGAGCAGCGCCAGCGAGAGGCTGATGACCGCCAGAATCTGCAGGTAGTCGCGGTAGTCCTGGTTCACCGCCTGGCTCGACTGGTCGACGATGCCGACGGGTGAGGAGACGTCCTTGCGGCCCGAGCCGCCGACGATCCGCCCGAGCGACGACCCGATCGCCTTCGTCACCCCCCAGGTGTCGCCGAGAGCGAGCCGGAGCGCCGAGAGCGGCCCATAGCTCTTGTAGCGGATGCCCGACGGCTGGAAGCCGAATATGTAGTAGCCGTCCCTCTTGATCGTCTTCCTCGCCGGCAGCTCGAGGTAATGGCCGCGGCGGATGACCGAGACGACGACCGCGTGGCCCTCGCTGGCCTTGATCGCCTTCGACACCTCCTTGAAGGTGGTCGTCGGCTGCCTGTCGACGGCGACGATCACGTCCCCGGGCCGCAGGCCGGCGGACGCCGCCGGCGTCTTCGGCGTGACCTTCTCGACCCGGCGCGAGGCGTCGTAGGGGATGCCGATCATGTAGACGACGGCTAGCACCACCACGGCGAAGACGAGGTTCGTGAACGGGCCGGCAGCGATGACGGAGACCCGCTTCCACGTCCGCTGGCGCCAGTAGGCATCGTCGCTCAGGGCGTCCGCGAGCTCGTTGCGCCCGCGTTCGGCGGCACGCGCGGCGGTCGGGCTCAGCTTCGCGTCCGCAAGCGCCCGGTCGAGTGACGGCAGCTCCTCGCGGGCCGTCTCGAAGTCTCCCTCGGCGACGAGCCGCTTCAGCCGCTCGATCGGTCCCACGAGCGACGCGTCCTGCATCAGCGCCGGTGCGAAATACGTGTCCAGGTCGGACGGGGCCGGCCTGTGCATCCCGGGGATCTTCACGTAGCCGCCGAGCGGGATCGCGCCGATCCCGTACTCGATCCCTTTGCGGCGGGTCTTGACGAGCGCCGGCGGGAAGCCCACGTAGAACCGCTTCGGCCGCATCCCCACGGCGCGGGCGGTGAAAAAGTGGCCGGCCTCGTGGATCAGCACGAGTACCGCAAGGCCGAGGATCGCGATCAGAATGCTCATCGCGCAACCTCAGCGAAGGTTTGCGCGGTGAGCGACTCCGACAGCCGGGATGAGCGGCCGCCCGAGTGAATCGGGCGGCCTCTTGAGCGGCATCGCAAGCGA
>JBKOYZ010000127.1:0-7884 GCA_046725655.1 Actinomycetota bacterium | reverse complement strand
GCGGGGCCGGGCTACTTGCACTCCGGCGCTGCAGCGAGAGGCGGTTTAGTCTCAAAGAATCGGGTTTAGCGGGTCGCGGGCCAAGCCCGCGATCCTCTTCTGGTCGGCGCCGTAAGCGGCGCCTTGGTGCACGCCGGCGCTGCAGCGAGAGGCGGTTTAGTCTCAAAGAATCGGGTTTAGCGGGTCGCGGGCCAAGCCCGCGATCCTCTTCTGGTCGGCGCCGTAAGCGGCGCCTTGGTGTATGCCTGCTCTTCAGCGAGAGTCCGTCTAGTCTCGAGCAGCCCGGTTGAGTGGATCGCGGGCTGAGCCCGCGATCCGCCGCGCCGCAAATCCTTACAAGGTCACACGCGCCGCTTAACAACCCCGCCATACCTTCAGGTTGATGAAGTTGCTCGTCTCGACCGTGGCCGTCCTCGCAGGCGTGGCGGCGGCCGGAGGCGCCGCGGCACCCGCTCACGTCGTCGCGCGGGCGCAGACGGTCGTCGCGACCCGCTCTCACGTGACGCAGTTCGCGCAGGACGGGAACTGGCTCGCGTGGGTGACCGTCAGCAAGGGGTGCGATCGCCGACTGCACATCCGGTCGCTGCGCTCAAGCAAGGAGACGCGGATCGACGGCGTCGGCTCGCGCGTTGGATGCGGCACCAGCGGGCTGGCGCTCGCCGGCAGTCGCGCCGCATGGATGAGGTTGGTCGGCGCCGGCAATACCGAGCTCGACTACGCGGTCGGCACCGCGACGGCGGCGGCGCCGAAGGCGCGGAGGGTCCGCTCCATGGCGATCATTCGCCGCGATTACGCGCCGGAGCCGCTCCTTCCGCCCATCGCCGGCCGCGGCGGCACGATCGTCTACTACCGCCACGAGGACGGGATCGGCGGTGCGCCCTCGCACACGGTCGAGCGCCTCGCAGGCAGCCGGCCGGAGCGGGTGTTCCGCGTCGACGACCCGTCCGGGCTCGCCGTCGACGGCGGCCGGATCGCTGCCGCACGGCGCGTGGTCGAGCCCGGAGACGCGTGCAACTGCAACTTCGACCCGGCCTGGTCGCGCGACGGCACGAAGATCGCGTTCGTCTCCGGCCAGCGTTGCTGCGTCGACGAGCAGGAACAGGCGGACGTCTACGTGATGGATGCCAACGGGTACGACCGCCACGCGCGCACACGCGTGACGACGGACGCCCGCCCGAAGCTCGGCGTCGCCTGGTCGCCCGACGGCAAGCAGCTTGCGTTCGGCTACACCACCGCCGGCCTCACTCCGAAGATCGCGATCGTGAACGCGGACGGAACGGGGCGGTACGACGTGGGCGACGGGCGCTATCCGTCGTGGTCGCCCGACGGGACGAAGCTCGCCTTCGACGACGGCCGCAACCACGTCGTCGTCTCGAACATCGACGGCTCGGGCAGACAGCAGGTCGCGACCGGAAGCAGACCCGCGTGGTCTCCGGACGGCTCGCGGATCGCGTATGAGAACGGCGCAGCCGTCTTCTCGACCCGGCTCGACGGATCCGACACGATCCGGGTCGCCGAGGGAATGACCGCGCCGGCCTGGTCGCCCGACGGGACCTCGATTGCCGGCGCGGCCTACAACGGGATTCGGATCGCCCGCGCCGACGGCAGCTCGGGGAAGTTCCTCGCCGGCACCAGGCGCGCCGACGGAGATCCAGCCTGGTCGCCCGACGGGACGAGGATCGTCTTCGACAGCCTCTGGAACGACCTCGACGGCGACGGTTACGCGGAGCCCGAGCTCTACGTCAGCGACGCGACCGGCGGCAACCTCCAGCCGCTGACCTTCTACCTCCCAGCCGAGTGGTACACAGAGCTTCAGGTCAGGAGCAATTACGGCCGCCTGCTCTCGAGGACGTTGGTCCAAGGTGCTCCGCTGGGGCTCGCGCTCGACGGTCGCTTCGCCGCCGTGCTCACGCGCGGGGCGCACACTACTGCGGTGCGGTTGGCGATCGTGGGCGCCGGCTCGGGCCAACTCCGCCACTTCCTCGAGGTGCCGGCCAACGCTCAAGGGCTGATCGCCGCTCGCGACGGGCGCTGCGTCTTCGTCGCAGGCGGGACGATCCGGACGGTCGCGCTGGCATCGGGTCAGACGCGCGTGGCGACCTTCACGCGCGGCAAGGTGGTCGGCGTCGCGATCTCGGGCCGCCGGATCTGGTGGGCCGAGAACATCGGCCACGGCGGTCGGATCCGGACGCTGCTCCTACCGCGGTAACTTCCTTCCGTGATCGTGCTGGTGGACGCGCCGAACGTGCGCCGGTCGCTGTGGCCGAACGTGTCGCCGGAACGGCTGGTCGAGCTGCTGGCGACGTGGGCGAGCCGCGAAGGCGTCGAGGCCGTCGCAGTCTTCGACGGCCCGGCACCTGACGCCGTCGGCGGGGTCGAAGTCGTCGGCACCGGCGCCGAGTCGGCAGACGACTGGATCGCCCGACGCGCGACCGAGCTCGACGAGCCGTACGTCCTCGTCACCTCCGACCGCGAGCTGCGCCGCCGCGCCGGGGCCGGGGCCGATCGGATCATCGGCGGCGGCGTGTTCGTACGTCAGCTCGTGGAGGGCTCCGCCGAGCCGGAATCGCCGTCGTCGGCGTAGATCCCCTCCCCGGTCGCGGGGTCGAAGAAGCGGAGCCGGGAGGTCTCGACGACGAGCTCGACGCGCTCGCCCTCCTTCGTCGCGCAGGTCGAGTCGAGCTTCGCGACCCAGAGGTTGCCCTTTCCCTTTGCCTGCGCCTCCGTCGCCTCGATGGCCTCCTCGCCGACCGCGGCCTTCACGTCCTCGCCCCGCACGAGCGGGCCGCCGACGCCAAAATGGAGGTAGACCTCGGAGCCGAGGTCCTCGCGGATGTCGACCGTCGCGGACAGGCGGCGGTCGCGGCGTGCCTCGCCGGCAGGAGGAGCCTCGCCGAGGTCCTCGGGGCGGACGCCGAGGATCACGCGTTTGCCGACAAAACGCTCGAGCCCCGGGGCCTCCTCGACCCCGAGCCGGTTGTCGTCGAACGCGGCGACGAAGCGCCCGTTCTCGCGACTGATGTCGACGCCGACCAGGTTCATCGCCGGCGAGCCGATGAACTCGGCGACGAAGAGGTTCTCCGGGCGCTTGTACAGCCGCTGCGGCACGTCCACCTGCTGGAGGACACCGTCGCGAAGGACGGCGACGCGGTCACCCAGCGTCATCGCCTCCGTCTGATCGTGGGTGACGTAGATCGTCGTCACGCCGAGGTCGCGCTGCAGCCGGGCGATCTCGGCACGCATCTCGACCCGTAGCTTCGCGTCGAGGTTCGAGAGCGGCTCGTCCATCAGGAACGCCTGCGGCTCCCGGACGATGGCGCGGCCCATCGCGACCCGCTGGCGCTGCCCGCCCGACAGCGTCCGCGGCCGCTTCTTGAGCGAGTCGAGCAGCCCGAGAACCGACGCGGCGCCCTCGACACGCTGCCGGATCTTCTGCTTCGGCGTCCTCCGCATCCGGAGTGCGAAGCCCATGTTCTGCCCGGCGGTCATGTGCGGATAGAGCGCGTAGTTCTGGAAGATCATCGCGATGTCGCGGTCCTTCGGCGGGACGCGGTTGACGACGCGCTCGCCGATTACGACCCGCCCGGCCGTGATGTCCTCGAGGCCAGCGACCATCCGCAGCGCCGTCGTCTTGCCGCAGCCGGACGGGCCGACGAGGACGACGAACTCGCCGTCGGCGATCTCGAGGTCGAGCGCGTCGACGGCCTTCGTGCCGTCCGGGTAGACCTTCGTCAGCTGCTCGAGCTTGATCTCCGCCATCGCCCGCCGATCACCGCTGTTTTGCGGGTCAAAAACTGTACTTCGTGTAGGATCGCCGCGCGTTGGCAGCTGTGGCGGAGGCCAGGCCGCAGGAACGGCGCTTCCGAGACATCCTCGAGGACCGCCGTTTCCTCGCTCCTGCGCTGATCAGCCCGGCCGTCCTGTACATCGTCTTGCTCGTGGGCGCGCCGCTCGTACTGGCGGTCTACCTGAGCATGACCGACGCGACCGCCGGCCACTTGACGGGGAAGTTCGTCTGGTTCCACAACTTCGTCGACGCCTGGCAGAACGACAATTTCCGCCGGGCGCTCCGGAACACGGTCATCTTCACCCTCGCGTCGCAGGCGATCGTCCTGGTCGGCGCAGGGCTCCTCGCCCACGCGCTCGTACGGCCTTTCCGCGGGCGCTGGTTCCTGCGCCTGCTTGTGCTCCTGCCCTGGGCGGCGCCGGTCGCGCTCAGCACGATCGGCTTCCTCTGGATCTTCGACTCCCAGTTCAGCGTCGTGAACTGGACGCTTACCCACGACCTCCTCCCCGGCGGCGGCCACTTCTACCTCTACAACCCGGTCAACTGGTTCCTCGGCGTCATCGACCACCTCCCCTGGGTCAGCACCGGGAAGATCAACCCGCTCAACCCGCCGCAGTGGCTTGGGCAGACGACGCTGGCGATGGTCGCGATCACGCTCGTGCAGGCGTGGCGCATCCTCCCCTTCGCCACCGTCATCTTCATCGCCGGCCTCTCCTCGATGCCGGCCGAGGTCGACGACGCCGCGAAGATGGACGGCGCCACCGGCCTGCGCAAGTTCTGGCACGTGACGCTGCCGCTTCAGCTGCCGATCGCGACGGTCGCGCTCCTGTTCGGGATCGTCTTCACCGCGACCGACATGACGGTCGTCTACATCCTCACGAGCGGCGGGCCGTTCAACTCGACGCACATGCTGACGACCTGGGCGTACCAGACGGGCATCGTCTCCAGCAACCTCGGCGAGGGCGCCGCGATCTCGCTCTACCTCCTCCCGATCCTGCTGGTCGTGACGGTGCTGATGCTCCGCTTCGCCCGTCGCGTGGAGGTCACGTAGCCGTGCTACGGACGCTGCGCGAGCGCGGGCTCACCTACCTGATCGTCGGGCCGTTCGCGATCGTGCTCGCGTTCCCCTTCTACTGGATGCTCGTGACGATGTTCAAGACGAACGGCGACCTTTACAACCTCGAGAACGCCCCGTTCACGTATCACCGCGCCGAGCCGGCGGTAGGCGAGAACCTGACCTTCGAGGGGCACCACTGGCTGCCGCTCGGGTTCGAGCACGCGACGACCTCGCACGTCAGCTTCATCTTCGACACCACGAACTACGTCCGCTGGATCGAGAACACGGCACTGGTGGGCGGCCTGGTCGTCGTGATCACGCTGCTGCTCGCCGTTCCGGCCGGGTACTCGCTCGCACGGTTGTCGGGACGGTGGGGGCAAAGCGTCGGCGTCGGCATCTTCCTCACGTACCTCGTCCCGCCGACGCTGCTCTTCCTGCCCATGTCGCGCGTTATCTCGAAGCTCGGGTTGCAGGACAAGCTCTGGTCCCTCGTGCTCGTCTACCCCTCGTTCACGATCCCCTTCGCGACCTGGCTGATGATGGGGTTTTTCAAGACGATCCCGTTCGAGCTCGAGGACGCCGCACTGATCGACGGCTGCTCGCGCCTGAAGGCGCTCGCGCACGTGGTCTTCCCGATCTCGATTCCGGGGATCCTGACCGTGGTCATCTTCTCGTTCTCGCTCTGCGTGAACGAGTTCGTCTACGCGATCACCTTCGTCGCGAGCTCCGCGGATCGCACGGTCTCGGCCGGCGTGCCGACCGACCTGATTCGCGGCGACGTCTACTTCTGGCAGTCGCTGATGGCGGCGACGCTGATTCCGAGCATCCTGCTCGCGCTGCTCTACAACAGCTTTCTCAACCGGTTCATCGCAGGCTTCACGGGGGGCGCGTTCCGTTGAGAAACCCGAAAGGAGGGGGAAATGACAGAGAACGATGACGGGCTCGAGGATCTAGGCCTTTCGAGGAGCCTCACCCGTCGGGAGGTGATCCGCCGCGGGGTCGGCGGCTTCCTGATCGTCTACGGCGGCGCGCTGACGAAGACGGCCGCGGCGGCGCCGAAGTTCCGCCACCAGCAGTACAAGAACACGCTCAAGATCATCCAGTGGAGCCACTTCGTGCCGGCCTACGACGTGTGGTTCGACAAGACGTACACGAAGAAGTGGGGCGACAAGCACGACACCGACGTGCAGGTCGACCACATCAACCTCGCCCAGCTACCGGCCCGCGCACAGGCCGAGGTCGCTGCCCAGAGCGGCCACGACATCTTCGGCCACCTCTCGCCGCAGGCGGGGCTCGAAGACCAGGTCATCAACCACAAGGAGATCATCCAAGAGGTCCAGAGGAAGGTCGGAAAAGTCAGCCAGCTCGCCTTCCGCAGCTGTTACAACCCGAAGACGAAGAAGTGGCACGGTTTCCCGGAGAACTACGTGCCCGACCCGATCCACTTCCGCCGCGACCTCTGGAAGCAGGTCGGGATCACTCCCTCGACGTGGGACGACGTCCGCAAGGCCGCGCCCAAGCTGAAGGCGATCGGTCATCCGGTCGGGCTCGGCATGTCGAACGAACTCGACTCGAACATGCTCCTGATCGCCCTGATGCAATGCTACGGCGCGTTCATCCAGACGAGGAACGCCCGCGTCGCGATCAACAGCAAGAACACCGTCGAGGCGCTGAAGGTGATGCGCGACATCTACAAGCGCGGAATGACGAACGAGGTCTTCGCCTGGACCGCGGCCTCGAACAACCAGGGCTACCTCTCAGGACGTCTCGCGCTGGCGGTCAACGCGATCTCGATAGCGCGCAGCGCCGAAGACGCGAACCCCGCGCTCGCCAGGAACACGGCGATCGCCCCCATCCCGCGCGGGCCCGTTCAGCGCCTGGGGCTCGAGCACGTGATGGGCGTCTACACGATCTGGAAGTTCACGAAGAACAAGGGCCTGGCCAAGCGGTTCATCGCCGACCTGGAGATCAACTACCAGCAGGCGTTCAAGAACAGCAAGTACTACAACTTCCCCGCATTCAAGGGAGCAGTCCACAACTACAAGCGACAACTGATGGCGGACCCGCACCCGCCCCACGGCAAGTACGGCGTCCTCGACCTGATCGCCCGGAAGTACACGACCAACATCGGCTACCCCGGCTTCTCCAACGCGGCCATCGACGAGATCTTCAACACGTGGCTGATCCCGCAGATGTTCGCGGAGGCGGCGCAGGGGAAGATGACGCCGGCCGAGGCGGCGAAGGCCGCCGAGCACGATGCGAAGCAGATCTTCGCCAAGTGGAGGAAGCGCGGGAAGATCTAGGGGCGCTGGTCTAGACATGCTGGGGGAACCTCCCGGTTCCCCCAGACCCCCTCCACCGGTCCGCTCGCGCGGACAGGCGCTTCGCGCCGGCCGTTCGGGGCATGTCCCAGTGTCTGGCACCTGGACACGCCCCGATTGGCGAGTGCGGTCGGCGGCAGTTGGCGGCTCACGCGGTTCGGCGCGGCGGTGCGACGTGCCATTGCGACGTGTCTCCATGCCTGGCACCGGGACACGTCGCTATCGGACGGCGTCAGCGCGTTCCGACGCGCAGGCCGAGGATCCGCGGGGCTGCGGCGACGGCGCGAAGTGGTGGCGCGGCCTGCCGACTCGACTCCTCGGCGTCTTCCACCCGCAGTGCCGCGGCACGGACGATGCCGCCGCCGAGCCGCTTGATCGGCTCGGGCGGTAGCGGCCTAACGGCACGATTCACGAGCGGCAGGCGCGTCAGCTCGTCGTCCATCCCGATCGCGAGCCGCGCCAGGATCTGGCCGCCGAGCCAGCTCGGGCCGACGCCGTTGCCCGAGTAGCCGGCGCCGTAGTGGACGCGCGTGCCCGGCACCGTCCCGAAGAATGGGAAGTAGTCGGCCGAGACGTCGATCGGCCCGCCCCACGCCCGCTCGAGCCTCGCCCCGGCGAGGTCGGGGAGCAGGAACGCGAGGCCGGCCGCCGCGCGCTCGATGGAAGCTCGGTCCGACGTGAACCGTCCGTCGAGGCGGCCGCCGAAGCCGATCGGGCCG
>JBKOYZ010000131.1:0-7275 GCA_046725655.1 Actinomycetota bacterium | reverse complement strand
GAACCGACAGCACGCCCACGCCCTCGCCTCGGTGGGTCGGATCAACTCCACGCTGCTCTATGAGCTGAATAATTTGTCCGGACCGCCATCATGGTGGCTTGACCGGCAGAAGATCACGAGCGATGGGCTCACCTGGGGGCTCGTCAAGCTCAACCCGCCGCCCGACTGCGCCGACCGCGGTTCGTACCTGGCCGACGCCCTCACCGACCAACTCGAAACGATGCTCGCGCAGGGCTGGACGGTGGACGACCCCGCCGACCTCGACAAGCTCGGCTTAGGCCACCTGCTCGGAGAGCGGTGAGGATGGGCGGCGAGTTCGCCCTCGACCGATGGGCGCTGCCTCGCAAACAGTTCGCCAGTCGGAAACCGGCCCGACCCCGAGCACGGCCGCACGAAACACATCGGCTGCCTGACGACGCATTGCGGCTCGCGGTCACCGCTTTTAGCCTCACCCCGGGCACAGCCCATTCCGCCCAAATCGAACCAGTCGAATGAGCTACCCGGGATCAGGCTCAAACCCTCACTGCAACTAAGCTCAAACGGGCCAAACGACTCAAAAGCCCATTCTCGCGCCTACATCGCCGCGGGCGCCCTCGCCTTTCCGCCCGCCGCGAGCGCGGCCGCGGTCTCGGCAACTTCGGCCGGCGACAGCCCGAGTGACGGCTTGATGATCGCGCCGACGAGCACGTCGTCGGCCGCCTCGAACACTGGGCCGGGAAAGACATCGGCAGGCCAGTCGACCTCAACGACGCGGCAGCGCAAGAGGCCCCGGCGTACCCGAACAGCAACGCCAGCGCATCTTCGAACGCTTCGTCCGACTCGACCCCAGCAAACCCGGCCACGGCCTTGGCCTCGCCATCGCCCGCCGCATTGCCGACCAACACGACGGCGACCTCACCTGCGACCCCACGCCGAGCGGAGCCAGCTTCACGCTCCGGCTCCCCACCGGCCTCGACGGCAACCTAGGAACGGTTCAGATAGCGCGAATCCGATAAGAGGGGAATGAGCTGATGATGGAGCGCCGCATCGAGGTGATCACGCTGGCGGTGAGCGACCTCGAGCGCGCGCTCGCCTTCTACCGGGACGGGCTCGGCCTCGAGTCATCCGGCGTGACCGCCACCGAATACGCCGGCGACGACACGAATCCGGCCGGCGCCATCGTCATGTTCCGGCTGGACGGCGGGCTGATTCTCGCCCTCTACCCGCGCACCGAGCTTGCCAAGGACGCCCGAATCCAGCAAGGGCCGGCGCAGAGCGGCGAATTCAGCCTCGGCCACATCGTCGGGAGCCGAGCCGACGTTGACGCGCTCCTCGCGAAGGCCGAGGAAGCCGGCGCCACGGTTACCGACGAGCCGCACGACCGCCCATGGGGCATCTACTCCGGCTACTTCCGCGACCTCGACGGACATCTCTGGGAGGTCATCCACCACCCGTCACGTACCGGCAGCACAGGCTGACCACGCGACGTGGTTCGTCGACAGCGCACTCTCGAGGCTCGATAGGTGCTCGTTAGACTCGCGGTCGTGGCGTACCCGGCCTAGTTGATCCGATCTTCACGTCCTCAGCCGTGGCTGTCTGCCTCGGCTGCTCAAAGCTGGATCGATTAGGAGGGAAGACAGATGCTCTACGAGCCGACGAGGTTCGATGCTCTGATCGACGAGCCGTGGGTTCCGGCGCGCGTCGAGGACACGATCGCTGCGATCGTTGCCGACGCCGACGCTGCGTTCGATCCGACGGCGCTGTGGCCCGCACACGATTGGGATGCACGGGAGAAGCCACTACCGCTATCCGGCCTGTACGTCGGTGCGGCCGGCGTGATCTGGGCACTCGATGAACTCCGGAAGAGCGGTCATGCCGAGTCGTCGCGCGACCTGGCCGCCGCCGTGGTGCGCGCGGTCGAGCTCGAGCAGGCGAGCCCGGACTTCTCGGAGGATGAGCATTACCGTCCTGGTGCGCTCATGTCCGGCGAGACGGGAGCACTGCTCGTCGCCTTCCGGCTGACCTCCGACCCGGCGCTGGCGGACGACGTGCACGCGCTCGTTTACGGGAACGTCGACAACCCGACGGACGACATCAGCTGGGGAGCGCCTGGGACGCTGCTTGCGGCGCTGGCGATGGGCGAGTGGACGGGCGAGCCGCGATGGGAGGTAGCGGCGCGCGAGACGGCGACGGCGCTACGTGCCCGCCGCGGCGACGACGGGCTCTGGCGGCAGGACGACGACTACCGCGGCTTGGGGACGCTGCACGGCGCCGCGGGCAACACGCTCGCTCTACTCCGCGTCGAGCCGGACGAGACGCTGGCCGCCGAGACCGCGGCCGTGCTCGCCGGACATGCCGTGTGCGAAGACGGCCTCGCGAACTGGCCGGGAGCGACGGGACGCACGCTCGTGCGGCCGCGAGACGGCAGGATCTCCCTCCAGTGGTGCACCGGCGCGCCGGGCATCCTCACCGGCGCGTGGGACTACCTCCGCGAGGACCTCCTGCTCGCCGGCGCCGAGCTCATCTGGCTTGCGGCTGCCCACCGGGACGAGAAGGGTCACGGCCTCTGTCACGGCACCTCGGGCAACGGCTTCGCGCTCCTCAAGGCGTTCGCGCGCACCGGCGACGAGCGCTGGCTCGAGCGGGCGCGCCGCTCCGCCGTCCACGCCCTCGCCCAGGCGGAGCGGATCGCCGCCGCGAACGGCCGCCGCCGCTACTCGCTCTTCAACGGAGACGTCGGCACCGCCCTCTTCGCCGCCGCCTGCCTCGACGCCGATCCTCGCGTCCCAATTGTCGACGTCATGTAGAGGCAGCCAACCAACCGCGGCCCGGCTTGCGGGTCGTTGAGAGGGCATCACGCTCCCATTAGCGACGGGACCGGATCGCCGCGCGCTTTGGCGGTTAGGGCGTCGGCGAGATAGGCGTAGAGCGAGCGGCGCTGTAGCCGGCAGGTCTGATCGACCGAGAGCAGGCGCTCGATCGTGCGCTCGCCGCCTTGGGAGCGGCTGCCGAGTGGCTTTTCTTTCCGTCTCGACTTGCACGATTCCCAACGTGCGACAGGTATGGAGCCGTGTTCGAGGGACAGCACGATCTCCTGGATTCCGATGAACCCCGGCATCGCTACTGCCCCCTGCTGGCGGGATCGACGCCGGCGAACGTCAAGAAGTCCTTCATCCGGAACGACTTGCCGGCGGAGGTTAGCGTCGGCGTCCACTCTGGCTTCTGCACGAGGTACGACCCGGTGTCGCTCTGCAGCAGTCCGATCAGCACCTCGGCGACGATCCGTCCCCCGACCGGGCCGAGACGGAGGCCGTCTTCGACGAGCTCCGCCTCCTTCAGCACGTAGTACCAGAGCGGCGTGCTCGACTGGAAGCCGTAGTGCTGTAGCTCGCTGAGGTCGGCGTCCGCGAGGGGCGTGACGCCCATCGCGGCTGCGATCGACTGCCCCGACGGCAGGCTCCAGGTCAGGTGGCGCAACAGATTCCGCTGCGGCAGCGCCTGCGGCGTGTTGTGGCTGGCGATCGCCCCAAGCGGAAGATCGAAAAGCGGCGTCGAGATCTTCGTGTCGATCCGCTTGTTCGGCTTCACCTGCCCGTCGCCGAAGTCGAAGAACGTCTGCCAGCCGATGAAACGGCGCGGCGCGCGAGCGCCGCCGCGCAAGTCGACCGGGTCGGACTGGCCCTCGCCGGCAGGATCGAACACCATCCCGAAGAACGGGCCGCCGTTGTTGCCCCCGAGGTTTGCACGATAGGACGGGCGCACGATGCTGTGCCCGAAGCGGTACGCGCCGGTCTGGAACTCGACCGGGATGAAACCTTCGCGCATCCGCGGCTTGTAGAAGCGGCGACGGTCATGGAGCACGTCATCCACCATCGACTGTCCGACGATCTGCGGCAGGAATTCATGCACAACGAGCCAGTGGTAGTGCCACGTCGTCAGCCGCCGTGCCTGATCAAATGTCGAGCCGCCCTTGTAACCGTTCTCGCGCGCCCAGTCGACCGCGTTGTTGTGGAAGAGGATGAAGGCGCATTGCAAGCCGGCAATCATCAGGTTCTCGTCGTTGCGCGGGTCCGGAATGATCGCCGTGTTCGAGCCGCCGTCGACCCGCGGCAGGTCCTCGAACAGGCCCCCGAAGTCGATCCGCAGCTTGTCGTGGTCGGCCGGGTCGTACAGCTGCGGGCCTGCGACTGGGCCGGCACCGTAGACCGAGTCGAGGTCGAGCGACGGCGTCCGCGAGTTCGCCGAGACCGCCGGATCCGTCGTCACTCCCAAACGCGAGGTCGTATCGAACGTGATGTCGTGGTCGATGAACTGGCCGACGAACGTCGTGCCTGCCGTATGCGTCGGGTTGTTCCGGTTGTTCGCGCTGAGGCTCAGGTCGGTAATCAAGAGCATGGGGCCCTTGCTCAGATCGTCATTCGCGTCGAGGAGCCCACCCGGCTTTCCCAGGTCTGCCAGCGCCGCCCGCGCTGCGTCGGTCGCCGCCGCGAACGGCGGCAGGTTCGGAAAGATGCGCCCGAACGTCGTCGGGCTCGTCGAGACTGTCGCGCTTCGCGCTGCCACCGCGCGCGGCGCTATCGCAGCACCGACACCGCCCGACAATGCCACCGCACCCGCTCCTGCTCCAGCCCGCTTCAGAAAGCCGCGCCTGCTGTAGCGAGAACTCGCCTTTCCTCTATCGGCTGTGTTCATCGCTGTGCCCCTTTCACATTGGTGCGGCCAAGGTGAAGTACCTTGCGTCCGCCGAGTGGCTGGAAGAGGTCCTTGGCGACGTAGCCGCCAACCTTCTGCCCGAGGTTCGAGCCCTCCCGGTCCGAGTTGCGGAAGTGGAAGCCGACGAGGACGCGCGCTAGGTCGACGTCCTTGACCACGTCCCGAAGTCGGTTGTACGTGTGCGTCGTATGGGTGACGCGGCTGTCGAGCGTGAACGGCACCTTGTCGGTGCCGAGGAACGCGTCCAGCGCCGCGACTACGGCGGAGCTGTGGCAGGCATGGGCCGAGGGGTACTCGGGGAAGTTCGGCGTAGCGCCGAGTGGCCGCCAGCTCGGGTCGGACTCGGTGGCCGGGTTCCCGTCGCTACCTGCCTGTGGGATCGCCTGGTAGGGACGCCAGAACCAATAGTGGTACTTGGCGTCGAAGCAGGCGATCATCGCGTCCCCGCCCGCGACGTGCGCCATCGCCAGCAGCCGCGCTGTCTCAACCAGGTCGAGGCCGCGGGCGACGGCGAGGCGGAGTATGCCGTCGTTCCACTGCCTGATGTCGTGGTCGGTCCAGAAGCGCGCCTCGACCGTCTGCTCGGCCGTCCTCGTTCCGCTGTCGAATCGGCCTAGCGCCTTGACCTGGTTGAAGTCCTCGGCGTAGTCCTTACTCGTTAGCGGGGTAGGGCCGTCGGGACGGAACTGCGAGGCGGTGCGCAGCGCGAGCGGCCGGACCCCTGGCAGACGGAGGCCGAGCACCGGCGCGGGAGCCGGTGCGGGTTGCCACACGCCCGGGCCCGCACCCGGCGGGTTCAGGTCGCCGAGGATGGGGTTCTTCTCGAGGCCGTCGTTCGTGCGCTTGGCGAGCACGGCCTTGGCGACCTGCTCGCCGATCGCGATCCCGTTCTCCTTTGCCGTCCCGTCCGGGATCCCGGCCAGGTAGGCGGTGTAGTCGTCGTGGAGGATCGCCTGCCCGCTCGAATCCAGCCGCAGCGTCGGCTGCAGGCCCACCAATGTGTCGTAGGCGGCGGCCGCCACCGCCGCCGCCGGCGACGGGTCCGCCGGCGCGGAAGACAGCAACTTGGCCAGCCGCGCCTTCCACGAGGACGGAATCACGCGCGGGACGCGCGGTCGTACCTTTGGGTTGGCCTTGCCGTAGGGCCTCCAGTCCCCCCGACCAAGCCGCCACGCGACCCATGCCGACCAGCCGCTCTTCGCGCGCAGCTCGTGCGGTGGGGTCAGTGTCACCGCGAGCGCGTACGGCCTGTAGCCGCCCTCGATCGCCACGGCGGCGTTGTAGATGGCGACGTGGACGATGCCCATGTAGACGGCCGCCTCGCCGGGGAACTTGTTGCCGAAATTCTCCGAACCGAACATGCCGCCCGGGCCAGCCGGAACGATCGCGCACCGTGCCTCGGTGCTCCAGTAAGCGACCGGTGTTGTCGCCGCGGACATCGCCGCACCAGGCGCACACTGCGTCTGCGGCGGTGCCCCTACGCCGGGCCCGACGCTGACGAGGGCCGCCGTTCCCAAAAGCGCGACGAGCACAGTCTTGAACGATCTCGCTTTCATTGGTTCTCCTTCCGCGACGAGATCGCCTCGACGACGCGAAGCGGCTCGAGTCCTGCCCGCTCGGCGGCTACCACGGCATCACGGGCCGATGCGGCCGCGAATGCGAAGAAGCAGATCTCGTCCTCTGGGACGTGGATTGATCGCTCGAAGCAGACGCGCGTTCGCTCCCGCGTCATCTGCTCGGCGGCCGAACGCGCCCGTCGCTCGCGCGCCTGGCGCTCGCCTGCGGCGCCGCGTGCGAGGAAGGTTTCGACGAGGTAGCTCGGCATGCGGCCGAGGCTAGGCCGCGGCGGTCAGCTTGAAATCGTGAGTCCCCCTGAACTTTGCTCGTCCGGCCGAAACGTCCGCGCGAGCTCGGCCCGCGAACGCACGCCGAGCTTGGCGTAGACGTGCGACAGATGGGTCTCGACCGTGCGCTCGCCGAGGAAGAGAGCGGCGGCGACTTCGCGGTTCGTGCGGCCCTCGGCAACGAGCGCAGCGACTCGGCGCTCCGCGGCCGTCAGCCCCTCGGCGCGCTTGCGGCCTCCGATCCGGCCGAGCTCGGCGCGCGCCTTGTCGATCCAGGTCGATGCCCCGAGTTGCACGAAGCCTGCAAGGGCCGCGCCGATGGCATCCCGGGCGTCGCGCTTCTGGCGCTGGCGCCTACGGACGACGCCGAGCGCGAGCAGCGCGCGGGCCCGCCCGAAGCGATCTCCGGCGTCCTCGTGCTGCGTGACAGCCTCCTCCAGGAGCAAAGCCGCGTCGTCGACAGCCCCTCCAGCGGCGGCCACGAGCCCCCGGCACCGCGTTGCGTGCGCGAGCATCCGCTTGCGCCCCAAGCGCGCGGCGTCGGCCTCCCACGCATCGAGGATTCCCACCGCATCGTCCACGCGATCGAGTTCGAGCAGCGCCTCGACGTGGTCGCCGACCCACCAGCGGTGGGTCGCCTCGCGCCAGCCGAGCCTCCCCGTCACAGCGGCGGCCTCGCTAAAGCGCTCCACAGCCGTGCCCAAATCGTCGCCCTGCAGGGCGACGACGCCGAGGATCC
>JBKOYZ010000216.1:0-10519 GCA_046725655.1 Actinomycetota bacterium | reverse complement strand
CGGCGAGGCCTGAGGAGGAAGAGGGGTTAAGCCGCGAGCGCCAGCTCGTCCTCGTCGCTCGGCGCGAGGGCGCCGAGCGTGCCGCTCAGGTTCGCGAGCGCCTGCGTCTCGAGCTGGCGGATCCGCTCGCGGGTGAGGCCGAGCTCCTTGCCGATCGCCTCCAGCGACTGCGGCTCGCCGTCTATCCCGAAACGCAGCTCGAGAACGCGCCGCTCACGCTCCGGCAGGTCGCCAAGCGCCTCGCGCACCGCACGGGCACGCAGGGCGTCCTCGGCGAGATCGGCCGGGCTCTCGGCCGCGTCGTCGGCGAACAGGTCGCCGAGCTCGTTGTCGTCCTCGCTGCCCACCGGCTGGTTCAGCGACACGCGCGCCTCGGCGACGTCGAGCGCCTCCTCGACGTGCTGCAGCGCGAGACCCGTGGCGTTCGCCAGCTCCTCGTGAGTCGCCGGACGGCCGAGCTCGAGCTCGAGCTTCCGCGCATGACGCGCGAGCGTCTGCCGGCGCTCGTTCACGTGCGTCGGGATGCGGATCGTTCGCGCCTGACCGGCGACCGAACGCTGGACCGCCTGTCGGATCCACCAGGTCGCGTACGTCGAGAACTTGAACCCCTTCCGCCAGTCGAACTTCTCGACCGCGCGGTTGAGGCCGATGACGCCGTCCTGGATCAGGTCGCCGAACGGCACACCGTGGCCGCGGTAGCGCTTCGCGACGTGGACGACGAGCCGGAGGTTGCAGTTGATCATTCGCTCCTTCGCCGCGAGATCGCCGCGCTCGACCCGCTTCGCGAGCGCGACCTCCTCCGCCGCAGTCAGCAGCGGGTAGCGGCCGATCTCGTTCAGGAAGAGCTGGAGTGAATCGGCCGAGGCGGGAACCGCGTCGGCCTCGAACGCCTGCTCCTCGTCTGCCTCGCGCGGCTCCTGAAGAGCCTCGACCGCGTCCGAGCCGGCGATGTCGTCCTCGTCCGCGTCCGCGAGCAGCGTCTCGAGGTCAGGGGATTCGTAAATCGTGCTGATGGTGATTCCTTTCTTCGTCGGGGATGGACGGAGCGGCTCTGTCGCCAGGGGGAGGGGCTTAGTTCGCCGCTCGCGTCCTATTCATAAAACGCCCGCTAGGGCTCGAGGATTCCCGTTCTAGTAGCCGTTGAGCCGGCCGATTTGTAGGCCGAAAACACGGCCGGCGGCGCGCAAATTATCCGCCCCGCGGGTCAGCGAGCTGTAGGCGCGCTTCGCGTCCCTCGTTGCCGCCTCGATGTTGCCGCGGTCGTTCTCGATGAAGTCGATCTGGCTGTCGATCCCCCTGACCGTCCACGCGAAGCCCTGAATCGCGAAAGCTCGTCCCCTGCGGTCGGCGGAGCTTGCAGCGTCGTCCCGCCGGAGCTTGCCGAGCGTCTGAACGAGCGCCGAGCGGAGCTTCTTCCTGTCGTGCGTGTCGCGGATCTGAGTCACGCCGTCCAGCAGATGCTCCTTGATGGCGTCGGAGTTCGACTCCGACCCACACCCGGTGAGCACGAGAGCCGAGAGCGCGGCCGCGACGGCGGAGCTTCGCCTCATGCCACGGTCATCTTCGTCGGAGCGAGAAATGCCTGCAAGCTCGCCGTCCGTCGCAGGCGGCGGCTAGCCTGCAGCCGGGTCCCAGATGGCAGTCTTTCGCTCATTCGGCGGCCGCGAGCTGGCGGTCGATCTCGGCACTGCCAACTCGCTCGTCTTCGTCCGCGGGGAGGGAATCGTCCTCTTCGAGCCGTCGGTCGTCGCCGTCGACGACCGCACGGGTGAAGTCCACGCTGTCGGCGCCGACGCGCGGCGGATGATCGGCCGCACGCCTGCCACGATCCGCGCGATCCGGCCGCTGCGACACGGAGTCATCGCCGACTTCGAGGTCACCGAGCAGATGCTTCGCTACTTCATCCGTGGGGTTGGCGGCGGGCGCCTCTCGCTGGCGCATGTCGTCCTGTGCGTGCCGAGCGGGATCACGAAGGTCGAGCGCGAGGCGGTCGAGGAGGCGACGGTGGCCGCCGGAGCTCGCCGCGTGTACCTGATCGAGGAGCCGATGGCGGCGGCAATCGGCGCGGGCCTGCCCGTAGCCGAGGCGCAGGGGAGCATGATCGTCGACATCGGCGGTGGCACGACCGAAGTCGGGGTCATCTCGCTGGGCGGGATCGTGGTCTGGCAGTCGATCAAGGTCGGCGGCTACGAGATGGACGACGCCGTCGCGAAGCACGTGCAGGGGACGTACGGGCTGCTGATCGGCGAGGAGACCGCCGAGCAGGCGAAGCTCGATGCGGGCTCCGCCTGGGAGCTCGCGGAGGAGCTCGAGTGCACTGTCGCCGGCCGCGACCTGCAGACGGGAATGCTCCGCCGGCTCGAGATCGGATCGCTGGAGCTGCGCCGGGCGCTGGAGCGACCGGTGCAACGAATCGTCGACGCCGTCAAGGACACGCTCGAGGCGACGCCGCCCGAGCTTGCCGGCGACGTCTCGGACCGTGGCATCGTCCTCGCGGGCGGAGGCGCGCTGTTGCGGGGGATCGACGAGCGGTTGAGCTCGGAAACAGGCTTGCACGTCACTCGTGCTGAATCGCCCCTCACGTGCGTCGTCATGGGTGCGGGCGCCGCCCTCGACGAGCTCGAGTCGCTGAAGCGGGCGCAAGCGGATGGCCGTCCAGGCCGCCGACAGCGGCGATTCGGGCGTCGCTGAGCTTCACGCCGAAGCGTCGAGCAGCACCGTCCAGCGCTCGATGGCGACCGTACGGAGGATTCCGGCCGCCTCCCACGGATCCGCCGCGAGCCGCGTCTCGATCTCCGCGGCGCTGCCGGCGTCGACGACATGTTGGGCTCGGTCGGTGTCCCCGAGCGGGCCGCCGAGCACGATGAAGCCCTCGTCTGCGAGGGCGTCCATGAAGGCCGCGTGGTCGTCCCAACCCTCCTGTTCGCGCATCGGGCGCGAGCGATCCCACGCCGGGCCGGGCTCGCGGGTGACGACGTACCGCAGCACGGCTCGGGACCCTACCCCGCCCAGGGCGGCAGCTCGAGCGCTCGCTCGTATGCGGCCCGGTCGTGCACCGGCTCGCCGTGGGAGACGATCACGCGCTCGAACGGAAGCTCGAGCAGCTTGCGCAACGCCGGCAGCGCCCGCTCCTCGTGCCACGGCGTCGCCCAGACCCGCAGCTCGGCGGCAGGCGCGGTCAGCGCGTCTGCGAAGACGAGCGTCCGTTGCTCCGGTAACCAGAGCGGCGTCTCGTTGCGGCCGCGCCCGTCGTACAGCGCCACGAGGCCGCCGGGAAGCTCTGCTCCGGGCTCGATCGGCTGCAGCTGGGTCTCCGGGATGTTGGTCGGCCAGAAGAGCCACGGCCCGAGCGCCCGGGCGCCGTAGCGGCGAACGAACAGGTCGACGTCGCGGACGTGGTCCGGCTTGAGGACGAAGACGAGCGTGGGCGGCCGTGCGTCGAGACGACTCCAGATCTCGTCCGCGTCCTCGGGCGGCGCGAGCGGGTCGAGAAGCGCGATCTCGCCGGCCGACTGCACGCAGGTGGATGTGACCGGGGCGTCCCACTCGGCCCGCGGCGTCCAGTCGGGGTGCTCGAGCCGCCAGATCCAGAGACCCGGCGCGAGATCGCGTAGCTCCGGCGCCACACCAGTATTCTGTCGGCTTGACAGGTGACTAAATGGTCACATAAGGTGCCGCGATGGACGCGGTGTTCAGGGCGCTTGCCGACCCGACGCGACGGCGGCTCCTCGACGCCCTCTTCCGAGAGGATGGGCAGACGCTGAGCGCGCTCGAGCAGCGGCTCCCGATGACGCGCTTCGGCGTCATGAAGCACCTCCGGGTGCTCGAGGAGGCGAATCTCGTGACGACGCAGCGGCGCGGTCGGGAGAAGCTGCACTTCCTGAACCCGGTCCCGATACGGCTCGTCCACGACCGGTGGGTGAGCAAGTACGCCGCGCCCTGGGCCGCCGCCCTGGCCGGCCTCAAACGCGACATCGAGGAGGAGCTGATGGAGAAGGTGTTCGAGGTCTGGATCCGCACGACCCCGGAGCGTCTCTGGGAGGCGATCACGGACGACAACATTCGCAAGCAGTACTCCTTCAACCCGCCCGCCGGCATGGACCCGGAATCGTTCGCGACGGGCGAGACCGTCGAGGAGGAGCCGCCGCACCGGCTCGTCCAGTCGATGAAGGCGCTGTGGAGGCCGGAAGTTGCGAGCTACCCCGCCACGACGATCACCTGGGAGATCCGGCCGCGGGGCGACATCTGCCAGCTGCGGGTCACCCACAGCGGCCTCAGCGAAGACATGAGCGACGAGATCTGGGGCGGCTGGCCGCAAATCCTTTCGAGCCTGAAGTCGTTCCTCGAGACGGGCCGGTCTCTCGAGCTGCGGATTCCGGACGAGGCCGTGGCTCAGTGGCGCGCCGAGCAGGAGGCGGCAAGCTCGGCCGCCTGAGGCCTACACCGGGGGGCCGCCGCGCCGGAGACGCGCGGCGGCCCGGGGTTGGGGGGTCAGCCTCAGTAGTGCGTCGGGTACGTGTAGGTCGGCGGCGGGGGAGGAGGAGCGGAGCTCTGCGAGCCGACCGCGATCACGTGCCAGGTGCCGACGTCCTTGAAGCCGTTGCCCTTGACGTCGCCGCGCTTGCGGTCCTCGACGAACCGGTAGAGCGGTCCTCCCTTGTAGGCGACCTGCAGCCTTCCGTCCGGCCGCTTCACGGTCGAAAGGCCGCGAACGCCGGTCGGCATCGTGCCCTTCGGGACGACGAGTGGCTTCCAGAGCGACAGGCAGGACGAGTTCTTGCAGATGAACCGGCCGCGCCGCTCGACGCTCAGCGAATAGAGGGTCATGCCGTTGCGATTGACGAGGATCGTCTTGTGCAGGGTCTTGTTCTTCGCAGTCATCACGACCTTTGAGCCCGTGCTCGAGCCTGCTCCGCTCGAGCGGGTCGCGTAGACGGCGGCCACGAGGCCGGCGAGCAGGGCCGCCGTCAGCAGCAACCCGCCCCGGAGGGTTCTTGTCCTCTGCATCTGAGCCTCCTTAGGTGAGAGAGAGGAAGATGCAGGTAGTACGCAGGTCGGGCGCGTCAGGTTTTCCTCCTTCACCCGATCTCAACAATCGCCGGCGTCCGTAGGCTTCGGTCGTGATCGAGATCGGGCGCTACGCGCGAGCCTGACCGTGGCCCGAGCGCGAGCCGCGGCAGGGAGCCTCGCCTTTCTCCTGGTCGCGCCTGGAGTCGTCGCCGGCCTCATCCCGTGGTTGCTGACCGGCTGGGACAACCGGTACGACTCGTCGTATTGGTGGCCGGTGCGGGTCGCGGGCTTGCTCCTGCTCGTCGGCGGGATCGCGGTCCTGCTCCACGCCTTCGTCCGCTTCGTAGTGGAGGGCGTCGGCACGCCTGCGCCGGTGGCGCCGACCGAACACCTGGTCGTCGGTGGGCTCTACCGCTACGTGCGCAACCCCATGTACCTGGCCGTTGCAGCGATCATCGTCGGGCAGGCACTTCTTCTCGGCCAGCCGTGGCTGCTGCTGTACGCGGCGGCGTTCCTCCTCGTCGTCGCGGCTTTCGTCCGCTGGTACGAAGAGCCGACGCTCGGCCATCAGTTCGGAGAGCGGTACGAGGACTACCGCCGAGCGGTGCCGGCCTGGCGGCCGCGTGTCCGGGCGTGGCGGCCGTGATCGTCGTCCTCCCGTACGACCCGGATTGGCCGCGCCGGTTCGAGGCGGAGCGGGCGCTACTCGAGGATGTGCTCGCGCCGTGGCTAGAGGGTGGCATTCACCACATCGGCTCGACCGCGATTCCCGGGATTTCCGCGAAGCCGATCGTCGACATGATGGCCGGGGTGCGGGATCTCGACGAGGCGCGAACCGCATACGAGCCCCTGGGCGAAGTTGGCTACGTCGATGCGCCGCACCGCCCGGCGGTCGCGCACCACTTCGCGAAGCCGTCGCAGGAGCGCGCCGAGTTCGGGCTCCATCTCACCGAGCCCGGCACCAACCTCTGGCAGGAGCGGCTGGCTTTCCGCGACGCGCTGCGGGTCGATCCACGCCTTGCCGTCGAGTACGAGACCCTGAAGATGCGCCTGGCACGCGAGCACGACGCCGACGCCGCCGCTTACACGGCCGGCAAGCGCGCCTTCGTGAGCCGGGTCCTCGCACGTGCGGGGATCGAGCTCGGCCCTCGCTGACGAGTAAGGTCCGCCGACGTGGGAGGGGAGCTCGTCCTGGACACGCCGGTCGTGCGGGCGTTCGCGACCGATGTCGAAACCATCATCGCCGGCGCGGAGTCGCCGCAAGGCGCCTGCGACGAGATCAGGCCGCGGTTCGGCAAGCTGCTGGCCGACCCCGACTGGCTCCCGGGCGAGTACCACGCGGCCGCGGAGAGCGGCATGGGCGGCGGCATCGCGCAGTGGCTGCTCTACCGCGCCGATGACGGGTCGCTGTCCCTGTTCTCGCTCGTCGTGCCCGCCGGCTCGGAGACGCCCATCCACGACCACCTTGCCTGGGGCCTCGTCGGCCTCTACCGCGGTACGCAGGATGAGGAGGTCTACAGGCAGCGGGACGGCGCGCTCGAGCTCGTCGAGCGGCGGTCACTCGTCCCAGGCGACTTCTACGTCCTCATCCCGCCCCGCGACGACATCCACCGCGTTCGGACCACGTCGCCCGCTGCGTCGATCTCGATCCATCTGCTGACGAACGACACCGGCTGCATCTGGCGGCACACGTTCGACCCTGTTTCGGGCGATAAACAGCCGTTTCGCTCCGGCTACGCGAACGTCGCCTGCGACGACGCGCGCTGACGGAGCGCCATGTCAACGGCTCGCGCTACGTCGTCTCGGTCGGGCGGGTTGCCGCGAAGGACTGCTCCCAGCCGACGTTGATCAGCATCGCGCCGACCTCGCGTATCGCCAGGGCGATCTCGAGACCGATCTCACGGATGGCCTCGGTCTCGCGAGCGGTCGAAGGATTCGCGCGCAGGTCACCGAGCAGCTTCTCGAGCCGGTCGATCTCGGCGTAGTTCTTGTGCTCCGGGTTATTCGCCATCCTCATCCGGCTTGCCGTTGGGGGACTCCTCCGCGGCTTTGGCGGCAGCGCGCTCGGCCGCAGCCGCGCGCTTCTTCTCTCGCTTCAACGTCCGCTTCTCTTCGACCGCCTGCTCGCGGGCGCGTTTCGCCCACGTCTGCTGCCGCTTCGAGCCCCTGCTCATCTGCGACCGCCTCGAGTCCGCAGCCGTGCGCGGCGGGGCGAGGTGGGCGGAACGAGGACGACGTTCTCGGCCTGGCGCTCACCACGGGTGTGGTCGATCTCGAACGTCACGGCCGCGTGCGCACATCGACCCTGTGGCCGATCGCCGCCGGCGAAGGCCGGGCCGAGCACCGAAAGGCGTTCGCCTTCCTCGGTGAGGATGAAGCCAAGGTCCTTGACCTCGTTGAACCAGAGCATCTCGCCGCGCACGGGAGCTCCTCCTTTCGCCATCGTGGTGAGGAGAGCGCGCGCCGCGTCGCGGCGCGCGCCATTATCTCCCTTACGCGTTCAGCTGAACGACGTTCGTCGCCTGCGGGCCCTTATCGCCCTCGGCCTCGTCGAACTCGACCTTCGCGCCCTCATTGAGGGACTTGAAGCCGTCGCCCGCGATGCCGCTGTGGTGGACGAACAGATCCTTGCCCGACCCGTCCGGGGAGATGAACCCGTACCCCTTCGAGTCGTTGAACCACTTCACAGTTCCGGTCGCCATAGAAAAAACACCTCCTCTACCTCTCATGAACGAGTAGATGGAGGCGTTCGCCGACCAGTACACGCTCTTTGATCGGGTCAACCGTAGCAAGCCGCCGCTCGAACGGTGAGTTTCGCTCCTCGTCCCGGGTCCAAGTAAGACACCAGAGATGGTCCTCGTGAGAAGGAAGGAGTGACGATGCGGAAGCTCGTGGAATCGACGTTCATGAGCCTGGACGGAGTGATCAGCAACCCCCAGGAATGGAGCCCGCCGTACTGGGACGACGAGCACGCCGCGTACGCGAGCGACCTGCTGTACTCGTCCGACGCGCTGCTGCTCGGGCGCAAGACGTACGAAGGGTTCGCGCAGGCGTGGCCGCAGCGCGCAGGCAGCAACGACTTCGCAGACCGGTTCAATGAGCTGCCGAAGTACGTCGCCTCACGGACGCTGCCGCCCGGCGAGGCCGAGTGGAACGCGACCGTCCTCGACGGCGACGTCGCAGCGGCGGTGCAATCCCTCAAGGAGCAGCCGGGCGAAAACATCGTCAAATACGGCACCGGCGAGTTCTCGAAGACGCTCCTCGAGAACAAGCTCGTCGACGAGTACCACTTCTGGGTCTTCCCCGAGGTCGTCGGCAGCGGCGACCGGCTGCTCGACGGCTTCCGGGCGACGTTGAAGCTCGTGGACACGACGAGGTTCAAGAGCGGGATCGTCGTGCTCGAGCTCGCGCCGAAGTAGCGCGAAGCGTGCCTGCGCCGCGGAGGCGCCGAGGGCGCATCGCCTGCTAGTAACAGACTGTTACTAGCGCTCGGCGACGACTTGCCACCCGCGATCGCAGGGTGAGTGGCTGCCGCGGCCGTGTCGAAGCTCGTAACAGTCTGTTACTTGGACTGGGTACCTCGACCGACGATGCGAAAGTCGCATGCTGTTATACTCAACCAAGTGGTTCAGTATTCTTCCCTGGATCAAACGTTCGCCGCGCTGTCCGACCCCACCCGCAGAGGCGTGCTCGAGCGGCTCGGGAGCGGCAGTGCCACGATCAGCGAGCTCGCCGCGCCCGTCGGGATGTCGCTGACCGGGCTGACGAAGCACGTGCGGATCCTCGAGGAGGCTGGACTGGTCACGACCGAGAAGCAGGGCCGCACGCGGCACTGCTACCTCGGGCCGAGGCGACTCGACGACGTCGGTCGGTGGATCGAGGATTACCGCCGATCCTGGGACGACCGGTTCGAGCGCCTCGAGGAAATCATCGACCGAAAGAAAGGATCGTCGAGATGACCGAGAACGTGCACGAGCGCAACAAGACCTCGATCACGACCCCGAGCGACACCGAGATCCGGATCGAGCGAACCTTCGATGCGCCTCGCGAGCTCGTCTGGGAGGCGTACACCGACCCGGAGCTCATGCCCGAGTGGCTCGGGCCGCGCGAGCTGACGATGACGGTCGACGAGTTCGACTTCCGCCCCGGAGGCCCGTACCGGTTCACCCATCACGACGCGGAGGGAAACGCGTTCGTCTTCTTCGGCGAGATCCGCGAGGTCGAGGAGCCCGAGCTGATCGTCCGCACCTTCGAGTTCGAGGGGATGCCGGGCAAGGTCTCGGTCGAGCGGGCGGAGTTCGAGGAGCTCGACGATGGACGCACGAGAATCGTCGTCGTGTCGAGCTTCGACTCGAAAGAAGACCGCGACGGCATGCTCGCCTCGGGCATGGACCGCGGCGTCAACGACAGCTACGAGCGGCTCGACGAGCTGTTCGCCCGGCAGCAGGCCGGCTAAGACCGAATCGCCGCAGGGCGGTGCGCGAGCGGCAGGGTGAACGCCACTCGTGCGCCGCCGCCGGCGCGGTTCTCCGCCCAGATCGTGCCGCCGTGCGCCTCGACGAGGCCCTGCGAGATCGCGAGGCCGAGGCCCGCGCCCCCGCCGGCCCGGGTGCGTGAGCCGCCGTCGCGCCAGAACCGCTCGAACATCCGCTCGGCAGCGCCCGGCGCGAGGCCGGTGCCGTCGTCCTCCACCGCGACGACGACGTGGTCGCTGTCGGGCTCGACGACGATGGCGACTGATCCGTCGGGCCGCGCGTGGCGGACCGCGTTCGTGAGCAGGTTGAGTAGGACGCGCTCGATCTTGTCGGGCGCGATCCGAACGGCGGGGTCCGCAGGATCGACCCGCGATTCGAGCCGGACGTTGTGCGCGCGAGCCTCGGGCTCGAGCGCCCCTACGCAGGTCGAGACGAGCTCGCCGAGCGGCGCCTCCTGCAACTCGAGTGTCAGGGCGCCCGCATCGAGCCGCGCGAGCTCGAAGAGATCCTCCACGAGCCGCGTCAGGATCTCCGTCTGGGTGCGAATCGCCGGGACGTATTCCTCCGGCGTGGCGAGCCCATCTTCGAGCGCCTCCACCATGGCGCGCAGCGACGCGAGCGGCGTGCGGAGATCGTGGCTCGCCCAGGCGACGAGCTCCCGGCGCGCGTCGAACAGCCTCTCGACGCTTGCGGCCATGTCGTTGAAGGACGCGGCCACCTCGCGCAGCTCCCGCGGCCCCGACTCCGGCGCGCGGGCGCTGAGGTCGCCGCCCGCGAAGCGCTTCGACGTCGCGCGCAGCTGTCCGAGCGGCCAAAGGAGCCGACGCCCCAGCAGCAGCGCAGCGCCGAGCGCGGAGAGCGTGGAGACGGTCGCTACCGCTGCGATCTTGCCGGAGCCGTGCATGCCGAACATGACGAGCCCCGAGGCGAGCACGGTGCCGAGCGGCAGGCAAACGGCGAGGATCGCCAGCGCGGCCAGCTGCGACTGCAGGCTCGGCAGCACGCGCACGATCAGCGCGGCGGCGATCCCGGTG
>JBKOYZ010000133.1:0-7232 GCA_046725655.1 Actinomycetota bacterium | reverse complement strand
CCGTTCGGTCCCGGCGACGAGGAATTCTTCGAGAAGGTGACGCAGGTCGTACGAGACGCGGACGAGGTCCTCGAGCGCCCGAAGAAGAAGCGTGCCGTGAGTTGAGAAGTCGCTAGCCTGCGGGAGGACTTCGCACCTGTCCGTCAAACGGGAGGGGCCGAATGGCGTTCAACCAAGGCAGCCGGAGTCTTGCGCGCGAGCTGACCGATCTCGCGACCGAGGTCGATTCGTTGACCAAGGCGCTCGCGCGAACGCAGGAGGAGCTTGCCCGCGAGCTCACGCGCCGACAGCGTTTCGAGCAGGAGGCTGTCGATCTCGCAGCGGCGCTGGCCCAGGCCCGGCGGCGCGCGTCGACCGCCGAACAGGAGCTGGCGCGCCTTGCGACAGAGGACGAGAAGAAGACGCACGTCGCGCAGGTCCGTGAGCACGAGCTTCAGACCCGCCTGAACGAGGCGAACACGATGAACGAAGGGCTTCGTCTCGAGGTCGAGAGGAAGGAGCGCCAACGCCACGCGCTCGAGGTGGATCTCAGCGACGTCATGCAGAATCTCCGTCATGCCGCGGCCGAAGCGGCCTGGCCCTCGCGGACGAACACGGGCCCGACGCGCCTCCCCGACGGAGACGCCGAGCCGACCGAAGTCGGCGGCTGGTAGTCGCTTCGGCCTGCCTGGACGAGACTCGCGAGCCTCACGCGGGAGGGCGTACGACGGTGAACCTGGCGGAGGCGAAATCGCCGTTTCGCCCCAGCTCGTCGAGACGCAGCTCCACTCGGCGCGGCAGCAGCGGCGCGCCGGCGCCCAGCGTGACCGGCGCGATCGAGACGATGACCTCGTCCAGCAGCCCCGCGTCGGCGAACTGACCCGCCAGGTCTCCGCCGCCGACGATCCAGACGTTTTGCTCGCCGGCGGCGCCGGCAATCTCCTCGTGCACAGCCGCCACGTTGGTGCTCGTGAACCGAATATCCGCGTCGGGCACGACCGGCAGCTGCCGGTGAGTGAAGACCCAGCACGGGATGTCATAGGGCCAGTTCCACTCGGCGGGGGCCTTGCCGGCGAACTCGTGGTCGAGGATCCACGCGTACGTCGTCGACCCCATTGCCATCGCACCGACGTCCGCGATGAAGTCGCCGTAGTTCAGCGGCCCGTCCTCATCGCGCTTGCGGATGAACAGCCAGTCCAGCGAGTTGTCGGGGTCGGCGATGAAGCCGTCGAGAGTGGTTGCCGTGTAGTACTGGGTCAGGCTCACGGTTGCTCCTTCCTTGCTGGGCGCCCGCCTTCGGCACGGCTGTCGTGTTCGAGTTTCCGCGCCGTTGGCCGTGTCGAGCCCGTCCCTATACTCGATCCCGTCATGGCCGGCAACGCCTCGCCCGAGGCGCCGACCTTCGTGTTCGCGGATCTCGAGTCGAGCACGCGGTTGTGGGAGCGCTATCCCGAGGCGATGGAAGGCGCCATGGAGCGCCATGACGCCATCTTGCAGGCGGCTGTCGAGCACGCCGGAGGCCGTGTCGTCAAGATCACCGGTGACGGCCTCATGGCCGTTTTCTCGTCGCCGCCCGACGGCGTTGCCGCCTGCCTCGAAGCGCAGCGGTCGCTGGGCGAAGCGCAATGGCGCGAGACCGGCCCGTTGCGCGTCCGCATGGGGATCCATGTAGGACAGGCCCAGCGACGAGCCGGAGACTTCTTCGGGCCGGCGGTCAACCGGGCCGCTCGGATCATGGCCGCCGCGCACGGAGGACAGGTCCTGCTCTCCGAGCCGGCCGCCGAGCGGGCCCAGCAACGCTTGCCCGCGGAGGCCGGGCTTCGTGACCTCGGCGAGCATCGGCTGAAGGATCTCTCTCGGCCGGAGCGCCTCTTTCAGCTCGTCCATCCCGCGCTTGCCCGGGATTTTCCGCCGCTCGCGACGCTCAGCCAGCGGCCGAACAACCTGCCCACGCAGACCTCGGAGTTCCTCGGTCGGGAGGCGCAGCTGGCAACGCTCCGCGACCTCCTCGACGCCGAGGGGGTGCGCCTGCTCACGCTCACCGGCCCGGGCGGGATCGGAAAGACGCGGCTGGCGCTCCAGGCTGCGGCCGACCAGATCGACCGTTTCGAGGACGGTGTCTACCTCGTCGACCTGTCCTCGGTGCGACGGCCGGATGCCGCGTTCGCAGCCATCGCCCGCGCTGTCGACTCGACGGCGCGAGCTGACGAGGCGCCCCTCGACGTGTTGAAGCTGGAGCTTCGGGACCGGCACATGCTGCTGCTCCTCGACAACCTCGAGCAGGTGGTCGACGCTGCTGAGGGAATCGTCGATCTCCTCGAGCACTGCCCTCGCCTCAAGGGCCTCGTGACGAGCCGCGAGGCGCTCAGGGTGCGCGGGGAGCACCTCTTCCCGGTCCCCCCGATGGCCCTGCCGGATGCGGGCGAGCGGGGATCGGCCGTGCGTGTCGCCGCCTACGAGGCCGTGCGCCTGTTCGTCGAGCGGGCGGGGGAAGCACGGCCCGGCTTTGGATTGACGGACGACAGCGCGCCCGCCGTCGCAGAGATCTGTGCGCGGCTGGACGGCCTGCCTCTGGCAATCGAGCTCGCAGCCGCGAGGCTGAAGCTGTTCTCGCCGAGCGATCTGAACGAGCGGTTGCGAAACCGCCTCGAGCTTCTCAGCGGCGGGCCGCGCGACCTCCCCGCACGCCAGCAGACGCTTCGCAGCACCATCGAGTGGAGCTATGAGCTGCTCGACGGCGGGGAGCGGGCGCTCTTCGAGCTGCTGTCGTTGTTCTTCCCGGCGAGGGTCGAGACCGTCGAAGACGTCGCCGCGCGGCTCGACTCGGTCGCGGCCATCGACGTCGTCGGCCGGCTGACGTCACTCGTCGACAAGAGTCTGGTTCGCAGCCTGGATGGCGATCGACCAGCGCTCGGCATGCTCGAAACGATCCGCGAGTACGCCGCGGAGCGGCTCGAGCAGGACCAGGGGCTCGGCGGGAGGGCGCGAAAGGCGCACGCCGAATGCTTCTCGGACTTCGCAGGCAGCAGGCGAGACCGTCTCACCGGGCCCGAACGAGAACAGACGCTCGACGATCTGTCGTGCGAGCTCGGGAACCTCGTCGCCGCATGGAGGTACTGGGTCGAGGCCCGCGATCTCGAGCGACTGAACACGCTGGTCGACCCGCTCTGGACGGTGTACGGGGCCCGCGGCCGCTATCACGCGGCCGTCGAGCTCACCGACGACCTGCTCGACGTACTCGAGTCGGTGCCCCCCACACCCGAGCGCGCACGCGACGAGATCACGCTACGCATGAGCCTCGCGAGAGCTCTGCTGGCGCTGCGGGGTCACACGGACGAAGTGCAGGACGCGTACGGGAGAGCCCTCACGCTGGCGAAGCAGGCGGGAGAGGTGCCGCGGCGATTTTCGGTTTTGCGCAGCCTCGCCACGTTCCACCTCTACCGCGGGGAGTTCGATCGCTCGGCCGACCTCGGCCGCGAGCTCCTGGATCTGGCGGAGCAGGACGACGACCTCGGAGCGCAGGTGGAGGGACAAGTCGTGCTGGGGTCGAGCGTCGCGTTTCTCGGCGACGTCCCGCGCGGCCTCGACCGGCTCGACCGGGCGAGTGCGCTCTTCGACCCCGAGCAGGGGACCGATCGCTTTCGCGTCGGTGCAAGCCCCGGCGTCGTCTCCCATACGACATCGGCGCTGCTGCTGTGGCTACTCGGCTACCCGGACCGCGCCGTCGAACGGGCGACGCGCGCCGTCGAACTCGCGCGTTCGCTGAACCACCCGTTCACGCTCGCCTACGCGCTGTTTCACGTCGGTCTGCTCGATCTGTGGCGGCGAGATCTCGACCTCGCCTACGAGCGGTCGAGCGGCGCGCTCGAGGTGGCGGAGGAGCACGACTACCAGCTGTGGAAAGCGCTCGCGCTCGCGCTCCAGGGCGTCGCAATGGTCGGCCTCGGCAGTCCGACGGAAGGCCTGGCGAGGACCGACGAAGGAGTCGCCCTCTATCAGGGGCTCGAGACTCCTCCGGTCTTCTGGCCGATCCTCCAGTCCATCCGCGCGGCAGCAGCCGGGCTCTCGGGCCGGCCGGCCGACGGGCTCGACCTCGTCGACGAGTCGATCGAGCTGAGCGGTGAGGACAACATCGCCTATCCCGAGTTCGCACTGCTCAAGGGCGACCTTCTGCTGGCTGTGGGAGACGAGGACGGCGCCGAGCGCTGCTTCCGGAGCGGGCTGCAGGTTGCGACAGGCTTCGGGCTGCGCATGCCGCAGCTGCACGCCGGAGTGAGGCTGACCCGCCTGGAGCAGGGATCGGGGAAGCAGGGAGACGGGGCGGCGGTGTTGCAGGACGTGTACGCGACGTTCACCGAGGGCCTCGACACACCGGATCTCGAAGAGGCCCGCGCCACCCTCGACGAGGTGGGCGTCCGGGTCGCGTGAGGCGTGGGCTACGAGCTCGACTTCGAGGAGACGTTCGAAGGCGACGCGCTCGACCCGAGTCACTGGCTCCCGTACTACCTGCCGCATTGGAGCAGCCGGGCCCGCGCCGCGGCGCGGTACGAGATCGGCGAAGGTGTCCTGCGCCTGCTGATCGAAGCCGAGCAGCAGCCCTGGTGCCCGGACCTCGACGGCGACGTGCGCGTGTCGTCGCTGCAGACCGGCTCATTCGCGGGTCCGGTCGGGAGCACGATCGGGCAGCACCGGTTCAACCCCGCCGCCGCCGTGCGTGAGGCTCAGCCGAACGTCCGTCTCTACACGCCGCGCTACGGCCGATTCGAGCTTCGCGCCAAGGCCAGCGACGACCCGCACACGATGGTTGCGCTCTGGATGATCGGTTACGAGGACGAGCCTGACCGCTCGGCCGAGATCTGCGTGTGCGAGATCTTCGGGCGCGACGTCGGCGCCGAGGAGGTGGCGATCGGCGTCGGGGTCCGTCCCTTCAGCGACGGGCGGATCGCGGATGACTTTTCGCGGGAGACGATCCCGATCGACGCGCGTGACTTCCACGTTTACGCCGCCGAATGGACACCGCGCGACGTCACGTTCTTTGTCGACGACAGCGCGGTCAAAACGGTTGATCAGTCGCCGGCGTACCCGATGCAGCTCATGCTCGGCATCTACGAGTTCCCGGCCGAGGAAGAGCGGCCGTCGCCCTACCCGAAGGAGTTCACGGTCGACTCCGTTCGCGGGTACCGCCTCACCGATGGAACCGGCGTCAGGCCGCCTCCTCGAGCCTGATCGCATCGCCCTCGCTCGGTGCGGCCTGCACGACCGGCGCCGGGGTCGGCCTGATCAGCGCGACCGTGATGATCGCCGCGACGACGAGCAGTCCGGTCAGCACGTAGAGCCCCGTCTGGAAACCGTGGTCGAGCGCCGAAGCACTCGAGAAGCCGACGCCGTGCGCCGTCACATAGTGGCTCGTCGACGTCGCAGCGACGGCGCTCACCGCCGCTATCCCGATCGCGCCGCCGATCTGACGGCTCGTATTGATCAGACCCGATGCGACGCCGGCGTCGGAGCGCTCGACGCCGGTGAGGCTGGCGATCGTCACCGGGACGAATGAGAGCCCCATGCCGACCCCGCCGACGACGAATCCCGGGAACAGGTCCCAGAAGTAGTGCCCGTCGACCGGCAGGCGCGTTAGCCACGCGACCGAAGCCGCGGAGGTGAGCAGGCCGGCAGTGAGCGTCGGCCGCACGCCGATGCGGCCGACGACAGCCTGGGCGACGTTCGACGAGACGACGACCGCGAGTGCGAAGGCAGCGAAGGCAACGCCGCTCTCGACGGCCGAGTAGCGCAGGACGTCCTGGAGATAGAGCGTCAGCAGGAAGAACTCCGAGAACACAACCGCGCCGATGATCGCCATCGCCGCGTTCGCGGCGGTGAGCGTCCGCAGACGGAACATCCGAAGCGGGAGAAGCGGTGACCGCGACCGCAGTTCGATCGCGACAAACGCGAGTACGAGCGCGGCCGCGGCCGCGAAGAGCGAGAGCGTCGTGGCAGCGACCCACCCGTCGCTCGCGGCGCGGGTCGTCGCGTAGACGAGCAGCATCAGGCCGGCGGTGATCGAGGCAGCGCCGGGGAAGTCGAAGTGTCGACGCGCGCCGTCCGCGCGGCTCTCCTCGAGCACCAGCGGCGCCAGCGCCATCGCGGCGACGCCGACCGGCACGTTGATGAAGAAGACCCACGACCAGCTCAGGTACGACGTGAGGATGCCGCCGAGCAGGACGCCCGCCGCGGCGCCGCTCCCGGACGCCGCGCCGTAGATTCCGAGCGCGAGGTTACGCTCCCTGCCCTCGGCGAAGGTCGTCATCAGCAGCGAGAGCGCGGCGGGAGCGAGCATCGCACCGCCGAGGCCTTGCACCGCGCGGAATGCGATCAGCGAGGCCTCGGACCAGGCGAGGCCGCACAGAAGGGAGCTCGCCGTGAAGAGTGCGAGCCCGCCGATGAACAGCCGGCGGCGCCCGAGCAGATCGGCGAGCCGGCCGCCGAGCAGCAACGCCCCGCCGAACAGAATCGCGTACGCCGAGATCACCCACTGGAGGTTCGTCTGCGAGAAGCCGAGATCGGTCTTGATCGACGGCAGCGCCACATTGACGATCGCCACATCCAGAATGACCATGAACTGCGCGGTGACGATCAGTGCGAGCGCGCTCCAGCGCCGGTCCGCTCTGCTGGCGGGAGTGACCATTCGACCTCCAATCGTTGTGGGCCTCAACCTTATGTACTCACAACGATTGTGGTCGCAACGCTATTTCACCTGCGTGACGCCCCGGATGTTCAAGAAACCGCGCAGAACGCGATGGGCGCGGTACCGCGCAACCAGCATCCCGAGCCCGCTCCCGTAGGCGATGTGGCTTCGTCGGTAGAGACAGCTCAGCGGAAGGTGGTTCTGATACGTGAGCTCCCATGGGTCGAGGGACGAACGGCTGCGATCGCCGCCGTGCTCCACGGCGCCGAAGCTCGATACCGATCCCCACGCCGCGGCAGCCTCGGGGTGCTGGTCGAGAGCGTCGCTCAGCCGTCTGACGGCTCCCGCAGCGAGGAGGTCGTCGGCATCGAGCGCGAAGACGTAGTCGGCATCAGTCGCCCGAACACCTGTCATTCGCGCGGGCGCCGGGCCCGGTTGACCTCGTGGATGATGCGCACGCCGGCAAGCTCGAGGCGTTCGAACACCGCCATGGTCGCCGAGTCCGTCGTGCCGTCGTCGACGACGATAATCTCGGCAACGACATCCTGGTCCTGTGCGGAGGCGACAGCCGCCT
>JBKOYZ010000150.1:0-4920 GCA_046725655.1 Actinomycetota bacterium | reverse complement strand
GGAGGGGAGGAAGCGATGCGCTACGGCAAAGGATTGATCGTCGCGATCGTCGCCGCAGTGGCGGTGACGCTCGCCGGCGCCGGTTCGGCGGACGCGAGCAAAGGTTCGAAGCCGCCAGATCTGCAGTTCCTCGGGCAGGCGATCGTCCCCACTGGGACGAGCTTCGCGGGCACGACCGTCGGCGGCCTCTCGAGCATCACTTACGACGCCGCCCGCGGGGTCTTCTACTCCCTGTCGGACGACCAGAGCCAGTTCAACCCGGCGCGGTTCTACACCCTGCGGCTGGATCTCTCGGACGGCCACCTCGACGACGGCGACGTCGGATTCCTCGGGGTGACGACGCTGCTCGCGCCGGACGGGCAGCCGTACGCGCCGTTCAGCCTCGATCCCGAGGGCCTGACGCTGACGAAGAGCGGCGAGCTCATCGTCACTTCTGAGGGCTTCGCCAACCGCGGCATCGGGGCATGGGTGCGGCGGTATGCGCTCGACGGCACCTTCCTCGGCGACCTGCCCGTCCCGGCCGCGTTCGCGCCGACGAGCCCGACACACGGCATTCGGCAGAACCTCGCCTTCGAGGCGGCGGCGGTCGCGCCAAACGGGCGCCACCTGTTCGTGGGGATGGAAAACGCGCTCGTCCAGGACGGCCCTGCGGCGTCGCTCTCGAGCGGCAGCCCGTCGCGGATCCTCCGCTACAACCTCTCGACGGGGCGCCTCGAGCGGCAGTACGTGTACGTCACCGATCCGATCGCCGAGCCGCCCGTCCCGCCGACCCAGTTCGCGGTCAACGGCCTCGTCGAGCTGCTTCCGTTCAACAACGAGTTCGGGCTCTCGATGGAGCGGTCGTTCTCCGTCGGCGCGCCGGGAACAGGCAACACGATCAAGCTGTACTCCGTCGCCTTCCCGGGCGCGACGGACGTGGATGGCGCAGACAGCATCGCGGGCCTGGGAAACATCCGGCCGGTGCGCAAGACGCTGCTGCTCGACCTGCGGACGCTCGGGATCCCGCTCGACAACGTCGAGGGGATGACGATCGGCCCCACCCTGCCCGACGGCCGCCGCTCACTCGTTCTCGTCAGCGACAACAACTTCGCGGCAAGCCAGTTCACGCAGTTCCTGCTGTTCGCGCTGGACTAGAGGCCCTTCCGCCGGGCCGGGCGACGAGCCCGGCCCGGTCGGCGGTCGGCGCAACGGAAGCGGGCCGCAATCGGCCGGGGGCGCCGTCGGGTCAGTGCGGCGCGGCCGCGCGGCGCCCGATCCTCGGGCAGGAGATGGGCGTGAGGCTCGTTTTCCGCGCAGGGCCGGTTGAACGCCCCGAGCCGTCTGGTCTGGACGGCTCCAGCGCCTCGAGCCGCCCAGAGGATCGCAAACTGCGGCCGGACGAGCCAGTGTCTGTGGACGAAACGTCACACTTTCCTTGCACTAGCCATGGCCTGCCGTCCCAGTTCGTGGGGACAGTCCCCGCGCCGTGGCCGGAACGGCCACGGCGCGAAGGGCTGCGTTGCGCACGTATTCCGCCGGAGGTGTCCTTTTCGTCATCCGCCGTCCGTCTTAGAGGCGTCCACGCTCTACGAAGGAGGAAGCGATGAAGTACATGCTGCTGATCCAGCAAGGCACGACGCCGGTGCCGGGCACGCCCGAGTGGGACGGCCTTTCGGAGGAGGAGCAGAAGGGGGTCTACTCCGACTACCAGGCGGTGAACCAGACTCCGGGCGTGACTCCCGGCGACGCGTGGTTGGAGTCGCCGGAGACGGCGACCACCGTCCGGGTGGAGGCGGGCAACACCCTGACGACGGACGGGCCGTTCGTCGCCGTCAAGGAAGCACTCGGCGGCTACCTCTTCTTCGAGGCGGACGACCTCGACGCGGCGATCGAGCTGGCGTCGCGCATTCCGGCGGCTCGACTCGGCGGCGCGGTGGAGATTCGCCCGGTCAAGGAGGGCTACTGATCCTGGAGCAGGTCTTCCGCGACGAGTGGGGCCGCGTCCTCGCCGGCCTGATCGGCTTCCTCGGCGACTTCGATCTCGCCGAGGAAGCCGCCCAGGAGGCGTTCGCGATCGCCGCCGAGCGCTGGCCCCGCGAGGGGACGCCTGCGAACCCGCGGGCGTGGCTGATGACCACGGCGCGCAACCGCGCGATCGACCGCATCCGCCGCGACCGCACGCTTGCCGTGAAGACGCAGCTGCTCGAGGCGCCGGAAGCCAAGGAGGACGAGATGGAGGAAGCGACGATCCCGGACGAGCGGCTCGAGCTCGTCTTCACCTGCTGCCATCCCGCCCTCGCGCTCGATGCCCAGGTCGCCCTGACGCTGCGGACGCTCGGCGGTCTCACGACAGAGCAGATCGCCCGCGCGTTCCTCGTCCCCGAGCCGACGATGGCCAAGCGGCTCGTCCGCGCTAAGGCGAAGATCAAGGCGGCCGGCATCCCGTTTCGCGTGCCGCCGGCGCATCTGCTGCCGGACCGGCTCGCCGCGGTGCTGGCGGTCGTCTACCTGATCTTCAACGAGGGCTACGGCGGCCGCGGCGACCTCGCGGCCGAGGCGATCCGGCTCGGGCGCGCTGTCGCCGAGCTGATTCCGGACGAGCCGGAGACACACGGACTGCTGGCGCTGATGCTGATCAACGACGCCCGGCGCGGGGCGCGGTTCGCCGACGGCACCGTCGTCCTCCTTCGCGACCAGGATCGATCGCTCTGGGACGTCGACCAGATCGAGGCTGGACGGGCCGCGCTCGACCGCGCAGTCGCACTCGGCGGGCGCGGGCCGTACGTGCTGCAGGCCGCGATCGCCGCCCTGCACGTCGACGAGCCCCCGGACTGGCCGCAAATCGCGGCCCTGTACGGGGAGCTCGCCCGTCGCACCGGCTCGCCTGTGGTCGAGCTCAACCAGGCCGCCGCCCTCGCCGAAGCGGGCGACGTCGAGGCCGCGCTCGCCGTGGCCGAGCGGCTCGACCTCGAGGACTACCACTACCTGCACGCGACGCGCGCGGAGCTGCTGCGACGGCTCGATCGCGTCGATGAGGCCCGCGCCGAATACGACCGCGCGCTCGAGCTCGTTCACTCCGACACCGAGCGGCGCTTCCTCGAGCGGCGATTGGGAGAGCTCTTATGAGCGCCGAGCCTCCGCGATCGAGATCGACGCGCAGGATCGACGCACTCGAGAAACTGCGGCGCGAGGACGACGTGTGGGTCGCGTCGGCGGCGGGACCTGACGTCCTGCACGCGCAGGCGACTGGATTCGATCCGAGAACGCTCGCCGCTGAGTACGCCTACCTCCGGATCACGCCGTAAATGATTCAGGCGTGGCGGGACGCAAACGAGTTCAAGGACCGGCAGCTGATGGAAGGAGGCAGATGGTTCGACTAGCTGGTATCGAGCTCACGCCGATCGGAAAGGTCGAATCCCCGCTCACGGACAGGGCAGCGGCGCCGAAGCAAGGCGACGAAGGCGCGCCCGACGCGTGGCTCGTGTTCGAATCTGCCGTCGTCGAGGCGCTCGACGGAATCCAGCCGGGCGATCGGATCATCGTCCTCACGTGGCTCGATCGCGCCGAGCGCGACGTGCTGCGAGTGCATCCGCGCGACGACCTGTCCGTCCCGAAACAGGGCGTGTTCAACACCCGCTCGTCCGACCGTCCGAACCCGATCGGGCTCCACGAAGTGGAGGTTCTGTCGATCGAAGGTAACAGGCTGCGCGTGAACAACCTCGAAGCACTGGACGGGACGCCGATCGTCGACGTGAAGCCGGTACTGAGGCCCACCGAAGCGAGAAAATCTCGCGTGTGAGTGCCCAGCGGATTCGCCCGGCTCGCCCCGACGAGGTTGAGCGGCTTCGCGAGATCGCGATCGCGGCGAAGACCTACTGGGGGTACGACGTCGATCGTGTCCGTGACTGGGCGGCGGCCGGCGATTTCTCCGCGGAGGGCCTTCGCCGTCACGAGGTGTTCGTTGCGGAGGTGAACGACCACGTGGTCGGCTGGGGCTCGCTGATCCCGAAAGGCGAGGTCTGCTGGCTCGAGGATCTTTGGATCGACCCGCCTTCGATCGGCACCGGGATCGGCTCGCGGCTGTTCCGGCATGGCGCGGGCGTCGCGAGGCAACTCGGCGCAACTCGGATGGAGTGGGAGGCGGAGCCCAACGCCGTCGGTTTCTACGAGAAGATGGGCGGCCGGTACCTGCGGGACAGCAACCCGAGCGAGTGGGGCCGCGTTCTCCAGGTGATGGGAGTCGACCTGACCACGTCTAGCTCGTGAAAGGTGATTTTCGACGAGACGTACGGGCCGTTGTCCGACGAACGACGGCCGTGGTGGAAGCGGCTATTCGGCTGGATCCGCCGCTCGAGCCCCGGACTCGGCTCGCCTAGCCAGCGCGGCGAGCGTCTGCGGGAAGTCGCCGCTGATCTCGGGGCCGAGCTGCGGCCCCAGCGCGTCTGCGGCCGGGCCGGTGATCTCCATTCGATAAGTCACACGCGAGCCTTCATCGTCGAGAGGCTCGACGCGGTGCATCGTCCGCACGACGATCTCACCGAAGTCGGCCTCGTCGACGAAGGACTCGGGCTCGGTGGCCTCTGCGATCCGTAGGTCGACCGTCTCGTCGCCGATCGGAGTCATCAGGACCCTTCCGCCGGCTGCGAATGGCCCGATGAGCTCGATGCGCTCGATGTCGCCGTTCCACTCCGGCCAAGTCGCCACGTCGGCCCACAGCCGCCATATCTGCTCCGGCCTTGCGCTTCTCGATGCTGTGCTCAGCGGTCCACATCTGCGCCTCCTTGGTCGTCGCGTAGATCGTCTATGCCGCGATCGCTGCGCGGGCGCGCGCGAGCCGCACGGCGTTCTTCAGCGTCTCGATGTCGTAGGCGCCGTAGTGGCGTTGCCCGTTGACGAAGAACGTCGGCGTCCCCGAGACGCCGCTGAGATCCGCGCTGTCGA
>JBKOYZ010000194.1:0-7401 GCA_046725655.1 Actinomycetota bacterium | reverse complement strand
CAACCCGCTCGCCTCGGCGTGGATCGGGGGCGAGCTCTGGGTCCCCAACATCGACGACGACACCGTCTCGATCGTCAGCCCCGCGACGAACTCGGTGCGGATGACACTCGCCGTCGCGGACGGCCCGATCTCGGTCGCGAGCGCCGGCGGCGACGTCTGGATCACGCACGAGCACGGCCCGCTCTGGCGGCTCCCGAAGACCGGCTAGAACCGCTCTAATAAGCCCGCGGGCCGGTAGCTCAGCTGGTAGAGCAGGGGACTTTTAATCCCAAGGTCGCAGGTTCGATTCCTGCCCGGCCCATTCCGAGGCTCGGCGTCAAGCGAGAACCGCATGGTCGAGCGGGTCACGTGTGCCGCCGAGGCCGGGAATGGACAAGCGGTGCTGTCCCGGTGCTGTCTCAGGATCTCGCCTAGCTGGACAACGCCTTTAGAGGGTGGGATGGGCCGAGCGGCGAGCCGAAACGCCGGATGCTCCATTTGGACTACTGCCTTGCCGCACGTCCAGTGCGACGCTTGTCAATGTCGTCGAGGCAACGCGCCAAAGGAGAGGGAGGGGTTTTCGCGTGAAGTGCCGGATCATGATCGCGTCTGCGGCCGCAGCGTTGAGCGCGCTGACCATTGTCGGGGCGGCGGACGCCGCGCAGCCGCCGAGTCTCCTCGGCATTGACCAGCAGCAGCGGCACGCACGAGCGCAGTTCTCGATGCCGGGAGCCGACGTCGCGACGATCTACTTCGCGAGCAAGCCTGATCGCGCGACGGACGGCAGCTTCCTCCAGGAGAACATCAAGCACTCGGACTTCTTGACGACCTCCGAGATCCAGAGCGGCGCCTGGTTCGACGAGTCGCAGCTCGACCCCGGCCTCTACTACGTGATGATGAATGCGACCGACTTCGACTGCACCGGGATGCCGAGCGGTATCGACGGCTACTCGAACATCCTCACGCTGACGGTTCCGAAACCGACCTCGTCATATCGGGGAGGCGTCGAGATCCTGCACTACGCCCACGTCGCGTATCTGACACTCCGCGTCAAGCCGCTCGGCGAGCGCCTGTCGTACAAGGTGTGCTGGCGTCTCAAGAACAAGAAGCGGCGATGCCTGCGAGGCGCAGTCTCTGGCTACTCGTGGAACTCTGCGGCCGACGACATGGTGAGTGTTGGCCTACGAGGGATGGGAGGGCGGACGACCTTCACCTGGTACGTCCATGGCTCTGCAGTCGCCTCGAAGACGGCGGACACGATGGCGAAATAGGAGCCGGGCGGCGAGCCGAAGGCCTAGGCGCTTCCCACGACTCGGTCCCTCACGAACCTACGGCGTTCCGACCGCCGGCGCCAGACGCCGCAGGACGACGCCTTCCTCGAACCGCAGCAGCAGGTTCTTCCCAACCGCCTCGAGCCGCTCGGCGGCGCTTCACCGCAGCGCGCGGGTGCGGCGCCTCGACGTCGACGCGGTGGCCGACGAGAACCTGCAGGCGGCGCGCGGCGCGAGCGAGTGCATCTCCCTCAGGCACGGCGTCAGCGTACTCCCGAGGACGGGGCCAGAATGGGCGCGCCGATATGAGACGAGAAGCGCTCGCCGGGGTCATCGCCGCGACCGCTTGGGCTCTGCTCGAGCCACTCGACCAGCGCCTCTTTCGCTGTGACTACTCGGACATCGCCGTGCTGGGCAAGGCGGTGACGCGGGGTGGCGGGTGGCGCGCGACCGGGTTTGCGATCCACGCCCTCAACGGCGCGCTCTTCGGGCTTACGTACGGCGCCGTTCGACGGCGCACCGACCTCGAGCCTCGTAGGCTCGCTGTTGCGATGGCGCTCGCCGAGCACGCCGCGCTGTACCCCTTGTCCTTCTTCGTCGACCGGTTTCACCCAGCGCGTCGTGAGCAGGGCGTGCCGCCGTTGCTGACGAACGGACGCGCGTTCGGCCAGGCGACGATGCGGCATCTCGTCTTCGGGTTGATCCTGGGGCGGCTCGCGTGACCATGTCGGAGTGGATCGAGCGGTACGGGCGCGCCTGGGAGGACGCCTCATCCGGCCACGTCCTCGACGACCAGCACCGGCGCTTGGTCGGCGTCGTCGTCGCGGACGCCCACCACGCGCAGCGTCTTGTACCCGAACGGGATCGTGTCGCCCGCCCGCCAGTTCGGAACGGCGCTGTGCAGCGTCGGTGGCTCGGCCGGCGAGCCGTCCGCCGTCTCGAGCCTGAAAAAGAACCCTGCCAACCGACCTCCCATCCGATGGGGGCCGGACGGCCGAGCCCGAGTTTATCGCGCCCGGCGCGACGACAGCCGCAGCGAGAAAAGCGGTGATGCCCGCAGTCGTCGCTGCGATTCCCGAGCAGGTTCGGCGGTAGCTCGATTCGGTGGTCGCGTACCGTTCGTTCCCGAGGACGCACTAGAGGAAGGTGGGTGAAACCTGGTGCAGATTGCGCTCGCGCTCGCGATCACAGTCGTCTCGGCCTGCTGTCTCAACGTCGGCTACCTAATTGAGCACAGCGTTGCCTCGAAGTTGCCGGCGCTCTCGCTTCGACGGCCGATTTCCTCGCTGCGGTCGCTGCTGGGCAACGGCCGCTGGGTAGCGGGCTTCGGTATCGAAGCAGGCGGCTGGATTCTTTATGTGCTCGCGCTCGCGCTGGCGCCGCTGTCGCTCGTGCAGGCGACCGCCGCCGGCGGCATCGGGATCCTCGCGGTCATGGTCTCCCGCTTCACGCGCGTCCCGCTGACGACGCGCGAGCGGATCGGCGTCGGGGTGTCAGTGGTGGGCCTCGCCCTGCTCGGCGTCAGCCTGCTCGGCAACCACCGCGAAGGCTCGGCCGCCGGTTATCTCTGGGTCGGCGTTTGGCTCGTGGCATCAGCGACGGCCGCCGTCGTCTGTGTGTGGCTGCTCGCTCGCGTGATCGGCGGCGGGCCGGCCTGGGGCATCGCCGCGGGCATCCTCTTTGCAGCTGGAGACGTCTCGACCAAGATGGCCGTCACAGGCGGGCGGGAGAACATCGCGTTTTTGCTCTGCCTGATCGTGTTCTACGGTGCCGGTACGGCCGTCCTGCAAGCCGGTTTCCAGAGAGGCACTGCGCTCACGGCGGCGGGGCTCGCGACATTATTGACAAATGCGCTGCCGATCGCCGCCGGGATGACCGTCTTCCGCGAGCCGCTCCCCGCGGGCTGGGTCGGCGCGGTTCGCATCATGGCTTTCGCCGCGGTCGTCGCCGGCGCAGTCCTCCTTGCCTCACGTGCGAAGGCGGCCGAGCCGCACCAAGCGAGAGAGGAGCCGGGCGACCTCGCCCCCAGCCCGATCTAGAACTCCGGCCGCCCGCAAGGGTGAAACTCCCCCCGTGGCCGCGCCGGAGCAGGAGCTCGGTGCCACGATGTTCGAATGACCAACGACCGCCGGTGTTCGACAAGACGCTGGCAACAGCTCCGTGCCTACGTGCTCGAGCGCGACGGCTACGTCTGCCGGCTTCGCACGTCGCGACACTGTCGCGGCTACGCCAACACCGCTCACCATGTCCAGCCGGTGAGCGAGGCGCCGCTTCGTCTCTTCGACGAGACCAATGTCATCGCGAGTTGCGGAGCTGCAACTACGGGCACGGCGGGACGGTGAAAGGTTCCCGTAGCCGGCAGACCATCGCCCGCCTCGAGGAGATCGTCTGGCGGCAGGACGCCGAGATCGCGCGGCTCACTGAGCGGCTCGGACGCTACGAGAACGGCGAGCGTGAGCGACTGCCGGCGACGCCGAGGATCTACTAGATACCGTCCGCCTTCACACGCGCAGGGGCCACCCAACGGCCCTCGCCGCCATGGGCGGCGCACCCGGCTCTATACGTGGGCCGGCGCTCTAGTCGCTCTGATCCTGATCGCTCTCGTCGTCGCCGACACACGCGTCATCGGCGGCCCCGGCCAGGCCGACTCGGCGCAGTAGCCCAATCCGATACTGGGTCGACAAGAACGCGACTCGCGCGCTGGCCCGCGGCAGAGGGCTCCGCGGAGGGAGAAAGCCCTGAGCCATCCCCCGGCGGACTGCCTTGAGCAGCTCGACGTTCGTGCGCCGGGTTGGCCTCCGTCGATCTCTGTTCCGCAGGCGGCGGAGTCGGCCCGTCGGTTCTTGCGATCATCTGGGCATGCCACCGCTTGGCGCGAAGGAGCGAGCAAAGCTTCCCGATAGCGCGTTCGCATACATCGACTCGCGCGGTAGACGTCGTCTGCCGATCCACGATGCGGCGCACGTCCGGAATGCTCTCGCGCGGTTCAGCCAGGTGGCCTTCGAGGACGAGGGCGCGCGGGACAAGGCGCGGACCCGACTGCTGAGGGCAGCCAAGAAGCACGAGATCGTGCCCATCGGCTTCGTCAGCGCGCAGCTGCTACCCCAGCGGAAGCTGCCGAAAGGCCAGGTCACCTTCCTACTGACCGATATCGAGGGCTCCACCGAGCTGCTCGGGCGCCTCGACGATCGATACGCTCCCTTGCTCGCCGATGTCCGCCGTCTGATGCGTGCTGCGGTGCGGCATGCCGGTGGTCGCGAGGTGGACGCCCGCGCGGACGACCTCTTCGCCGTCTTCGAACGAGCCCCGGCGGCGCTCGAGGCCGCGGTGGCGATCCAGCGGGCGATGCGCGCGAGCGCATGGCCCGACGCGGTCGACGTGCGGGTACGGATCGGTGTTCACCGGGGGCGTCCAACCCTCACCGATACCGGCTACGTCGGCCTCTCGGTGCATACCGCCGCGCGTATCTGCTTCGCGGCACATGGCGGTCAGATCGTCGTGTCGTCCGCCGTGCGCTCGGCGGTGCTCACGTCCCTCGCGGACGGGGTTAGCCTAAGGAGCCTCGGTGCCTGGAGGTTTCAGGGCCTGCGGGAGCCGGAGGATCTCTACCAGGTCGAGGCGGCCGACCTGCTCGCCGAGTTCCCACCCCTTCGCTCCGTAGCCCCTGCCGAGTAGTGGTGCCTGACAAAGGTCGGGTGTTGAGGCTGGGTGCCTGAGGTCTTGAGCCGCGTTCGGCCGGGGGTTGGCTCGCATCGACAGACACGTGGTGGTTGCGTCCCCTTCAGACTTTGGTCCGAGCGGGCAGCAGCAACTGTCCGGTGCGCCAGGCAAGGGCAAGCGCGACGGAAACGCCGACTTGCAGGAGTGTTCGATTCCTGCCCGGCCCACTGGAAAAAAGCGGGTTCGGCTCAGCGGGTAGACCATCGCTGAGAGCCTTTCCGATCGTCCCGGCGGTCTAGATGTACGCCTTCCGCTCGAGCCACCGCATCGAGAAGTAACCCCAGATCGGCGGAAGGTAATAGGTGCACAGGCGGTGGGTGAACGCGATCGCGAATGCGGTCGCTTCGTCGACTCCCATCGCGACAAGGCCGGCCGTCAAGCTCGCCTCCGCGGTCCCGACTCCTCCCGGCGACGGGATGAGGCTCGAGAACGCGGACGCCGCGGTGTTGACGAGCAGGAGCTGCGCCAGAGTGAGATGGACGCCGTAGGCCAGACACGCCGCTCCGAGGGTGAGGGCATAGAAAACCTCCACGCCCAGTTGCCCCCCGAACAATTCGAGCCGCTTGTGCCGATCGCGCGCGACGGTCCGGAGGCTCGAGAACGCCGTCCGGATCGGCGGTAGAACCTTGGCCCGGATCTGCGGGACCACGAGCAGGGCGAGGACGATGAGTGCGAGGACGATGAGGACCGTCACGATCAGTCGCCCGGACGGCGCGCCGAACTTCAGGTCGCTGGCGTTGATCGCGATGTGGACGAACGGGAGCGTCAGCAGGACGAGCGCGATCTCGACGATCTTTTCCGAGACGTCGTCTACTGCGCCGGCGGCGAACGCCTCGGGCAACGAAGTGCCCATCCGCTGCAGGAAGCGCACGTTGATGCCGATCCGGCCGGCCGAGCTCGGAACGGTGAGGTTGATGAACTTGATCGCCGACTGGAGCACGACACAGGGAAGCAAGGGCAGGGGCGCCGGCACGGCGCCGCGGAACGAGACTCCCCCTGCGACGAAGGTGCACTGGGCGGTGATGACGCCCACGAGGATCCACGCCACCTCCGCGTGACGGAGCTCGTCGGCGATCGTCCCGAAGCCGATCTTCGCGAGCTGCGTGATCAGCAGGTAGGCGCCGACCCCGATCATCGCCGTGACCAAGACGTCCCGCGGGCGTATGCGTCGAAGCGGAACGATCTCCGGAACTTCCTGCCCGGTCGCTTTGGCCGCGTCCGCTCGAAGATCCTTCAGCCCGATCTCGTGCGCGTGCGCGAGGTCGCGCAGATGCGGCGTGAGCGCCGCGGGCTGGAGGTAGGGGAGGACCCGGCCGATCGTGTCGCGCCACCCCGCCTCGACGGCCTTGCGGAGTGCGCGATCGGGGCCGACGAGGACGGTGCACGCGACGAGGAGCTCGGCGGCATCCATGTCGAGCGCGGACTGGGGAGCCCCGAGCGTTGCGGCCGACAGATCGACCAGCATCGGGCCGTCGTCGACGACGAGCACGTTGCTCGCGTTGAGGCGCCCGTGCGAGATGCCCGCGTCATGGAGGCGCGCGGCCTGCTGGCACAGATCTTCGAGGACGGCGTCGCTAACCTCGTCCGCCTCGAACGACTCGAGTGGCCGGATGTCGGGCTCCCGGGTGACGAGGAGTGCGTCGCCGTCAGGGCCGAGCGCCGCGATCACGACCTCGGGGACCCGGACTCCGGCCTGGGCCGCCATCAGGGTGGCCAGCGCCTGGTGCTCGACCTGCTCGAGTCGGCCGGCGGGAGCGCTCCGAGGGGGATCCTTGTACGACAAGAGCCTCCAATGCCGCGCGAGGCGCTGTGTGTCTTGTGCATCCCGCCCCAGCACGCGCGTCTTGATCGCGTGACCCTCGGTGTCGTGACCGACGTATTCGGCTGCGCCGACGTGCTGCTCTGCCGCGGGCCTGAGGTCGCGTACTTCCACCCCGAGCGAGGCCAGCGCCGCGCGCACCTGTTCCGTTGGTGGCACGCCCGCAGCAGTCCCGAACACCAGCCGCGCAAGCGCGCCCGCGCCGATGCCGAGCGCAAGCCCGGCGAATGTCTCGGACGGGCGCGCGGCACCGAGGACCACCGCACCGAGCGCAGCGATCGGGACGAGCCAGGTCGCGAGCACGCGCACCGGGCGGACGAGCTCGGGGGCGACCACGACGATCACGGCCGTTGCGCACGCAAGCCGTAACTCGGGGTAACCCCAGCGAGCCAGGAGGTGCACTTCGAGCGGGAGCCAGTCGGACGCGACCACGCCACCGAGAACGACAGCAATGCCGACGACACTCGAAACGGCTACGAGCAGGTCGCGGACGAGGTCCCAGCGACGGCGAACCAGCACCTCGACAACGACCGCGAGGGCGAGGGCGAGCACCCCGAAGAACGCCGCCCGCCAGAACGCTCCAGCCCAGCCGAAGACCGTTGTCAGGGCGTG
>JBKOYZ010000147.1:0-33695 GCA_046725655.1 Actinomycetota bacterium | reverse complement strand
GTCTCCTCGGTCGGGAGCAACTTCGGCTGGGAGACCCATGGTTCCCGCCGGATCGGGTTCTGGGGCGACTACCTCTACATCTCCGCCGCCGGCGGCACCGTCCGGGCTGCGTGGACCGACTCGCGCGATCTGGTGCCCGGGACGGATCCGCGCGAGACGGGCGCCGACGACGACGCGGACGGCTTCGACGTCTTTCAGCCGTGCACGTACGTGCCGAACGACATCAACGCCGCCGCGTACTCGTCGCCGCTGATCAGTGACCCCTGCCTCTCGCAGGGCGGCCTCGACCAGAACATCTACGCCGCGAGCCCGTAGAGCTCGCTTTGTTACGGGGTGAACGCCACATCATTGAGGCGTTCACCCCGAGCCATGTGTGACTCCGATCCGCACTCGAGCTCCCGTGGAGCGTACGCCTCCCCGGGGCTGCGGACGCTGGATCAGTCCGGGCGGGATCCGGGATCGCGGCCGCTTTACGTTGACGCGCTCTCGACGCGCGGCCGCAGAGGCCGCTTGCTGAGCAGGGTCGAGGTCAGTTCATTTCACCTGCCCTGACGGGCCAGGACGGGCGGCAAGCGAGCCGTGGCCCCGGCCGTTCGCAGTCGGCCGGGGCCACGCTCCTTCAGGGTTGCGGAGTGACCGTCGCCAAGTACGTGTTGTCCTTGTCCGTCGGGGTCGTTGCGGAGAAGAACGACGCGAAAGTCGTGCCGATCGAGTCCAGACCCTGGTAGTCACCGAGGAAGTAACCGCCGGCGATCGGGGCGTTCTCGATGTCGAATGGTCCGCCCACGTGGTTCTCCGCCCAATTCGCCGGGTCGGTGCAGTCAGAGGTGGGATGGCAGTGGATGAACCATTCGTCTGTCGGAACGCCGGGGGCGGCGGTGTTGTTACGGAAGTCGTAGTAGGTGACGCCCACCGTGCCGTCGCTCGCCACGTGGACCGCCGGCGTGAAGGCCTGGACGTCGTCGGGCGACCGGTCGATCCGCGACAGCGGCGACCAGGTGAGCCCCCCATCAGTGGACTCCGTGAAGGCGATCGTGCTGTGCGGCTTGGCACTCTTCTCGCCGCTGCCGAAGCTGTCCCCCCACACCGCGTACACGTTTCCGTAGCCAGCGCTCGCCGGGTTGAGGTCGACCGCAATGTCCGGCAGGCCGCCACCGGCCCGGACCGACAGGCCGGTGTCAGGATCGAACACCCGCACCGCCCGCTCGGGGGCTACTTCGATCGGCTCCGACCAGCTCACCCCATGGTCTGTCGCACGCTGGACCTGGATGTCGAATCCGGGAGCGTTCTTACCCGATCCCTGGGCGCGGTCGAAGATGTCGAGCAATGTCCCATTCGGGAGCACGGCGATTTGATTCCCGATCGTGCCCGTGAGGCTGGTCCGCGTGTAGATCGTTCGCGGCGGCTCCCATGTTTGGCCGCCGTCGGTGGTGCGTGAGAACAGCGTGTCGCCGCGGAAGGCAAACGAGTGCTCGGCGTTAACGCTCTCAGCCTCGCCCGGCTTCCGGAGACGGTCCCACACCGCATAGATGAAGTTCGAGTTGAACGGGTCCGCGGTAATCGACTCCTTGTCATTGAAGAAGAACGGCGCCACATCCGCGTCGCCGATGTCTCGCACGAGCGTGACAGGCTCGCTCCAATGGTCGCCGCCGTCGGTGGACTTGCTGACGAGAACGCCGGTTCCGGTTGCCGAAACGGGGCCGAGGAAGGTAAGCGACAGGCTGATGAAGTATGCGTCACCGTTTGGCGCGAACGTGACCCAGGGGTCGGAGGCTCGCTGGTAGTCGCCGCCGTTCGTTGCGGTTCCGCCCGCACAGATACTGAAGTGCGGATACGCGGAACTCCACGTCGCTCCGCCGTCATGGCTGACTGCGGCGGCGAGCCCGCGCGCCCCGCCGAACGTGTACCGGTCCTGTTGGTAGACACCGATGATGTTCGCGGGGTTCGTCGGGTTGACCGCAACCCAGGGCTCCAGCTCGGTGTTCAAGTAGTTCGTCTCCCCAGGGATCAAGAACCCCGAGATGTCGCAGGACGCGAAAGGACTGTTCCCATTGGCCGGTGGGCTGGGAGTGCCTGACGCCTGGTGGACTGCTGTGGTTCCGTAAGGTCCCGCCGACGCCGGAGCCAGCGGAATGAGAATCGTCAGGGCAAATATCACAAGCCCTGCTCGAAGAATGCCTCTCCCCATGGCTCACCTCCATGGCTCGAACCGAAAGAGCAGCTGATCTTCCCGAGAGAGCTGTGGACGTGTCAAGCAGATCGCCAGATGGGCGAGCCGTCCGGCCGCGCGCTGACTCCGAGCCGAGCGGCCTCGAACCCGCTCCGGCGGGTGAAGTTGTCGAGTGCTTACGCGCGCGCACACGCGCGCGACAAAGAAGAGGAGCGCCCGCTCGCGGAGTGGGTGCCACCCCCTTGCTCGCGCGCGAGCGCCTGAGTCTGTTGCGGCGCCGCTACGGCGATCGAACTCGACCCGTGCGGAATCGCCGCGGGCCGCCGAGTGCCCCGCTGCATCTCCTCGTGACGACGCGTCGCCCTGTCGTGCGTCTCAGCCGCGCGACGATGCCATTCCGCTCGTGTGCCGCGCGATGAGGAGGGCACTCATGTGGAATCCCTTTCGGTGAAATCGACTGGCAGCCTCTCTCGCGGCGGCCTGGGCGCCATCCGTAGAACGTCGCAGTCATCGCGCTGACGTTGTGGTTGCGGCCTCGCCGGCTCTACGGGCACTCGAAGCGAAGAATCGGATGCAGCTCGATCGCGTTCGGCGCACGCCGGGTCACTCGAGCCAAGGATCGCCGGGAGCCGTCGTCGGTTCGTTCGCGACTGCGATCGCGAGCTGCGAGCGGTAGAGCGTGGGAACCTGATCATTGCCGAGGCGACGGCGAGGGAGATGGGGCGGCTCACCCTCGGCGACGCGCTGGAGCTGACGGCGCTGGTCGCGCGGAAGGAGCCACACCGCTACGGTCGTTACGCCGTGTGGTGGCTCGCACGCTACATCGAGGAGCGCGCAGGCGCGGCGATCGACGAGCTGGCGCTGGTCGCCAACTGCCTCGCCGCCCTGCTTGGCACGCACCATCAGCAGGCGCTGCGGTCGCTGCACCGCATGACACAGTCGCGCCAGGGGCGTTGCGGGGCGCAGAGTGTCGCGATCGAGCCGCCCTGCGGCTCGATCGCGATTTACGGCGGCGACACGGCGGCCTCGGACGCGGTGAACGTCCAGACGGGAAAGCCGGAGCGATTGCGGCCCCGGATGACGTGGCCGCTCTGTGGGGCCTTCAGCGTCACGACCTTGACCGTGATCCCGCCGCGTGGGGTGGCTGTGAGGATCGCGTACGGGTGCGCGTCGCCACTCTGGCAGTCGACACGCGCGTCGAAATTACGGCACGCCCATCCGCCAGGGGTGAACACGGCGACCTGCTGCTTGCGCACGGTGATGAACTTCCACGCTGTCGCGGCCCCCGCGCTGGTCGCCGCCACGACCGCGAGCAGCACCACGCCGAGCGACACCATCTTCTTCGTCCTCGTCATCGAGACCTCCTCCGGTCAGACGGGCATTTTTGCTCGGTTCGGCGGCGACCCGACCGCGACCCTCTAGGAGAAGGTGATCAGGACGGATCTCAGGTCGAGCGAGAAAGAGGGATCGATCAAGACATCTCCCAATCCCTGAACGCAGCCCAATTGCCGAGATACGACCGCAATGCAGGCCAGCCGTCTGCGACTTCCGCCTGGACTTTCCAATGGCAGCGGCAGCAATAGCCTTGCTCATCAGCGGCGACACCCTCTTCGCAGGAGACGCAGGTCAGCGCCTCGTATGCGAAGACGCCGTGCCAGAAACCGTTGAAGCTAAGCGACAATGTGGCGCTCTTCGACTTTGCGGCACGTGGAACGTTTCATGAGTTTGTACATCGTCGCCAGCCCCAGGTTGCATTAACCATGGCAGCGCCAATTCCAGTGGGTCCGGCGACCCTTTCCTGTCATGTTGGCCGTCTGATCCTTGCGCAGCCACCTCGTAACGGTGCCCCACGACGTCGGCGAGCCGCTAGGCGCACTTGGTCAAGCATCTGAGATCTGCCCCCACGGGGTCAGAGCTCAAGGTGATGTGCGCGCGATCCAGCCCCTGCTCGAGCGCCAGGCCAAGCAGCGCGCCAAGACGCTGGCGGACGACGAGTTCAGCTTCCCTTTCGGGGCCGCCGACGAGCGGGGCCGCGTTGTCAGGTTCGGCGAAATCCTGACGCCATCTCAACGCCATCTCGATTCGATTTCAGCCGATCAGCCGAGCGCATGGTTTCGAGGATCTCGCATCACAGTCCCTGTGACCATGCCGGTTTCCGTCGATGCCTGTTCTCAGCCGTCTTCAGCCGTTTCTCCGGTCTCGCGGCTTTGCAAGCCGGAGGTCACCGGTTCGATCCCGGTACGCTCCATTCAGAAACCCGCTGGAGACGGGCGGGTTTCTCTCTATACGGCGCTTGCAGATCTTGGCTGATGCTCGCCTTTGGAAACGATCGTCGAAACGTCAACGCCCAGGGAGCGAGGACGAACCGGCGCTCCTGGTAAGGCTTAACGTCGATGGTTCTAAAAGCCGAGTTTCTGCACAGCGACCACGAGGTCTTTGGCCTTTAGTGCAGGGGCCCGAGCGCTAAGGAGCGGGAGCTCCGCGCATCCGGGCGGTCAGTCCGCGCATCCGCTCTTTCAGAGCTGCTTTCCGCTCAGGGGGAAGTCGACGCCAGTATCTGTAAGCCATGAAGCCGAGCCAGAGCGGCCCGAACCGGCGAAACACACGCGGCAGGAACATCCAGATCACGGCAACAATCGGTCGTGGGCGGAATAGCTCGGCTGTCGCCGGCGGCGGCGGCCGAGAGAGAACAGGCCGACCGGAAGGAACAGCAATGGCAAAAAGAGAACATGGCCGCCGCTCACCACGAACACGATCACGGCAATTGCAAGACCGACAGCAAGCACACGCATCAACAGACCCCCTAAGAGTGCCTTCCCGCGCCAGCGCGGCAGCCGGCCCCCATGAGAGGAGGCCGGCGCACACGTGTTCGCCCACTACTTCGTTTCGCCCTCCCGCACATCGCCCCGCCAGGCGCCCGTTTCTTCGTCGCGGTTCTCGATCAGCTGCTTGAACCGCTCGAGATCGCCGTGCACCTGGCTCTTGACGACGCCCAGGAGATCGCCCGCGACGTTCTCCGCGGTTGACCCACCTTCAACATCCATCTGGACGTTGACGCGCGTCTGACCCCCGGCGACCTGCTCGAATGTGACGACGCCGTCGTTCTTGACCTCGCCCTCGATCGTCTTCCACGCCACCTGCTTGTCCGGCTGCTGCTCGGTGATCTCCGTCGTCCACTCGCGGCTCTCTCCACGGATCTCTGCGACCCAGTGGACGTGCGTGTCGTCGAGCTGCTGGACGGACTGGATACCCTCCATGAACTCCGGGAACTCCTCGAACTGCGTCCACTGGTTGTAGGCCTGCCTTACGGGAACCTGAACCTCAATCGAGTCTTGGATCTTCGGCATGAACTCTCCTTACGGGTCGATGAACGATGCTGTGCCGGAGCACACGCCCCGGCACAGGCCGCGAAGTCGCGTGCCTAGTGGTTGTTCCGGTCGAGCGGGTCTTCGCCACCCGCATACTTAGTGCCGGACTTGGCGAGGCCGCGGCTGATCATGTAGCCGATCGCGACTGCAGCGACGAGCGTCCAAGCGCGGCGATCGCCGAACGTGTCGGATACAGCCGAGGCGATCAGAATCGCCCCGATGACGCCGGCCATTGCGAAGAACTCGGTCGTCTTGAGCGCATGCTTCGTCTCGTCGTGCGGCCGACGAGTCTCGTTGGACGACGCACTCATGCGCCGCCGCTCGGCAGTTTCTGTTGCTGCCATGTGTTGTGCCTCCCTCGTGGGATCGTTTACGGCGGAGGACTCAGACCCCATCCTCTCGCTTACCACCGTGACCCGACCCAGGCAGACCTGAAGCACTGCTCCGAACGCGGCCCGTGTAGTAAGACCGGTATGTCCCATGTCGATCGGCCGAAACGCTCTGTGTGGATATGCCCACACATTCACGTTATGCCTAGACATTCACGTTCCCGGCCACCGATTGTCTTCAGGCAAACGTTTTGGGGTGCGCCAGCAGAGGTCTGGCGCGACAGCGGAAGCTATCGCCGGCTAGACGGCCGTCGCCGCCCGTTCGGGGGCGCGCTCGGCCTCCGGGCCGGGCTCTTCTGCGCTTCGGCCGTGGCGGAGCCGTAGACCGACGAGCGGATACAGAAGCGTCGAGAGTATCGCGGCGCCCACTAGCGCCGATGCCGTCGTCAGGCGCATGTGACCGGTTTCGACGGCGACAGTCGTGATCGCGACGACGAGCGGCAGCTCGGTCGCACAGTAGAAGGCGAGAGCGGCTCGATCGCGCGCGTCGAAGACACCGCGGTACAAAACGAAGGCCGGCACACCTCGCACGAGCAGGAAGAGAGCCAGGAAGAGCGGCAGCTTCAGGATCGCCGACGCGCTTTCGACAAGCGAGCCGAGATCGAACTTCATGCCGCTCGTGATGAAGAAGAAGGGAATCAAGAAGCCGTAGCCGACCGCGGTGATCTTGGACTCGAAGAGGGCTCGCTCGTGGTCGCGGAGGGCCTGGCGCGTGATCAGGCCGGCGACGAAGCCGCCGAGGAGGAGATCGAGCCCCAGATGCGTCGCCAGCGTCAGCATCGCGAAGACGAGCACGACGGTGAGCCGCACTGGGAGCTGGCTGCTCGACTCGAACGTGCGCTCGAGCAGAGGCCAGCCTCGGCCGACGGAGCGCACGGCGAAGACGCCCGTGATCACGGCGAGCACGATGAAGCCGAGGAGAATCGCCGCTTCGTCGGCCGGATGCGTGGTCGACAGCACGAGTGTGATCAGGAGAACGGGACCGAACTCCCCGACCGCGCCGGCAGCGAGAAGGTACGTCCCGAAGCGCGTCCGCAGCTCTCGGGCGTCGCGGAGGATGGGGATCAGCGTCCCGATCGCGGTCGTCGCGAGTGCCGCGCCGGTGTAGAGAAGCGACACGACGACGCCGGCAGCGGCCAGAAGGCCCCCGAGCCCGAAGGCGATTGCGAGTGACATTCCCCAGGCGACCACCGCGAGGTCGAGGGCCCGCCCGCGGATCCGCTCGAAGTCGATCTCGTAGCCGGCGAAGAAGAACAGCATCCCGAGCCCGAGGTTCCCGAAGAAGTCCGTGAACTTGTTGACGTGAGCCAGGTCCGCGCAGTGCGGGCCGATGACGATGCCCAAGATCAACTCGACCACGACCACCGGAACCGCGATGCGCGGAGCCGCCGCGACGACGATCGTCCCGGCCAGTGCGGCGGTGAAGACGATCACGAGAAACGAGGTGGTGTCGATCACGGTCGCTGCCGGCATGTCCTATCTTTCCCGCTCGCTGGACGTCATCGCATCGCGGTCGCCGTCAATCGTGCCTTGTTCGGCGACCGGATTCGAGCCGGGCGGTCGGAGCCCTCGGTCTGTTCGCTGGTCGTTCGCCGGGCGAAAGGTGAAATGCCTACCCGCCGTCGCTACGGCCGGTGGCAGACCGCCTCGATGTTGTTCCCGTCCCCGTCGTGGACGTAAGCGGCGTAGTAGGTCTCGTGGTAGTGCGGGCGCAATCCGGGAGGACCGTTGTCTTGTCCTCCGGCCGCGATCGCCGCCTCGTAGAACCTGTCCACCGTCTCCCGATCATTCGCGCTGAGGGCGACGTGCGTCGCACCGCGCTCGGGGCTCGAGCCGATCCAGAAATCGGGGATTCCCTCTCCGGTGCCGAACCCGGCCGCTCCCTCGAACTCCATTTGCACCGAGTAGCCGAGCGGCGCCAGCGCTTGCTCGTAGAAGCGCTTCGCCCGATCGAACTCACTGACGTTCGCGGTTACGTGATCGATCATCGGATCTCCTTCCGCTGTGGGCGGTACGAGCTTACTCCGGGTGGGTGCAATCGACCGCAGCGGATGCGCTGCTCTTCGGGAGCGCCGATCCGGTTATCGGGCAGGCGGCGCAGCCACTCGGCCACTCGAGGTAATCCTCGAGCTCGCCCGGACTCTGCGCGAACCAGTTCGCCCCGCGCGCCCGCAGCCGAGCGATCCCGTCTCGCCGTTGCAGTCGAGCTCCTGTCCGGTCGCTGAGAGTAGACGCGGACGCGGCGCAGATCTCATCGCGAGCGATGCCGCCGAACCAGCCATAGTTCGCCCATGCCGTCGGTTCCGCCGGGGAAGCTCAGCGTTGCGCAGACCTACAACGACAACTACTTCGGCTGGCCGGTCGCGCCCGTTCGGCGCCAGCATCCGATTCGAAGCACCTTCCTGGATCCGCGGGCCGATGATCGTCGCGGCGCGATCTACCACCAAGGGATCGACATCGCGGTCAACGACGACCAGCCTGAGCGCGGCGCTCCGCGCGCGCGCACGCACCGCGTCTACGCAATCGAAGGAGGCATCGTCGAGGAGGCGACGCCGGCCGGCGTTCGCGGCCACGTCCACCTCGGCCACTTCGGCTACGGCCACGTCGATGCCCGGGTAGGTGTGGGACAGCGCGTCTTCGCCGGGCAGATGATCGGGTGGACGTGGCTGACGACCTGGCATGTCCACCTGAGCGAGTTCCTGTTCCGGCCCGACGGGCGCAAGCTCGTGATCAACCCCCTGCGGTCCGGCGGCAAGCTCCGGCCGTACGCCGACCGCCTCGGGCCGTTGATCCACGAGGTGCGCTTCTACCGGCCGGCACCGGCGCACTGGGGCCGGCGGCGGACGAACGTCGCGGTGCTCCGCCCGGCTGGTCGACGGCTCGACAAGCGGCGCCTCTCGGGCCGCGTCGACATTCGCGTGCGCGCGGCCGATCGCCAGTCGTTCCAGGGTTGGTTCAGCAACCTTCCCTTCCTGGCAGCGCCGCACCATCTCTACCGGCTCTCGTTCGTCCTCGCCCACAGGCGCTCGGGCCAGGTCGTCCTGCGCCGGCCGGTCTTCTGGGCCGACCAGCTACTCGGAATTGCCACGAATCGCCACTACGCGCCGGGCACCAAGCAGAACCTGACGGCCGAGGGATGCGTGCTCGCGCAACCGACCGACTGCCGCGGGTCCTTCTGGTACCACCTCTTCCCCGGCTCGGCCTGGGACACGACGCGGTACCCGAACGGCCGCTATCTGCTCCGCGTGCGCGCATGGGACACGCGCGGAAACCGGGCGTCGAGCGACGTCGACCTCTTCGTCCGTAACTGAGAGCAGCGCTACTGCGCGACGAGCCCGAGCCACTTGACCGCAGCCGGGAGCTCGAGGTGCGAGTACGTCTCGGCCGTGTGGTGCCAGGACCCGATCACCGGCTCGACGCGGCCGCGCGGCCGCAGCCTGCGGAGCTCCTCGTAGAAGTGCTCCGACTGGTGCTCCTGGCCGACAATCTCGTCCGCACTGCTCCACCAGAGCTGCAGCGGGACCCCCGACCGCGCCACCTCTCGCACCCAGTGGCTCGGGCTCCGAAGCACGTACTCCCTCGTTTTGCTACTCGGGGTGCCGCCGACCTCCAGCCGCGCGAGCGCTTGCAAACGGCGGCCGCCGCGGATCCGGGCGAAGTCGCCGTAGCGGGTAGAGAAGTTCGTGACGGAGTCGAACGCGACGGCGCCGGCGAGCAGCTGCGGATGCTGGCCGAGCAGGAGCAGCGTCTCCTGGCCGCCCATGCTGCCGCCGACCGCATAGACGTGACGTAGGTCGATGCGGAGCCACGGCATCGTCGCCCGGACGATCGACGGCATCCGGGCGAGATCGGCGATCTGTCCGCGCCAGCCCCACGAGTAGAGCGGCAGGCGCCTTCCCATTCCGCCCGGACAGACGACGGCAAAGTTGCCCTGCGCTGGGAGATCGCGCCACCACCCCGCATTTGTGATCGCGCGGATCCCGCGGCCGTGCGGCGAGATCACAAGCCGTAGCGCCGGCGGCCTGTTTCGCGGGTTGTACTGAGCCGGCACGAGAACGACCGCTGGCCGCGGAACGCCATTGTGGGCCCGGTAGCGGATCCCCCACTGTCTGACGGCGGCGCTCACAGCGCCGGCATCTGACCACAGAAGCGGCGGCGGCGCGGAGCGTTTGCCGCGCGCCGCCGCGTTGGGGGGAAGAAGCGACTCCACAACGCCGCTCGATCACAATGTCGCCCCGCGGGGAGCCCGGGCGCATGACCCGGGTAGGTCAGTGTGCGATGAGGTGCTCGCGGCGCGCGAGTGCCACGGCCTCGAGGCGCGAATGGGCTCCGAGCGCGCGAAGGACGGCGCGGATGTGGTTGCGCACGGTCTCGGTGCTGAGATGAAGCTCCTCCGCGATCGCGGCGGTGGAGCGCCCGTGCTCGAGCAGGCGCAGGATCTCGGACTGCCGTGGGGTCAGATGAGGATGAGGAGGCCGTTCTTCCTCCTCTTCGACGTGCGTGACCTGACCGAAGACGCCGATCACGTGGCCCCCGCGATGCAGTGCCACCGAGCTCAGCTCGACCGTGATCCGGTCGCCGTCCGGCTCGACCAGGACGACCTCCGCGTCCGTCACCTTGACGGTGCCGGCGATTTTCGACGCGAACACCTCACGGGCCCGCCGCGTCTCCTCGGGCGCGCAGACAGACGTGAACTGACGCCCACGGACGTTGCCGACGATGCGCTCGGCGGCCGGATTCACCCAGCGGATGATGCCGTGCTGGTCGATCACGTAGCTTGGCACGTTCACGCTCGAGCGCGCCCTCGACGTCGGCGTCGAACGTTCGCAGATCTGTCACGCTGCCAGTGTCGGCCGCGAACATGCGCCGTCAAGCCGCCGGGCCTTCGGTTCCGGCTCAGGCCGCGAGCGCGGACCAGGCCGGCTCGCCGGCCTTCAGGATGTAGTTCCGTCCGTCGAGCTCGTACCTGATCGCACAAAGAGACTCGATCTCGACCCAGCTCTCGACGACGCGCAGGAGAACCGCCAGATCGTCGGGCCCGGGGTTGAGGGTGACGAAGACCACGGAAGCCTCCCGCCGTTGATTGATCCACGCGGCCCACCCGTTTCCCAGCAGGTCGCAGAGCCGCTCGGCGGCGTCGAGACTCGGGATCTCGAACTGGACGAGGTCATCCCAAGAGAAGCCGGGCTCCATGGCGCTGATCGTGCCTCACCGAGCGAGTACCGCGGCTGACCCAGACGGGTCAATTCACAGCTGGATCACTTCGCGGCTTACGAGTCTTGGGCGGGCGTGGTGCCACCGTTCGGCAGCCGCCGCACCTCTAGGAGCTCGAGGCCGAGAGCCTGGATGCGGTCGATGACGCCACGTAGGGCGGCCTGGTCGGCGACAGGTCCGTGCAGCACCGTCCCCACCGGCTCCACCGTCGCGTTCAATCCCTCGAGCTCGGTAAGCATCGCGTCGGTGATTCGGCCTTTGACGCGAATCTCGTACTGCTCCACCGAACCTCCCAGGACGACTGACGCCACAATCGCGGCCTAGCGGGTGACGCATCGTCATCCCTGAGGGGTGAAAAAGGGCGGTCGCACGTGTCACCCGATCGGGATGACCCGAGGTAAGTGCTCGCCAGCAGACTCGGCTTTTTGCGGAGACACCGACCACGCTTTACTGTGACGAGGGAACCAGCCCTAACCAGGAGGCCTGCCGTCTCTATCGCTGAGCCACGGCGGCGCGAGCGGCGGCGCCGCCTCCCCCACGGACCGGTGCTTCCGACGAAGGTCGTTCCACCGGCAGTCCCTCGCGGGTTCATAGGGCGAGCGCGGCTGGATGAGCTCGTCGATGGCGGGACCCAGGGCCGAGTCACGCTCGTATCGGCCCGCGCCGGCGCCGGAAAGACCGTTCTCCTGTCCGCGTGGGCGGCGTCCGATCCGAGCATCGACGTCGCCTGGTTGACGCTCGACCGCGACGACAACTGGAGCCCGTCGTTCTGGCTCGCCGTCCACTGCGCGCTGGACGAGGCCGAAGCCACCGACGGCGCGACCAGTCCGCACAGTCTCCACGAGCCCGAGACGACCTCGGCGAGTGTCTCGACGCGGCTCAGCGCTCGCCAGGCTCCGGTCGCGCTCGTCCTGGACGACTTTCAGGAGATCGAGAACAAGATCGTGCTCCGCGAGCTCGACGCGCTCCTGCTCCACGCGCCGCGGCAGCTACGGCTCGTGATCGCGACGCGCGCCGATCCATCGCTCAGGCTGCAGCGGCTGCGTCTGGCGGGCCACGTCACGGAGATCCGAGCCAGCGACCTCGCGTTCACGTCCGACGAGTGTCGGGCTCTCCTTGGTCAACTTGCCGAGAACCTCGTCGACGAGGACATCGAAGCGCTCCGAGAACGCACCGAGGGCTGGGCGGCGGGAATCCGGCTCGCGGCAATGTCGCTCGAGCAGCAGCCCGACCCGCAGCAGGCGATTCGGAAATTCGCCGGAGACGACCGCGCCGTCGCTGACTACCTGATGACAGAGGTCCTCGAGCGCCAGGATGCGGAGCGACGCGAGTTCCTGCTCCGAACCTCGATCCCCGCGACGCTCACCGCCGGCCTCGCAAGCGAGCTCAGCGGGCATCCCCACGGCGGGCGGGTCCTCGAGCAGCTGGAGCTGCACAACGTCTTGATCTCGACCGAGGCGGCGGGCGAAAGGCACTACCGGTACCCCGGTCTCTTGCGCGAGTTCTTGCAGGCCCAGCTCGCCTGGACCGCGCCGGAGCAGGCGCGGCTCCTCTATCGACGGGCTGCGAGGTGGCACTGGCGGAACGGCGAGGCGCTCGTTGCCTTCCGCGAGGCGATCAGCGGCGAGGATTGGGACCTCGTCGAGACGATCTACGCGGACGCGTGGCCCCTCCTGGTCCTGCTTCCGTTGGCGACCGGCACGCCCGGTCTTCCACGGGTACCGCTGGCGGCTGTCACCGGCCGACCCGCGCTGATGCTCGAGGCCGCGAGTGCGACCCTCGGGACCTTGCCGATCGATTTCTCCTCTACAGATGGCTTGCTCTCCGAGGCCGAGGCTGCACTCGAGCACGAGCAGGATTCGCCGGCGTTCGAGTCCCTGCGGACACACGCGACGCTGCTCCGGCTCATCGTCGCTCGTCTGACTGGAGACGTCGACACGCTGGAATGGGCTGCCGCCGACCTGCTCGAAGCGAGCAAGCACCACACGTTCGTCTCGACCGGCCCCGCGCAGGTGCTTCAGGCCATGGCCCTCACGAACCTCGGCGCGGCTTCGGTGATGAACGGGTCCCTCGAGGAGGCGGAGGCGCGCCTCGACGAAGCCGTCGCGTTCGCGCGGGACTCCGGCGCAGATCTGCAACAGCTGAACTCCCTGAGCCAGATCGCCCTCGTCGAGACGGCACGAGGGCGACTCCGCCGGGCGGCCGAGGTCGCCACCGAAGCAATGGCTTTCGCCGAACCGCGCGGTTGGTCAGAGTTTCCGCAGGCATTGGGCAGCCAGTTCGCGCTCGCGTGGGCTCACTACCAGTGGAACGACCTGGACGTCGCCCAGACGCACGTCGAGCGGATGGATGCCGCGGCCGTAATCGACGAGGGTGCGCGCCTCGCAGCCGACCTGCTCGGCGCGCTTCTCGTGGGTGCACAGGGCGCCAGGGGCGCGGAGCGTGGGTTGCGGCTCTTGTACGGCTCGCGCGCCGCAAGCGACGGCAATGGCCGAGTTCCCTTCTATCTCAGGTCGACCCTGGAGCTCGCGAAGCCACGGCTTCTTGCGGCGCGCGGAGATCTGCGTGGAGCGCGCGCCGCGCTCACCGCCCACGACGGCCGGGCTGCGCCCGACGGGTTCGACGTGCTGCTCGCGCGCCTGCACCTCGTCGACGGCGATCCCGAAGAGGCACTGGCCGCGCTCGAGCACTTCCGCGCCGGTCCCGGGCCCGAGCAGCTGCCGCTCGAAATCGAGGCGGCCGTCCTCAGGGCTGTCGCCCACAGCGAGCTCCACGACGCTCGAGCATCGTGGGCTGCGTTCGGCCGCGCGCTCGAGCTCGGGGGGCCGAACAGCTACCGACGGGTCTTCCTCGAGGTCGGGCCGTCCGTGCGACCACTCCTCGAGAGCCAGATCCGGCGCGGCACGAGCCACCGGTCGTTCGCAGGCGAGCTGATGGCTGCCTTCGAGCGGCGGGCGCCGAGCGTCGAGATCACCAAGCCCGAGCTTCTCGAGCCGTTGAGCGAGCGCGAGCGGGCCGTGCTCCGGTACCTGCCGACGCTGATGTCGAATGCGGAGATCGCGTCGGAGATGTTCGTCTCGGTCAACACGGTTAAGACCCATCTCCGCAGCATCTACCGCAAGCTGGGCGCGACGCGGAGGCGCGACGCGGTCGAGCGCGCGCGCCGGCTCGAGTTGCTCTAGGAGGGTTAACCCTCCTAGGAGGGTTCTGGCTGCGACGCGCCTGGCGGGACCTGCACCGCCGGCGTGCCCCCGTTTCCAAGCAAACGCGCCTTCTCGGCTCCGAACTCCTCGTCCGTCAGCACACCGGAGGCACGCAGCTGCGCCAGGCGTTCGAGCGCGTCGACGCGCGTCTCCGCCACGCCGGCTTCGCTCGCCTCGGCGGGTCGGGCCCGACGCAGCGACGCCCAGCCGGTCGGGCCTGGGTAGTCGGCCGGGAACTCCCGCACGATCTGGCGGCGCCAGGCTTCGACCGCGAGGAGGAAGAGACCGCCGAGAATCAGGATCCCGAGCCACTGCCTGGTGGCGCCGGTCGGCCCCCAGGCGATCACGAGCAGGATGATCACGAGCGCCGCCCCGAACGCGACCAGCGGCCGGTGGAAGACCGGAGCGAGCACCCGCCTCGTTCCCACCGCGAAGCGGCTCGGACCGGCCAGGAACCCCGCGAGAATCATGAACACGCCGTAGGCGATCAGCGCGATCGCGATGTCTCTGAGGATCTGCGTCTCGATTGCGAACACGGCCTTGGCCGCCGGACGGTCGGCCTCGGTCTTGACGAGCGAGTCTACGACCGCGGGCCCGGCGATCCGTCTCACGGCGATGATGATCAGGCCGACCACGACGAAGCTGCACCCGATCACCTCAAGGACGACGCGGCGCCTCCCTCGGGCGAGGTAGACCGCCAGCGCGTAGAGGAACAGCACGAGGAAGAGGAGGAAAAGGCTGAGGACCTTGACCCAGCGCACCGCCTTCTGAATCGCGCTCAGCTGATCCGACCGAAGCAGCACTAGCTGGCCCCGGCCATTCTCCCGCGCTGCGACTCGGTTCTCGATTCCGACCCGCGACCCGACCTTGTCGAGTAACGGCCCGAGGTCGAGCGTCACGGTCCCTTCGGAGGTCGACAAGCGGCCGACGGACTTGCCCTCGATCACCTTCATCAGCGTGCCGTGCGCGCGGCGGATCGCTTTTTCGAACGCCTGCTGCGCGGCGGGCGAGGCGAGGAACGCCTCGGCCACCCGCAGCGCGGCCGTCCGCAGCGCGGCTGCGATGACGGGCGCGGCGCCCTTCGCTGCGGGAGGCAGCCGCTGGCGCAGCCGCTGCGTGACATCGGACTGCTGGTAGAGGCGATCGACGAGCGTCTGCGCGAGCGTGGTGCGAACCTCGTCGTTTGCAAGCACCTGCGCCGTCGCGTTGGTGAACCCGTTCGTGTCGACGATCTGCCGCTTCGCCCAGACGGTGAACGTCGAGATCAGCGTCAGCAGCGTTGCGAGTCCGACGAGCACCCAGACGACGACTGCGCGCTTCTTCGTCATCGATGGTTACGGTCGTTTGCGCGTGGGTGAGGCGGCGTCACCCGGCCGGGGTGATGACCAACCACCCTGCGGCTGTCGAGCGTGAACGACATGGACGAGCGTGACGGCTTGGGATTCCGGTTCTGGCTGAAGCTGGGCTGCCTGATCATTCTCGGCGGGCTCGTGGCGCTCGTCGTCTTCCTGATCATCGGCGCCGCGTTGCTGACCTGGGGTGTGATCGGCGGGGTCATCGTCTTCGGGGGCCTACTGATCGGTGCCGCGTGGCTCTTCGACCGGCGAGAAGCCCGAACGCGGGGCGAGTGGGAAGAGGTTGGCAGCTAGGCGTTCTCTTCCGCGACCCTAGGTGAACGATCCGGCGCCGGTGGGGCGCGTCACCCCGGTCAGGTGAGGCATCGCGGGCTGCAACGAAGCTAAGGCCGAGTGACCTGGCTGAACGCCGCCTTGGCGGCGTGACCCGAGGCGAAGCCTCTGCGCTTCTGCGCCTCAGACCGTCTCCCGGCGACCCCCGTAGACGACGAGACCGTAGATGACGAGCGCGTCCACCACCATCGCGCTGATCGCCCACACCGGGTAGGCGCGCGCCCACGACAGCTGCGCGATGATGTTGAAAAACGCAGTGACGATGCCGACGAAGGCTGCCCAGCCCGCGCCGCTGAAGATGGCGAAGCCGGCGATGACCTGGACGATTCCGAAGATCAAGAAGAACCAGCCCCAGGCATCCATGTTCGAGAACAGCAGCTGGTTCGTCAGATAGTCCGAGTTCGCGATCGCCGCGATCCCGTCGATGATGTTGAACGAGCCGACGAGGATCAGCATCACGCCCGCGAACGTGAGCCAGCCGTATCCGGGGGTCGTGTAACCGGTTTCCATCCGCTCTCCTTTCGTGGTTTCGCGCGAATGGTCTCAAGACGAGAAGGACTCGCCATCACCCGAATCGTATGAGCCGCGTCGGCTAGCGAACGACGCAGCGGAAGCCGATGTGGGCCGTCGACGTGTCCACCGCCTCGCCCTGGCGGGCGGCGGGTCGGTACCGAGGCCCACGCGGAAGACCGCTGCCTCGAGCCCGCCGCGCGCCGCGAACTCCCATTCCGCCTCGCTCGGCAGCTCCTTGGCCGCCCACCGCAGAAGCCGTCGACCACGAACTCGTGAAACGGGGCGCTCCTCCGGATAGAAGCGCTTGTCGCCCATCCGAAAGGAACCGCCCGGGATCCAGCGCATCGACTCCGAAGGCGCGTCGCTTGATGCCGGCGAGGCGTCGGCGGCGACCCGGTCGATGTCGGACCGTACATCCGACCGGACGGCGGGCGTCACCCGCGCCGGGTGAGGCGCTGCCCGCTCTGCCACGCGTTACGGTCGCGGTGTGAGCGGCCAGCTGACTTGGCTCGGTCACAGCACGGTGCTGATCGAGCTCGACGGGGCCCGCGTGCTCACCGATCCCTTGCTCCGCTCGCGCGTCCTCCATATCCGCCGCCGTTTCCCGCCGCCGAGCGACCCTGGGCCTATCGATGCAGTGCTCGTCTCGCACGTGCACTGGGATCACCTCGACCTGCCGTCGCTGGCGCGGTTCGACCCTGCGACGCCCATCTTCGTACCGCGCGGCGCGGGCGGGGTCCTTCGCCGGTTCGCCCGCGTCGTCGAGCTCGACGCCGGCGAACGAGCGGAGATCAGCGGCGTCGAAGTGCACGCGACGCCCGCCCTGCACGCGGTCGGCCCATGGCGGCTCGGAGCGCGCTCGAGCGCGGCGGTCGGCTTCCTGGTCAGCGGTTCCCGTTCGGTCTATTTCGCCGGCGACACCGATGTATTCGACGGCATGCGTGAGCTCGGCTCGCCGAATGCCGCGCTGCTGCCGGTCGGCGGCTGGGGCTCGAGGCTGCCGCACGGCCACATGGACCCGCAGCGGGCGGCGGAAGCGTTGCGACTCGTCAGGCCTCGGATCGCAGTCCCGATCCACTGGGGAACGTACGCGTCGGTGCTCGCGCGGCCGAGTGAAACCGGCGGTGAGGAGTTCCGGCGCTACGCACGCGAAGTCGCCTCCGAGGTAGACGTTCGCGTCCTGCCCGTCGGCGGACGCACGGACTTCTAGCCCGGGCGAGCGAGCTCGGGGCGGTATCGCCGCCACGTCACCACGGCAAGCAGCCCGAGCACGAGCGTCGGCACGATCGTCAGGAACCGGTACACGAGCACGGCGGCCACGACTTCGGCGTTGCCACCGCCGAAGCCGACGAGCGCCCCGGTCAAGCCCACCTCGACGACGCCGATCCCGCCGGGCGTGATCGGTAGCGAGCCGAGCAGGCGCACGATCGACCAGGCGGCGAACGCCTCGATTGCCGAGACCTCGTGCGCGGAGACGCCGAAGACGCGCAGACACACGAGCAGCAACAGGTAGACGGTCAGGTGCCCGGCCAGAGTCGTCACGGTGATCAGGTGCCAGCGCCGCTGAAGCAGCTCGAGCGCCTCCTGCCGAAAGCGCACGAGCGACTCGCCCGTCCACGACACGGGCCCGCGCCGCGCGACGCGGACCACCCGATTCACTACGCGTGCCGCGAGATTCCCGACCCAACGGGCGAAACGCGGCGTCGCAAGCCCGGCCGCGACGGATCCGACCGCCGCGACCAGCACGACCAGGCCTATCAGCGCCACGGTCTCGAGTAGCGGGTGCCGCTCGTGCACGAATGTCAGCAGCGCGAGCGCGACGGTGGGAAAGGCAAGCAGCGCCAGCTGGTTCCAGAGCCCGGTCACGGCGACGGCGAGCGCGACCGGCGCGCTGCCGAAGCCCCACGCCCGCAACATCCCGTAGCCGACGGCCATGCCGACGGCCGCCCCGCCAGGAGCGATGTACGTCGAGGCCGTCGAGGCCTGCGTGAGGACGAACGCCTGCCGAAAGCCGAGCCCCGGCAGGGCTGCCTGCCACGGCGGCGCGAAGGTAGCGAGATTGAGCGCCGTCGTCGCGAGCAGCAGACCGAGCTGCTCCCACGAGAGGTCGTTGACCGCGTCCCAGACGTCGCCGTAGTTGGCGATCCGAGGCAGTACGAAGACGAAGGTGGCAACAGCCGCGGCGACGCCGACGCCGATCGTGAGCAGCCGCCGCGAGGTGAACCGGCCGCGCCGCTTGGGGCGTTCGGTCGGGTCGGCGCTCATCGGCAGCGAGATCTGCCGGACACGGCTCAGCCGCCGAGGCCGCGGCGAGCCGTCCTCGCCAGACCGCGCGGCGGCGCAACGTCGGTCGGGCCGGCGCGATCGGCTTCGACCACGCTCATGCGTCGGACGACTTTCGCGCGGCCCTACGCTCAGCGCGCTTCTGCTTGCGCTCCTCCTTCATGTCCGCGGCGCGGTCCTTCGCGTCCACGTAGGCGTCGCCGACCAGCTGCTTGCCGCCGGTCCAACCGAACACGATCACGACGAGAGCGGTCGCGAACAACACGTTCCAAGCGGTCGTGATCAGCTGCTGTGCGGTCGAGTAGGCGATGGTCGTGTTCTTGGCGACGTGGCAGCAGGTTTCCAGCGCGAGTGCATTCGTCGCCTGCGTGACGCCGACGGAGCCGGGAGTGAACGAGGCGACGTTCGCCAACGAGCCCGAGCCGACGATCCACATGATCGAGTCGAAGGTGACCGGGATCGCGAACGCCGCGAGGAAGATCCCGATCACGACGAGCTTGCAGAGCCAGGAGAGAAGCGAAGGGAGGAACGCCCACTTCAAATACTGCTTCGGGTACGCGAGGATGACGCCGCCCTGCTTCGCCTGCTTCCAGAGCTTCTTGACCTGCCGCCAGAAGATGCGCCCGAGCAGGAAGAGGAGGAACAGAGCGCCCGCCACGATCACGATCGTCACGACGGGATGGCCGGAGATGTTGCCGAAGCTGACGTCGAACGACCCCGGCACGGAGAAGAAGAGGTACGCGTAGACGAACGCGCCGATGAGCGTGAAGAAGATCTTCTGCACGAGGTAGGCGGCGAACGAACCGGCGACGCTCGCCGACGGGATGATCGCGACGAACATGATCAGCGTCACGAACGTGCCGATGTTCGCCGGCAGGAAGTTGTTCATCGCGACGCCGACCGCGTAGGCGGTGATGATGGGCCACAGCGCAACCTCACCGGGATAGGCCGCGCGGAGGATGCCGTAGTACGAGACCCCTGCGAGCACGGTCTGTCCGGTCTGAAACACCAGGCCGGCCACGATGTAACTGGCGGGTACCGCCTTGACCTGATCCCAAAGATCGGAGAGCCAGCCGGTGACGTCGACGCCGAGCAGCTGCAGGATCCAGACCGCGAGCGCGATCCCGACGAGCCACGCGACAACCTTGCCCATTCGGCGCAGGCGCGGCCCGAGCCCGTTTGCGGCTACTACTGTGGTGCCGCTCGCACTCCCGAGCTGGCTCATCTCGACTAGGTCGAGAAACCGGTGATGGCGTCGCCGATCAGCTTGACCCCGATTATGAGTAGCAGGACGGCCATGATCACGGAGTTGTTTCTCGCCACCCAGTTTTCAGGCGGTCGAGCAGCGCGCCCGAGCGCTCGCCGAGGGCGAAAGAGATCCCCGCCGGTGCCGCGACGCCGATCGAGGCGATCGCGACGAACAGCACCCACGTCGGCAACTTCCTGAGCGGTGGAGATGCCGGTCTGCGCGATCGCCGCCGCTCCGCGCACCGCGAGAAGCAGGTTCTTCGGGTTCAGGCCGGACAGGAGGATGCCATCACCCGGCTTGGATGAGGGTCCGGGTCGCGGGGCCTTCACCCGCGTTGGGTGACGCTTGTTCACCCAATACCGGTCGAGGCTTGCCCGAACCGCAGGGGACCGGTCGGCCAAGGTGGGAGGTGCCTCGGATGCCGAAGGAGTTCAAGGGAAAGATCGCGCTCGACATCCGCGACTCGACGCCCGACTGGGACGCGTTTCTGCCAGACAACGCACCGGAGGGCGCGCCGAACGTCCTCGTCGTGCTCTACGACGACACGGGGCTCGCCGCCTGGTCACCCTTCGGCGGCCGGATCGAGATGCCGACGCTGCAGCGGCTCGCGGACAATGGCCTCACCTACTCGCAGTGGCACACGACCGCCCTCTGCTCGCCGACGCGATCCGTGTTCCTCACCGGCCGGAACCACCACCAGAATGGGTTCGCCACGATCTCCGAATCGTCGGTGGGGTTCCCCGGCTACAACTCCCACATCCCGCGCGAGAACGCGACGATGGCGACGGTGCTGCGCGACGCTGGCTGGAGCACGTTCTGGGTCGGCAAGGATCACAACACGCCGGTCGACGCGTGGACGATGGGCTCGTCGAAGAAGGACTGGCCGCTCGGCCTCGGTTACGACCGCTTCTACGGCTTCGTCGGCGGCGAGACGAACCAGTGGTATCCGGACCTCGCCGAGGACAACCACTACATCGACCAGCCGTACGGTCCCGAGGACGGCTACCACCTCTCGAAGGACCTGGCCGACAAGGCGCTCGAGTTCATCCGCGACTCGAAGCAGTCGGAGCCCGGCAAGCCCTGGTACATGTGGTTCTGCCCCGGCGCGAACCACGCGCCGCACCACTGCCCGCAGGATTACATCGACAAGTACAAGGGCAAGTTTGACGACGGCTACGAGGCCTACCGCGAGTGGGCGCTGCCGCGGATGATCGAGAAGCGGATCCTGCCCGAGGGTACCCAGCTGACGCCGATCAACCCGATGACGCCGGGGACGTTCGCGGAATCGGACAGCGTCCGCCCTTGGGCCACGCTCTCCGACGACGAGAAGCGGCTCTTCTCGCGCATGGCCGAGGTCCACGCGGGGTTCTCCGAGTACACGGACGCGCAGGTCGGCCGCATCGTCGACTACCTGGAGGAGTCGGGCCAGCTCGAGAACACGCTGATCCTCTACTGCGCCGACAACGGGGCCTCGGGCGAAGGCACGCCGAACGGCTCCGTCAACGAGAACAAGTTCTTCAACGCCTTTCCGGACGACATCGAGCAGAACCTCGCGATGATCGACAAGCTCGGCAGCCCCGAGACGTACAACCACTACCCGACCGGCTGGGCGGTGGCGTTCTCGACGCCGTTCCGGATGTTCAAGCGGTACTCCCAGTACCAGGGCGGCGTCTGCGACCCGCTCGTGATCCACTGGCCGGCGGGGATCCGGGCGAAGGGCGAGGTGCGCCAGCAGTACCACCACTGCACGGACATCGTCCCGACGATCCTGGACTGCTGTGGGATCCAGATGCCGGACGTCGTCGACGGCTACAAGCAAACGCCGCTGCCGGGCGTGTCGATGCGCTACTCCTTCGATTCGTCCGACGCGCCCACGACGAAGGAGACGCAGTACTACGAGATGCTCGGCACGCGCGGCATCTGGCACAACGGCTGGAAGGCTGCGGCGGAGCATGGCCCGGTCCCGATCGGCCTCGGCAGGTTCGACCAGGATCGCTGGCAGCTCTTCCACACGGACGAGGACCGCTCCGAGGCGCAGGACCTCGCTGACCAGCACCCGGACAAGCTCGAGGAGCTCAAGGCCCTGTGGCTGGAGGAGGCGAAGAAGTACGACGTCCTGCCGCTCAACGACCTCGGAATCCTCGAGTACCGAGCGCTCGAGTATGAAATCGCCGTCCCGCAGAGCGGCGAGTACATCTACTACCCGGGCACGAGCGAAGTCCCCGAGGCGTCGGCCGCGAGGACGATCAACGTCTCGTACAAGATCCTCGCGGAGGTCGAGCTCACGCCGGACTCCGAGGGTGTGATCTTGGCGCAGGGCTCGCGCTTCGGCGGGTTCTCGCTATTCGTCAAGGACGGGAAGCTCACCTACGTCTACAACTTCCTCGGAATCCCGCCCGAGCAGAAGCTCGTCGCCGACGCGCCCGCGTCCGGGACGCACATCGTCGGCATCGAATTCGCGAAGACGGGCGCGGGGGACAATCACGAGCCACTGGGGAAGGCTCAGCTACACGTCGACGACGAGGTCGTCGCGGAGGGCGACATCCGCACACTGGCGTCGCGCTACAGCCTGTGCGGCGAGGGCCTCTGCATCGGCTACGACGGCGGCGACGCGGTCTCGAGCGAGTACAAGCCGAAGTTCGAGTTCACCGGCGGCAGGATCGTCAAAGTCGTCTTCGACGTCGCGGATGACGCCTACGTCGACATCGAACGCCATCTGGCCGCGGCGCTGGCGCGCGATTGACTATGAAGCGGACCGAAACGGCGGAGGGCGCATCCCGCGACGCGCCCTCCGCGCCGCCCACTCCGGAGATGCGCTGGATCCCGGGCGGGACGTTCGCGATGGGCTCCGAGGATTTTTATCCCGAGGAGAGGCCGGTGCATCGCGTCTCCGTGAACGGGTTCTGGATGGACGAGCACCCGGTCACGGCGGCGGAGTTCAGGCGCTTCGTGCGCGAGACGAAGTACGTCACGGTCGCCGAGCGGCCGCTCGACGCCGAGCACTACCCGGACGCCGACCCTGACCTGCTCGTGCCCGGCTCGCTCGTCTTCCGGAAGACACGCGGCCCGGTGAACCTCGACGACTATCGCAATTGGTGGGAGTACGTCCCCGGTGCCCACTGGCGCCGGCCCGGCGGGCCGGGGACGACGATCAACGGCCGCGACCACCATCCCGTCGTGCAGGTCGCCTCCGAAGACGCGGAGGCGTACGCCGCGTGGACCGGCAAGGAGCTTCCGACCGAGGCCGAGTGGGAGCTCGCTGCACGAGGCGGGCTCGGCGGCGCGGTCTTCGCCTGGGGCGACGAGCACTTCCCCAACGGGAAGCCGATGGCGAACACCTGGCAGGGCGAGTTCCCCTGGCAGAACCTCAAGCTCGACGGCTTCGAGGGCACCTCGCCGGTCGGGAGCTTCCCGGCGAACGGCTACGGCCTCTACGACATGACTGGGAATGTCTGGGAGTGGACGTCGGACTGGTACGTCCCGCGACACCCCGACGAGGTTGCGAGCCCCTGCTGCGTCCCGACGAACCCACGCGTGACGTCACCGGATCAGAGCTACAACCCCGGCCAGCCCGGCGAGCACATCCCCCGCCGCGTGATCAAAGGAGGCTCGCACCTCTGCGCGCCCAACTACTGCCTGCGCTACCGCCCCGCCTCGAGGCAACCGCAGATGATCGACACGTCGATGGCGCACCTCGGCTTCCGCTGCATCGTGCGCAGTCCCGGCCCCGCCCTGGAAGGAGAGACCGCCTGATGCCCGACAAACCGAACATCCTCGTGATCTGGGGCGACGATATCGGCATCACGAACCTCAGCTGCTACAGCGACGGGCTGATGGGCTACCGGACGCCGAACATCGACCGAATCGCGAACGAGGGGATGCGATTCACCGATGCCTACGGCGAGCAGAGCTGCACTGCCGGACGCTCGTCGTTCATCACCGGCCAGAGCGTCTTCCGCACGGCCCGCGTGGGGTGCTGCGCTGCAGGGCCACGAACAAGGACGATTCCAAGAAGCAGCCGCGCTGGGGCCACGTCGGCAAGCAGCGGATCCAGGACACCGGGCCGCTGACGCGCAAGCGGATGGAGACCTGCGACGACGAGTTCGTCGACGCTGCGGCCGATTTCGTCAAGCGCCAGCACAACCGGCGCAAGCCGTTCTTCTGCTGGGTGTCGACGACGCACATGCACCTCCGCACGCACACCAAGCGGAGGAGCGTGGGGAAGGCCGGCCGCTGGCAGTCGCCGTACCACGACACGATGCTCGACCACGACCGGAACGTCGGCCAGCTTCTCGACCTGCTCGACGAGCTCGGGATCGCGGAAGACACGATCGTGATGTACGGCACCGACAACGGGCCGCACATGAACACGTGGCCCGACGGCGCCATGACGCCGTTCCGCAGTGAGAAGAACACGAACTGGGAAGGGGCATTCCGTGTGCCGCTGATGGTGCGCTGGCCCGGAAAGATCCCGGCCGGCGTCGTTTCGAACGAGATCGTGCAGCACCACGACTGGCTGCCAACCTTCCTCGCGGCGGCGGGCGAACCGGACATTGTCGAGAAGCTGAGGCAGGGGCACGAGGCCGCCTGCAAGACGTTCAGGGTGCACATCGACGGCTACAACCTGCTCCCGTACCTCACGGGCGAGGAGGAGCGGAGCCCGCGACAGGGCTTCATCTACTTCAGTGACGACGGCGACCTCGTCGCGTTGCGCTTCGACAACTGGAAGCTCGTCTTCATGGAGCAGCGGGCCACTGGGACGCTCGACGTGTGGGCGGAGCCGTTCGTCCCCTTGCGGATCCCGAAGCTCTACAACCTCCGTACCGATCCGTTCGAGCGCGCGGACACGACGTCGAATACGTACTGGGACTGGTACATCTCGAAGACGTACATGATCCTCGCGGCGCAGGCGCTAGTGGCCGACTTCCTCGCCACATTCGAGGAGTTCCCGCCGCGCCAGAAGGCCGCAAGCTTCACGATCGACCAGGCGCTCGAGAAGATGGAGGAGGCGACGAGCGGAGCACGCGGCTGATGAGCCTCGCGTCGTGGCGGGATACGCCGAGCCGCGCCGCGATCGTCGAGTTCGCCGAGGGAGCGGCGCAGGACGTCCCACCCGAGGACCGGGTAGCGGTCTTCGACAACGACGGCACGCTCTGGTGCGAGAAGCCGATGCCGATCGAGCTCGGCTTCATCCTGCAGCGGCTCGCAGAGATGGCCGAGCATGACGCGTCGCTGCGCGTGCGGCAACCCTGGAAGGCGGCCCACGAACGCGACTACGCGTGGCTCGGCGACGTCATCACCAAGCACTACGCCGGCGATGACAGCGACGTGAAGGTGCTGCTCGGGGGCATCCTCAAGGCCTTCGAGGGGATGAAGGTCGAGGAGTACGAGAACGCCGCCGGAGCCTTCGTCCGTCAGGGACAGCACCCGAGCCTCGGCCGCACGTTCGGCGAGTGCGCGTACGTGCCGATGATCGAGCTGCTCGACTACCTCGAAGCGAACGGCTTCACGAGCTACATCGCCTCGGGCGGCGATCGAGATTTCATGCGTCCGATCACGCAGGAGATCTACGGCATCCCTCCCGAGCGCGTGATCGGCAGCTCGAACGGGCTCCGCTACGACGAGGACGACGGCGGCGGCTCGATCTCATATCTCGCCGAGCCGGATGTCTTCGACGACGGCCCGACCAAGCCAATACGGATCTGGAGCCGGATCGGCCGTCGCCCTGTCCTCGCGGTGGGGAACTCGAACGGGGACGTGCCGATGCTGCGCTGGGCCGGTGGAGAGTCTCGCTCGACGCTGCGCCTACTTGTCCTCCACGACGACGCCGAGCGCGAGTTCGACTACACGGCCGGGGCGGAGCAGGCGCTCGAGACCGCGAGGGCCGAGGGCTGGACGGTCGTGAGCGTGCGTGACGATTGGGCGGCCGTGTTCGCGGACGGCGCGCCGCCCGCGTGAGTCCGGCTCAACGTGAGCCGGGGCCGGGCGGCTCCCCGCGCGGGCGGGGGCTTCTCTGAAGAACCGGTCTTCAAGGTCGTCTTCGACATGGCCGACGACCTATACGCGTCGTTCAGCGCACGAAGACGAGCACAAGCGTCGCAACGCCGAGGACGGCGGCGACCCCGGCGAGGACGAGCGCGTTCCGCGGCCGGAGCGGCGCGAACGCTCCGGCCTCCAGCGCCTCCTCGACACGCACGTAGCGAAGAGCGCCGTAGACGATCAGCACGAGCGCGAGGACCGCGAAGCCCGCTCCGAGCAGCTCGAACGGCCACTTGGTGACGTCGGCGACGCCGGGCACGATCTTCCCGGCGCCCACCGCGACCGCCAGTGCGGTCAGCGCGCTACGCAGCCAGGCGAGGTACGTCCGCTCGTTCGCCAGCCGCGTCCGCCGCGTCGCATCGACCACCTCCGGCCCCGCCATCCGCCCTCACTGTAGGGAGGTCGAACGACGGACCGACCTCCCGGTGAGCTTCGCCCGCGGTGCACGGCGTCGATGTCGAGACGGCGGAGCCAGCTGAACACCGGGAACCTCACCGCCGGGTCCGATCATCCGGCAGCCTCGAGACACTACGGCCCGATGGTGGAGGCGTTCGTCTGGGGCGCGCTCGGCGCGTCGGCGCTCCTCGTCGGCGCGCTCGTCTCGTATCTCCTGGCCCCCGGGCGGCGCGTGATCGCAGTCGTGATGGCGCTCGGGACGGGCCTCTTGATCGGATCGGTCTCGTTCGAGCTGGTCGACGAAGCGCTCAAGACGAGCACGGTCGGCTGGGTCTCGCTCCTTGTCCTGGTCGGGGCGATGGTCTTCTCGCTCGGTGACTGGTTGCTGGATCGCCGCGGCGCCTCCGAACGCAAAGACCCGACGGGAAAGCAGGCGGATGGGTCGCCGCTTGCGATCGTGCTCGGCTCGATTCTCGACGGGATCCCGGAGTCGTTCGTGCTCGGGTTCACCGTGCTGCAGGGAGGCGTCAACGTCGCGCTGTTCGCCGGAGTTGCGCTGTCGAACTTCCCCGAAGGGATGTCGTCGTCGAGCGGTCTCAAGGCGGCAGGTTGGCCGCGGGGCCGAGTCTTGCTCATGTGGATTGCCGTGGCCGCCGTCTCGGCCATCTCCGCTGCGGCGGGCTATGCGCTCCTCGACCCGGCGAGCGGACACACCGGCGCGCTCGCACAGGCCTTTGCTGCGGGCGCCCTGCTCGCGATGCTTGCCGACACGCTCCTACCGGAGGCATACCGGGTCGAAGGCGTCTGGACCGGCCCGCTCGTCGTCGTCGGTTTTGCGATCTCGCTCGCGCTCAGCGCCTGAGGCTGCCACGACGCCGCTCAGGCGGCCAGCGCCTTCGCCTTGATCTGGTCGAACTCGGCCTGGGAGATGGCGCCGCTGTCGAGCAGCTGCTTCGCCTTCTCGATCTCGGCGGCGCTCCCACCCGCTGTCGTCCGGATGTACTCGTCCATCTGCGACTGCGCCGCCTGAGCTTGCGCCGTGTCGCGCTGGGCCATCGCTTGCCCCTGGACGATCAGGTAGGTGAACACGCCGATGAACGGCAGCACGATCACGAAGACGATCCAACCGACCTTCCCCCAGCCGGAAATGTCATGACGCCGGAAGAGGTCGACGATCACCCTGAAGAGGATGAAGAACCAGGCCACCCAGGCGAAGAAGACGAACATCGTCCACAGAACGTCCAGGAACGGGTAGTCGGCAGCAAGCACGCGGAAATCCTCCTTGGTCGGGGGCCCGAGCGTGTCTCGGCATTGGATGAGCGGGCCTCACCCGCTTCGGGTGGTGAAGGCCTCGACGGCGTCGCGGAGTTCCGGGAAGTAGCGCGGACCAGCACGTTCGCCGGCCGCCTGCGCCATCCGTAGCTGCTCAGCGCCCGGCTTCGGCCAGACGGAGCGCGATAGCGAGGTCGTCGCGAACGCGCGTCAGCGCTGCGAGCTCGATTCCCTCGACCGGCCGGCCGTCGAGCAGGATCAGCGCGTGCTCGACCGACCTGAGTGCGTGCTTCAGACGGAAGCGGCGGTTGTCGGCGCCGGTCGCTTGGGAGGGGTGACCGGCGCCGACAAAGCCGCCGACTCGGACCGGCTCGCCGGTCACGAGTGCGTGGCCCCGTCCGTCAGTGGTCGACTCCACGTAAGGAGGATCGCCGTTTTAGGGCGCGCACCGCATGAGCCAAATGGGTCATTCGACGAGGCTTGCCGCGCCTCGGGAACCTCGGTAGCGTCGGCGGCGTGCCCGGTGACACACGTCCCTCCCGCTTCGGCGCTGCGCGTCGTCTCGCCTTCTTCCCGGCGAGGGTGGCGGCACGCGCGTCACGCGACCAGTTCGAAACGGCGGCCGACGAGCACCTCGTCCCGGAGGTCTTGCGGGTAGCCGACCGTGCGTTCGCCGGAAGCCTGCCCGAAGACCTCGCGCGCTCGATCGCCGAGCATCGCGTGCTCGAGCGCATGGCCGCGGAGCTGACGCGGAGCGGCGCCCTCGACAACGCCGTCGAGAAGGCGCTGGCGAGCCCGCAGGCGAAGGAGCTCATGAAAAGCGTCGTCGAGAGCGACGCCGTGCGCGGTGCGATCAAGGACGTCGCCGCGAGCCCGGAGGTGCGGGCGGCGCTGACCGAGCAGAGCATCGGTCTCGTCGCAGGACTGGTCGCGGAGGTGCGCGAGCAGACCGTCGAGCTCGACGGGCGAATCGGGGCGCGCCGGGCCCGGTCGTCCGGCCGCGCCGGATTTGCCGGCCTGGCGACCCGAGGCGTGGCGTTTGCGCTCGACGTGCTTGTTATCGCCGTCGTCTTCGCGGTGGTGGCCGGGCTGCTGGGGCTCGTGTCGTACCTCGTCGGCGGCCTGCGCCCGAAGTGGCTCGTCGGGACGCTGGTCGGCGGCGGCTGGTTGCTGATCGCCGCCGCCTACCTCGTCTTCTTCTGGAGCAGCGCCGGCCGGACGCCCGGGATGTACTTGATGAAGCTGCGCGTCCGCACCCGCGCCGGAAGGCCGCCGTCGGTCGTGCGAGCGCTGGTGCGCGCCGTCGTCACTTGGCTCTCGATCGTCCCGTTCTTCCTCGGCTACGTGACCGCGCTCTTCGACGACCGGAGACGCGGCGTGCCCGACCTCGTCGCGGGAACCGAGGTCGTGTACGACGACGGCTAGCTCAGGCGGCTAGCTCGGGTTCAGCGTGGCCGTGATCCGCTCGATCGCCTCGCGCTCGGCGCCGCTGACGCTCTCGCCTTCCTCCTTGTGGGCGGCGGCGACGCGCTCGGCGACACCGATCGTGAAGCGCTTGTACGCCTCGAGCTCTTCCGGGGTCGCCTTCTGCCCGAGCAGCGCCACCGCGTCGCCGAGGCGGCTGAGCCCCGTCTGCTCGAGCTCCTCGCCGGAGCCGTAGCGCTTCACATCAGGCTTGTCCGCGACGAGATCGTCGAGCAGCTGGCTTGCGCCGTGCTGCTGCCTCGCCTCGGCGTACGTCTTCGCGAGCGCCCACGTCTCACGGAAGCTGCCGCCGCGGGACGCGGTCAGGGCGATCATGCCCGCGGTGGGCGGGCCCTCCCGCACCAGATCCCACTCCTCCTGACTGAAATCCGCCTTGCCGGTCACGGCGTTCCTCCTTTCGCCGGTGCGGTGTCCGCCGTCCGATTGACGAGCCCCATCGCCTCCAGCGAGGCGACCACCCTCTCGACCTCATCCGCCGAAAGGCTGAGCTCGCGACCCAGGTCCTCCGCCGAGTGCGCGCGGCCGCGCAGAAGCGAGCGATAGACACCCTCCTCGACAGGGCTGAGACCCGCGGCTTCGAGCATTCCCCGTGCATCTTCACGCTTTTGGCGGACTTCTGCCGAGTCGTTGAAGCGTCACGGCCGGGACCGGCCGTCAGCTTCGCGTCGCGGACGACGGCGACGAGGCGTCGCCGCCGATGAACGAGGGGCGCCGCCGGCGCCCCTCGTTCACGTAGCTGAGCCGATCGGCTAGTGCAGCCTCCTGATCCTGACCAGCGTGTTGTCGCTGCCGGTCAGCCTGCAGTGGATCTCCGCCCGGTCATTGACCTTGAACCTGTTCAGGACGCGGCCGGACATGTCCGCCGGGATCACGCAACTCAGGCCGGCCACCGTGATCGAGTTGGCCGCCAGCGCGGAGATCGTCCCTCTGGCCGCGCTCTTCTCGGCCGGAGGCTTCGGCCGGCAGCTGGCGGGGCCGTTCTCGACGGCACCGCCGCCGTCGGCGTTGCCGATCTTGCCGCCGGCGAAGCCGGTGCTCGGGACGAAGCCGGCGGAGAGGTTGGCAAGCAGCCGGGCGTGCGGCTGCCGCACGTGCCCGCGGGCCAGGCCGACCAGCTTCCCGTGCTGGTAAACGGCGGAGAAGTCGGCGACCGTGTCCCGGCCCGCGACGTCGATCCGGAGCCTGCCGTTGACGACGCCGACGTCGTCGGTCGTGTTGATGACGCTGTGCGCGGCGAGCCTGATCGGTCCCGCGAGATCGGGGTCACCTGCAGCGGCGCCGCTGTACCTGCCGTTCGTGATCGCGACGGTCTTGCCGTCGGTGGTCGTACACGTTCTCGTCTTGCTCCAGGACGCGTTCGCGTTGAAGGTGCCTGCAACCGCCTTCACGCTTCTTGCGCCGTGGAGCCCGATCGCGACCGCGAGTTGCGCGCCTGCGAGCGCGGCGACGCCCGCGGCGATGAGCACGAGCTTGCGCATCGGATCCTCCCTGTCGTGGCAGTCTGCGCGGGGAGAATCACGCCGGATCCTCAAGCGGAGCGCAGAGACTCGTAAGGTTCTCGTAAAAGGCGGCCGCGCTAGGCTCGCGTCGTGCCCGAGTGGAGCGCCGAGGTCGTCGTCGACGAGCCGCTCGCGCGGGGGCTGCTCGCCCAGTTCCCAGAGCTCGAGGTGCACTCGCTGCGGCCATTCGCGGAAGGCTGGGACTACGCGATCTGGCTCGTGAACGAGGAGTGGGCGTTCCGGTTCCCGCGACGCGCGATCGCGGTTCCGGGCGTCGAGGTCGAGATCGCGGCGCTGCCGGTGCTCGCGCCGCTGCTGGCGCTGCCGGTGCCGGCGCCCGCGTTCGTCGGCTCGCCTACCGAGCAGTTTCCTTGGCCCTTCTACGGCAGCCGGCTCCTCCCTGGGCGTGAGCTGACGACTCTCGAGCTCGACGATCGCGCCCGCGTCAGTATCGGGCAGGCACTCGCGCGCTTCCTGCGGCGGTTGCACGAGATCGAGCTCGAGCTGGAGCTCCCGACCGACTCGAACCGGCGCGCGGACATGTCGGTGCGGGTGCCGAAGACCCGCGCTCAGCTGGCCGAGCTCGAGGCGCTCGGCGACTGGCGCGGAAGCCGCGAGGTCGAGCAGGTGCTGGCAACGGCTGAGGCGCTGTCACCGCCCAGGTTCTCCGCGATCGTGCACGGCGACCTGCATGTCCGCCAGGTGCTCGCCGACGACGAGCTAGCGGTCACCGGCGTCATCGACTGGGTCGATGTCTGCCGCAGCGACCCCGCGACCGACCTTTCGATGTTCTGGAGCTTCGTGCCGCCCGAGGGCCGGCGCGCGTTTCTCGAGGCGTACGGCGACATCAGCTCTGACCAGCTGCTCCGCGCGCGGGTGGTCGCGCTCTCGCTCGGGGCCGCGTTGGCCTCGTACGGCCACGCCGAGCGGAATCGGGCGGTCGAGCGCGAAGCGCTGAATGGGCTCGAACGGGCGATGGTCGACTTCGATCTCGGTGCGTAAGGTTCGAGCCGTGCGCCTCGGGCTGATCTCCGACGTTCACGGAAACGCGCCGGCGCTCGAGGCGGTCCTCGCGGCGCTCGAGCGGGCGGGGGTCGAGCGGCTCGTCTGCCTCGGCGACGTCGCGCCGGGCCCGCAGCCGCAAGGAGTGGTCCGCCGCGTGCAGGAGCTCGACTGCCCGGTCGTCCTGGGCAACTGGGACGACTGGCTCGTCTCGACCGTGCCGCCGCTGCCGGGGCCGGATGCGCGCAAGCTCCAGGACCAAGCGCGCTGGTGGGCAGCACAGCTGGGTGTGCCGGAGCGCGGGTACCTCCGGTCTCTGCCTCGAAGCCTCGAGCTCGACGTGGACGGAGCCCGGATCCTGTGCGTCCACGGATCGCCGCGGTCGTTCACCGACGACATCCGGCAAACGACGCCGGACGAGGAGCTCGAGCAGATGCTCGACGGTACGGGCGCCGCGGCCGTCGTCGCCGGCCACACGCACGTGCAGCTCCTCCGCCGTCACGGCGCGATGCTCGTCGTCAACCCCGGGAGCGTCGGCCTCCCGTTCCATGCCTGGCCGCCGCGCAACGGCCGGGTCGAGATATCGCCGTGGGCCGAGTACGCGATCCTGACCGCGGAGGACGGCGAGCTCTCGGCCGAGCTCCGCCGCGCGAGCTACGACATCGACGCGCTGCACGAGCTCGCGCTCGCGAGCGGGATGCCGCACGCCCGCTGGTGGGTCGACTGCTGGGTCCAGGACGCGGACCGCCTGCCGTGACCAACGGTCTGGTTGGCAGACTGTCTCCATGACGAAAGTTGAGAAGACAGACCGCGAGTGGCGTGCAGAGCTCACGCCCGAGCAGTACCGAATCCTGCGCGAGAAGGGCACCGAGGCGCCGTTCTCGGGCGAGTACGACCATAGCTTCGAGCCCGGGACGTATCACTGTGCCGGTTGCGGCGCCGAGCTCTTCGGCTCGCAGACGAAGTACGACTCCGGCTGCGGGTGGCCGGCGTTCTACGCGCCGGCGTCGGAAGCCGCTGTCGAAGAAGAGAGCGACTTCGGTCACGGGATGATCCGCACCGAGGTCTTGTGCGCCAACTGCGGCGGACACCTCGGGCACGTCTTCCCCGACGGCCCCGCGCCGACCGGGCAGCGCTACTGCATCAACTCGGCAGCACTGAAACTGGAGGAGGAGTAAGAGGCAATGGAAAAGAAGGCAACGTTCGGCGCCGGCTGCTTCTGGGGCGTCGAGGCGGCGTTTCGCCAGCTCGAGGGCGTGACGAAGACCGAGGTCGGCTACGAGGGCGGGAACCTCGAGAATCCGACCTACGAAGACGTGTGCTCGCACACGACGGGCCACGCTGAGGTGGTCGAGGTCACGTACGACCCGGAGCGGCTCTCGTACGAGCAGCTGCTCGACGTCTTCTGGCGGAAGCACGACCCAACGCAGCTGAACCGCCAGGGCTGGGACATCGGCGACCAATACCGCTCGGTCGTCTTCGTCCACGACGAGGAGCAGCGGGAGGTCGCGCTGCGGTCGAAGGCGGAGGAGCAGACGCGTCAACGCAACCCGGTCGTGACGCAGGTCGAGCCCGCCGAGACCTTCTACCCCGCCGAGGACTACCACCAGCAGTACCTGGAGAAGCGGGGCCGGGCTACTTGCACTCCGGCGCTGCAGCGAGAGGCGGTTTAGTCTCAAAGAATCGGGTTTAGCGGGTCGCGGGCCAAGCCCGCGATCCTCTTCTGGTCGGCGCCGTAAGCGGCGCCTTGGTGTATGCCTGCTCTTCAGCGAGAGGCGGTTTAGTCTCAAAGAATCGGGTTTAGCGGGTCGGCGCCGTAAGCGGCGCCTTGCTTTGCTGCACGCCGGCGCTGCAGCGAGAGGCGGTTTAGTCTCAAAGAATCGGGTTTAGCGGGTCGCGGGCCAAGCCCGCGATCCTCTTCTGGT
>JBKOYZ010000066.1:0-8926 GCA_046725655.1 Actinomycetota bacterium | reverse complement strand
TGCTCTTGTTCGTCTCGCTCGTGTATTTGATCTTTCGGCGTGCGCTCGCGGTGGCGGCGCTGCGTTTGCGCTCGCGTGAGTTCAAGGAACTCGAGATCGTGGTGCTGCGCCACGAGCTCGCGGTTCTTCGCCGCCAGGTCGCTCGTCCGCGGCTGGATGAGAGAGACCGGGTGTTCCTCGCCGCGGCGAGCCGACTCCTGAGCGCGTAGGGTTCGCAAATTCGGACGGACGCACGGATCTACCCGATTTGCAGCCCAATCGAGTTTGTGAACCTACGGGTCGCCCGTTCACCGGGTCGGGCTTCGCGCGCGGCGCGAATACCAGAAGTGGAAGCGCGGACTTGCTCCGCGCTCCGATGGTGAGGTGTCGCACCGGCTCGTGCTGTTTTAGCGTCGGTCTCCTGTAACGACTCGGACGTCGCTCATCATTTGGTCGTCTGTCTATCTCGCCGTTCGCAAGGGGTTGGCGTTGGTCCTGCTCGTCGGTCGCTCGGATCGATTGAAGTAGGCGTCTCTAAGGGTCCGCACTCTGGACCGCAAGCTCCATGATCGTCCGGTTCCCCGTCACCCAGAGCGTCGTGAGAGTCACCGCGCAGATCCGCCACCGCTCGTCCTCCGGTACCCGGCGCAGGCGGAAGTCGTAGCGTCCGCCGACGACCCAGAGCGGGTCGCCGTGGACCGTCGCCAGCCGATGCGTGGCGAGCACGTGCGCGCTGCAGGTCGCGGTGTCGCCGTCGACCGCCACCTGGTGGTTCGCGGTCAGATGCTGGGTCGCGTCGAGGCCCTCGGCGAGGGGCCGCCAGCCGGCAATCAGCTCGGCGGGCGTGACCGTCGCCGGCTCGCCGCCGTTGAGCGACGTGTAGTCGACATCGACGCGCTCGTCGAAGAGCTCGGCCAGCGCCGGCCAGTCGCGAGCGTCGATCAGCACGCCCATCGCCGACGTGCGCTCGACGATCTGCTGCCAGTCCGATGTCGTCATCGCGCGCCCTCACCTCGCAGGCAAGTGGGTGCCGAGCCAGTCGATCACCTTCGCGATTGCCTGCGGCACGAAGGGGGCCTGGTCGTAGAGCTCGACGTGGTTCGAGGTCTCGATCCAACGCAGCTCCTTTGGCTCCCCGGCCCGGTCGAAGACCTCCTGCGCATAGCGGGGCGGGAGCAAGACGTCGGTCGTCCCGTGGACGACGAGCAGCGGCCGGGGCGCGACGAGGTGCGCGCGGGCGAGGACGTTCCAGCCGACGATCTGCTCCATCGAGGCGACGGTCAGGCGGTTCTCCCAGTTCGGTGCCTCGGTCGCCTGGGCACGGCTGTAGTACTCGTAGGCTTCCTGCACCGGCATCGCGGAGGGTGCGTAGTCGGGCGGTCCGGCGATCGCGGGCATGTACTCGAGCTCCCCGCTCTCGTACTGGCGCTGGCGGGCACCGTTCAGCGTCTCGAGGTAGGCGGCGAAGCCCTCCTCGCCGAGGAAGTCGCGATAGGTGTCGGTGATGTTGTAGCCGCCGGCGACGATCGCGAGCGCCTTGACGCGCAGGTCCATCGAGGCGACGGCGAGGCCATAGCCCGCGCCCAGGCAGACGCAGCAGAGCCCGATCCGCTCCGGGTCGACATCCTCGCGGCTCAGCAGGTAGCTGACCGCGTTCTTCAGGTCCTCGACCTGCTCGGCCGTGTCCAGGTGCTGGCGCGGCTCGCCCTCGCTCTCGCCGAAGTTGCGGTTGTCGAAGGCGAGCACGTTGTAGCCCGCCTCGGCGAGCGGCGCCGCGTAGTGCGGGAGCGTCTCCTCCTTCACCGAGGTCATCGGCCCCGCCATCACCAGCGCGGCAGTTCGCTCGCCCCGCGCCGCCGTGGCTGGGCGGTAGAGGTGGCCGGCGAGCGTGAGTCCATCGCTTCGGAAGCGAACCGTCTCGCGCACACTCGGGTCGACGCTTGGGAGCACGTTCAGCTGCGTGGCCATCGGATCTCCTCGCTACGAGTGAACTCGATCCACGGTAGGCCCGGCGCCAGGGCGACGCCAGACATGCTGATATAGCTGCTGGTTATCGACGTGCACCTGCGCAACCTGCGCTACTTCGTCGCCGTGGCCGAGGAGCTGCACTTCTCCCGCGCCGCCGAGCGCCTGCACGTCTCCCAGCCCGCCCTCTCCAAGCAGATCCGCCAGGTCGAGCGCGAGCTGCGCTTCCCGCTCTTCCGCCGCGACCGCCGCGGCGTCGAACTCACCGCCGCCGGCGAGGCGCTCCTCCCGGCGGCGCGACGGCTGCTGGCCGACTGGGAGCACTCGCTGACGGCGGCGGCCGAGCAGGCGAGCGCCGAGGGCAAGGTGCTCCGCGTCGGCTTCCAGACCAGCGTCGGCGGCGGCCTCTACCAGGAGATCGCCGCTCGCTACGCGGAGCAGCACCCCGACTGGCGGCTCGCGCTCCGCCTGCACGCCTGGTCCGATCCCACCGGCGGCCTCCTCGACGAGAGCGCCGACGTCGCTTTCCTCTGGCTCCCCACCGGCGCCGAAGACCGGATCGAAGCCAAACCGCTCCGGAGCGAGCGTCGGTTCGTCGCGCTCCCCGCTAGGCACCGACTCGCGAGCCGCCGAGCGCTGCAGATGGCAGATCTCCTCGACGAGCCCTTCATCGCCCTGCCAGAAGAGGCGGGACCTCTCCGCGACTACTGGCTCGCGCTCGACGGACGCCACGGCCGACAGGCCCACATCGGAGCCGAGGCGGCCACCCCCGACGAGACCTTCGAGGCCGTCGCCACCGGTCACGGCATCGTCCTCCTCGCCGAAGGAAACACCACCGTCTACGCACGGCCGGGACTCGTCTACCGCCCCGTCCTCGACCTCAGCCCTTGCCAGCTCGTGATCGCCTGGCGGCGAGGCGACCGGCGCGCCGCCGTCCGCGAGTTCGTCCAGGCTGCCGTCGAGGCCGCCGCACGAGCCGCGCGCGAGCCGGCGCTCGAAGCCGGCTGACCCGGGCTCACAACCAAGCGCGCAGCCGTGCCCACCCGAGCGCTGCACACCCTCTACCTGCTACGACACGCGAAATCCAGCTAGGCCGATCCCGCCCTCCGCGACCACGAGCGGCCACTTGCGCCAAGAGGCCACCGGGACGGAAGGCGGATCACCAAGCACCTTGTCCGGCTCGGAATCGAGCCTGAGCTTGTCCTCTGCTCCTCGGCCGAGCGGACACGCGAGACGCTCGAGCTGCTGCGACCCGCGCTCGCCGCGACGGGGACGGTCAGGCTGGAGGAGGAGCTGTACGCTGCCTGCTCCGATCAGCTGCTCGAGCGCATTCGCGCCCTGCCCGAAGCGGTCGCCTCGCTGATGCTGATCGGGCACAACCCCGGCCTCCAACAGCTCGCCCTTTCCCTCGCCTCGGCCGGTGCCGAGCTGGAGCGGCTCGAGGCGAAGTTCCCGACCGCGGCACTCGCGACGCTCGCGCTTCCGAACACAGCCTGGAGCAAGCTCTCCCCGGCCGACGCGGTGCTCGCCGGGTACGTCCTTCCGAAGCAGCTCGGCTGAGCGCGCACGTCGCGTCGGGCGGTGAGATCCGCCTTGCTACGAGGACGAGCGGGTTTCCACTGGCAGGCCATGGCGGGCGACCACGCGCTCGTAGTTGAGCCGCAGCAGCGCGATCGCGTCGCGGCCGTCGGTCTCGTCCTCGATCGTGCGCGCAGCCGGCCCCTGCGACTCGGGGAAGACTGGATGAGGGGCGATCCGACCCTGCGCCCTCAGGTCGGCCCAGACCTGCTTCGGGAAGCCGAAGTGGGCGGCACGCTCACCGTGCAGGTGACCAATCTGGCGCCGGCCGACCCTGAAGGCGAACTCGCCGCGTTTCCCCGGGCCGGCCTCGACAGCCGGCCAGGAGGTGACCTCCTCGGTGATCTGCTGGGTCGCTGTTCGTGGCTTGGTGGTCATGCGTTGCTCGTGGGGTTGGGTGATGCAAACAACGGTACAGACCCGCCAGGTCGCAGCTGCTACGCGCCTTTGGTCCTAGGACCACGGCACGCCTGGAAGCTGAACGAGCGGGCGCCCGGCCTCACTGTCCTGGAAGAGCCCCGCGAAAACGATGCTCGGTGCCTTACTCGCCGGATCGCCGACCCGCGGGTAGGTCTGTGTTGCTCGCGTTCGCGGGCGGCGCGGTCACAAGCGGATAGATGATCGTCCTGAGGACGCGTCGGACAAACTCGCGGTCGGGGAGCTCGCCGTGGAGGACGCGAAGGAGGTTCAGGCCGATCAGGATGTCGGGGACGAGCTCGAGCTCGCGGTCGGCCGGGATCTCGCCGCCTCGCGGGCTGCACCAGCAACCCGACCGGCGCTTGGGTCACGCAGTAGGCGCGCAACATCAGCTTCACGGGCCTCTTCGAGCGCATGCGGTTCCTGATCCACGACCGCGACAGCAAATTCAGCGCCGCCTTCGACGAGATCTTGCGCAGCGAAGGAATCAACGTCATCCAGACACCGATCCGCGCGCCCACAAGCCAACGCCTACGCCGAACGTTTCGTCCGGACCGTCCGCGCCGAGTGTCTCGACCGGCTGCTGATCATCGGTCGCCGCCACCTCGAGCACGTATTCGCAGCCACACGGTCCATTACAACCGCGAGCGCCCGCACCGTGGGCTCGCCCTGCTCACACCGGAAGCGACCGACGCAACCGACCCACCGACTGCCGGGACGATTGAGCGCCGAGACCGACTCGGCGGACTCATCCACGGATATCACCGCTCCGCCGCGTGAACCGGCATTTTGAAACCCCTCACGAGTTTGTGCACCTGCCGCGCGCGAAGTCTGATCCTAGACTCTGACCATACTGATCAATTTGACCAAACAAGTCACGTCGCCTACACTGTCACGTATGTCCAGCAGCCTCATCGAGACCCTCGCCTTCAGCGAGGCGAAGGCGAAGCTTTCCGACCTGATGACCTCGGTCGTCCACGGCCACCGGCCGAAGGCGGTCGACCGCCACCACGGGAAGGAGGAGATGTTCCTGCTGGGCCGCGAGGAGGTCGTAGCGTTGCTCGAGTCGTTCGAGTTCCACCCAAAGATCAGCGTGTCGGAGGGCGAGTTCGTCGTCCGGCTGCCGGAGCTCGGGCTGATCGCGGGCGGCGAGTCGTTCGACGAGGCACTGGACGAGCTCGTCGAGCTCGCGGAGGCGTACGCGGAGCAGTACTTCACGCGGCTCGAGTTCTACCGCGAGACGGATCGCAGGCAGCAGCTCCCGTGGGTCGCGCGCGTCGCGTTCACGCCCGCCGAAGAGCGCCGGCAGCTGTTCGTGCTCACCCCCTCGATCCGTCGAGAGGTTCAGCCGGCTTGACGCCCACGGCCCCCACGTGGGGCGACGTCGAAGCCTTCCTCGCAGCCGACGGCTGGCGACAGGTCAAGGGGGGCGAGCGCGGTGGCAGTCGGAGCAGGCACCTCTTCTACGAGAAGACGCTCGACGACGGCCGCGTGCTGCAGACCCACATCTCGCACTCGCGCCAGAAGACGCTCAGCCCCGGCCGGTTCAGCGGCGTGCTACGCCACCAGCTGGAGGTCTCCCGCGAGCAGTTCTGGGAGTCCATCCGCGCGCAGCGCCCGGTCGACCGTCCGACCGAGCTCGAGGAGAGGCCGGTCGAGCACGCAGCGTGGGTGGTGGCGATCCTGGTGGGCGAGCTGCACATGACAGCCGAGCAGATCGCCGCGCTAAGCGAGGAAGAGGCACAGGGGCTCGTCCAGGAGCACTGGTCGAGGCCGACGTAGCATGTGGTGTACGCAGGCCCGGTCTTTCCTGCAAACAGACGCTTTCCGACCGTCCGACCGAATTTACGCACCGCACGCGCTGCCTTGCGCATTCAGCGAGAAGCACGCGGGGAGCTTCTCAGTGCCGAAGCAGGGGGCTCGGTCGATGACCAGCGCGTCGACGAGCTTCCCGAGCGCGTCGCCGCAGGGCCGCAGGAGGACGAACCGATGAGCCGACTCGTGGAGGACTACGCTTTCCTGGCCGATCTCGAGACGGCCGCGCTCGTTCACCGGCACGGCTCGATCGACTGGTGCTGCTTTCCTCGTTTCGACTCAGACGCCTGCTTCGCGGCGCTGCTCGGCGGCCCGGAGCACGGGTGCTGGCGTCTCCGACCCGTCGCCCGGGGCGAGGCGACCCGCCGCTACCGGCCCGGGTCGCTCGTCCTCGAGACGGAGTGGGACACGGCGGACGGCCGGATCCGGATGGTCGACTTCATGCCTCCGCGCGGCGAGGCGCCTGGCATCGTCCGGATCGTCGAAGGCCTCACGGGTTGCGTCGCGGTCGAGTCCGAGCTCGTGATCCGGTTCGGCTACGGCCGCGTCGTTCCCTGGGTGAGTCGCGTCGAGGACGCCCTCGTCGCGACCGCGGGGCCGGACGCTCTCGTGATGCGAACACCGGCGGCGACGAGCGGGGAGAACACGACGACGTCCTCGACCTTCGAGGTCCGCGCGGGCGAGCGGATGCCGTTCGCGCTCACCTGGTTCCCGTCGCATTCCGAGCTGCCGTCCGTCGTCGATCCGGACGAGGCGTTGCGGGAGACGGAGGAGTTCTGGAGTGCTTGGGCGTCGCGCTGCACCTACGACGGCCCCTACCGCGACGATGTCTTGCAGTCGCTCGTCGTTCTGAAAGGCCTGACCTACCACCCGACGGGAGGGATCGTCGCCGCGCCGACGACGTCCCTGCCGGTCGTGCTCGGGGGCGTCCGCAACTGGGACTATCGCTACTGCTGGCTCCGGGACGCGACGCTGACGTTGCTCGTGCTCCTCGAGACCGGCTACACCGAAGAGGCCGAGGCGTGGCGGGCGTGGCTCCTGCGGGCGGTGGCCGGCGACCCGGAGGTGGCGCAGATCATGTACGGCGTCGCCGGCGAGCGGCGGCTGACCGAGTGGGAGCTCGACTGGCTGCCGGGCTTCGAGGACTCGCGGCCGGTACGGGTCGGCAACGCAGCGGCCGAGCAGGCGCAGATCGACGTCGTCGGCGAGGTCACGGACGCGATGTACCAGGCGCTGAGGCACGGGTTGCCCGCTTTGCCGCCCGCCTGGGAGTTCGGCCGCCACCAGCTCGGCCTGCTCGAGAGGCGCTTGCGCGAGCCCGACGAGGGGATCTGGGAGGTGCGGGGCGGGCGAAGGCACTTCACCCACTCGAAGGTGATGGCGTGGGTCGCATTCGATCGGGCAATCCGATTGAGCGAGGAATTCGGTCGCGAAGCGCCCCTCAAGCGCTGGCGCCGCCTCCGCGCCGAGGTCCACCAGGAGGTCTGCCGCGAGGCGTGGAGCGAGGCGCTCGGGTCGTTCACGCAGTCGTATGGCAGCTCGGAGCTCGACGCCAGCCTGCTGCTCTTGCCGCTCGTCGGATTCCTGCCGCCGGAGGACCCTCGCATCCGCGGCACCGTGGCGGCCGTGCAGCGGGAGCTCTCGTGGGGCGGTCTCCTGCGACGCTATCGCGACGAGCAAGCCGTCGACGGACTGCCGAGCGGAGAGGGTGTCTTTTTGCCGTGCTCCTTCTGGCTGGTCGATGCGCTGGTGCTTGAAGGGCGCGCCGACGAAGCGAGCGAGCTGTTCGAGCGTCTGTTGCGCCTGCGCAACGACGTGGGCCTCCTCGCCGAGGAGTACGAGCCAGATGCCGGGCGGCTGCTCGGCAACTTTCCGCAGGCGTTCTCGCACATTGGGCTCGTCAACAGCGCGCTCAGCCTCGCGGGCTGATCACCCGGCGGCCCTGTGGGGTGCGAAAACCCGATCGGTCACGCGGCCATGCGGTATTCGTGGATCAGCCCGCCGAGCCGATCGCGTCTTCGCACACGCTTCTCGCTGTCTGTGTAGGCGAGGTGGAGCGGCGGACGATTCTTCTGCGGAGGTGTGAGGCCGAGCGCGCGATGCGGGCGGTGGGTGTTGTAGTGGTCGATGAAAGTGCGGAGCGTCCGTTCGAGCTGGCGCCTGCCCGAGATCAGGAGCCAGTCGAGGCACTCGGCACGGACGGTGCGCACGAAGCGCTCGGCGACGGCGTTCGCCTTCGGCGCCCGAAACGGCGTCCGGATGATCAGTAGTCCCTCGGTTCGAAAGATCTCGTCGAAGCCACGGGTGAACTTGCTGTCCCGATGGTGGATGAGGAAGCGGAGAGGCGTTCGGCGCTCTTGAAGTGACCAGGAGAGATTGCGAGCTTGTTGGGCCACCCATTCGCCGCTGGGGTTGGCTGTGCAGCCGGCGAGGTGGACGCGGCGACTGGCGAGCTCGATGAAGAAGAGCACCTGCAGCCTGCCGAGCCAGAGCGTGTCGACCGTGAAGAAGTCGCAGGCGATCATCGTCTGCGCGTGCGTCCTGAGAAACTCGCGCCAGGAGAGGCCAGCGCGCCCGCCCGCTGGCCCTAACCCGGCCTGGCGCAGGATCATGCGGACGCTGGTGGCCGAGACGCGAAGCCCGAGGCCGCCGAGTTCGCCGACGATCCGCTGATAGCCCCAGCGCGGGTTCTCGCGTGCGAGGCGCAACACTAGTTCGCGGATCTCCTTTGCCAGCTCCGGTCGGCCGCAGCGTCGACGCGGATAGGTCCAGCGTCTGCGCACGACGTCGCGATGCCAGCGAACGAGCGTGTCCGGCGTCACGAAGAACGACCGCCAGCGTGCCCGCGGAAGGAGCCGACTCGCCGCAGCTAGGAACACCCGGTCAGCAGGGCGGACGTGAGGACGCGCAACCTGTCGTCGCACGACGGCGAGCTGGTGCCGGAGCACGACGATCTCGAGTTCCTTGAACTCCTCCGAGCGGAAGCTCAGTAGCGAGAGCTGCAGGACAAAGCGCAGCGCGAGGTACACGAGCGATAGGAGCACAAGCACGGCCTCCAGGTCGATGCGGCGACGGCCGCCCGACTCTACGCAGACTCACGACGCTGACCACAGCTGGGCCTGGCTAAGCAGCGACCTTCGTGGCTCGCCGCCGCGTCCGATCGAATTTGTGC
>JBKOYZ010000156.1:0-15812 GCA_046725655.1 Actinomycetota bacterium | reverse complement strand
TCGAGACGCCGAGAAAGCCGGCCACGAACGCCGTCTGCGGACGCTCGTAGAGATCGTGCGGAGCGCCGAGCTGGTCGATCTTCCCGCGGTTCATGACGGCGATCCGGTCGGCCATCGTCATCGCCTCCTCCTGGTCGTGCGTGACGTGGATGAAGGTGATGCCGAGGTCGTGCTGCAACGCCTTGATGAAGAGCTGCATCTCCTTGCGCAGCTTCAGGTCGAGCGCGCCGAGCGGTTCGTCCAGGAGCAGGACGCGGGGGCTGTTCACGAGCGCGCGTGCCAGCGCGACGCGTTGCTGCTGTCCACCCGAGAGCTGGCGCGGCTTGCGCTTGCCGTAGCCCGCCAGCTGTACGAGCTCGAGCATGTGCTCGACCTTTCGCTTCAGATTGCCGCCCCGCTCCCCCTTCCGACGGAGGCCGAAGGCGACGTTCTCGAAGATCGAAAGGTGCGGGAAGAGCGCGTAGCTCTGGAAGACGGTATTGACGTCGCGCCGGTACGGCGGCATGCCGCTGACCTCATGCTCGCCGAGGTAGATCGCGCCGGCGGTCGGCTCCTCGAAGCCGCCGATCATCCGCAGCGTCGTCGTCTTGCCGCAGCCGGACGGGCCGAGCAGAGCGAAGAAGCTGCCGCGCTCGATCTCGAGCGAGACGTCGTCCACCGCCGTCACGTCGTCGAACTGCTTCGTTACGCGCTCGAGCCGGACGTCCGGCAAGGGCTCGCTGGGCCCGCCCCTCTCCGCCGGCCGCCGCAGGCGCTCCTCGACTGGCACTACCTCGCTGCCTCCAGCGCGTGGCCGTTCTCGGCCCGAGCGCCCCAGTCGTAGAGCTGCTTCCAGAGCGCGAGATAGAGGAAGCTCTCGGTCGAGACGACCCCGGGAAGCGAGCGGAGCCGGTTCGTGAGCTCGAGCAGCTGCCGCCGGTCGGTGCAGACGAGCTCGACCAGGATGTCGTACTGCCCCGCCGTCACGACGACGTAGCCGGCTTCGTCCCACTTGGCGATCTCGTCGGCGACGGGCTCGGGCGCTCCGGTGGTGCGAATGCCCACCATGGCCATCGCGTCGAAACCGAGCCCGAGCGGGTTGGTGACGCCGGTCACCTGCAGGATGTTGTCGTCGCAGAGACGCGCGTAGCGAGCGCGGACGGTGGCCTCGGAGACGCCGACGTCGGCGGCGATGCGACGGAACGACGCGCGCCCGTTCTTCTGCAGCGCCTCGATGATGCTGCGGTCGACGTCGTCGAGTGCCCGCCCCGGCCCGACCGCACCGCGATCCTGCTGCCCTCGCAATGCGAGGTTATTCGTACCAATGTCCGCGCATTGGGTCAATCGAGACCCGTCTCCCGCTTGAGTTCGTCGTCCGCATGCGCGATCGTTCGCGCAGCGCGACCGAGGAGGTACGGGGATGGCCAGGACGCGGTTGATGCGTGCACTGCAGCGGCTCGCACGTGACCACCAGCAGGCAGAGCGGCTCGGGATCTCGCCCGCGGAGCTGCGCGAGCGAGAGGCCGACCGAAGCGAACACCGATATTCGCGCGGCGCGTTCTTGAAGCGCTCAGGTGCGGCCGGGGCGGCGATTGCCATCGCAGGACCCGCCGCGGTCTCGCGGCCGGCCCGCGCTGCGAATGGGCCCCGGATCGCAATCGTGGGGGGTGGCATCGCCGGCCTCACGGCGGCGTTGACGCTCCAGGACAAGGGTGTCGCGTCGACGGTGTACGAGGCGCATCCGAGCCGCGTCGGCGGGCGCATGCACTCGGATTGGAGCGAGTTTCCCGGCTACTGGGCCGACGGGCAGGTTGCGGAACTCTGCGGTGAGCTGATCGACAGCGGCCACAAGACGATCCTCGGCCTCGCCCAGCGTTTTCGGCTCAAGACCGTCAACCTGACGGGTGCCGAGCCAAGCGGCTCCGAGGATACGTACTACTTCGACAACGCGTACTACCCGAAGGATCAGGCCGACCGAGACTTCCAGCCGGTGCACAAGGCGCTCCAGCGCGACGTCTCCGCGGCGAGCTACCCAACAACGTACTTCGTCCACACCGACGCCGGCATCGCGCTCGACCGGATGAGCGTCTACGAGTGGATCGAGTCGCGCGTGCCGGGCGGCCATGCATCGCCGTTCGGTCAGGTGCTCGACGTCGCCTACAAGATCGAGTACGGCGCCGAGACGGACGACCAGTCGGCGCTGAACCTCGTCTACCTGCTCGGCTACAAGTCCGTTCCGGGGAACTACATGGTCTTCGGCGCTTCGAACGAGCGCTACCACATCGTGGGCGGGAACGCGCTCCTGCCGCTGGCCATCCGCGGCGCCCTCAGCCCGGAGACGGTGAAGACCGCCTGGCGCCTGGAGTCGATCAAGCGCAACGCCGACGGCAGCAGCACGATGAGCTTCGGCACGCCCTCCGGCGCAAAGCCGGTCACCGCCGACCATGTCATCCTCGCACTGCCGTTCGCGGTCCTGCGGACGCTGGACTACAAGGGCGCCGACTTCGAACCGCTGAAGAGGACGGCCATCGCCGACCTGGGCACCGGTCGCAACTCGAAGCTGCAGCTCCAGTTCGCGGCGAGGCTCTGGAACACATCCGGGCCCTGGGGGCTCTCGAACGGCGCCAGCTACTCCGACACCGGCTACCAGAACACCTGGGACGTCACCCGCGGGCAGAATGGCGCACGGGGGATCCTGGTCGACTACACCGGCGGCGACGTCGCGGACGCGCTCTCGGCCGGCACGCCGTACGCGAACGCGGCGAACGGGAAGGTGGTGACGCTCGCGCAGCGGTTCCTGAAGCAGCTCGAGCCGGTCTTCCCCGGGATCACGAAGCAATGGAACGGGCGCGCGACGCTGTCGACGCCGATGCTGGACCCGAATCTCAACTGCTCGTACTCGTACTGGAAGGTCGGCCAGTACGTCGGGTTCAGCGGCTGGGAGGGCCTGCGGCAGGGCAACATCCATTTCGCCGGCGAGCACTGCTCGCAGGACTTCCAGGGCTACATGGAAGGCGGCGCGTCGACGGGCGTCGCCGCGGCGAACGAGATCCTGGCCGACCTCAAGCGGACGTAGCGGTTCGGGCCACGTCCGGGGACAGTCCCCGCAGAACGCCGCCCCCGATCAGGAGGGCGGAATCGAGAACTGCTCGAGCTCCAGATACGGCCGGACTGCGGCACCGACCGGGTCGGAGGCGAAGTGCCGCTGCATGGCGCCGTGGTCGAGCGCGTTGTCCAGAGCGGCCATGATCATCGACTGGTCGAGCACGAGGTAGCGATGCCCGATGCTCCCGGTCGTCGGATTGACAGCGTCGAAGAACCCGTACGGACCGTAGATGCCCGGGTAGAGCCGGCGCAGGTTGGAGATGTTCGCCAGCGCCTGTTGGGGAAGCACCTGCAGGGCGAGGAACGATGCGTGAGGGGTAACGGCGTACTGCTGATAGGGACAGCAGTTCGCGTTCGAGGCGAGCGCGTTGGGGTAGGGCGGTCCGACCGCCCCGAACGCGTCGTAGCCGCCGGTGTCATCCGGCGTGCTCGACGGCGAGAGACCCCAGACCGGGTACGAGAGGCCCTCGAGCGCCCATGCGATCTCCATCTTCGCGTAGGACACGTCGTTCGCCCCGAAGCTGTTCGGCCCCCAGGCTGCCTCCGGTACGACAAGGCTGGGCATCAGGCCTTCGAACTCACTGCCGCCCCAACTCGGCACGAAGTCGATGTCCCCGAACGTCGCTGTGCCGCCGTAGCGGTAGTGCCCCTCGAGGACGACGAACGGCTGACCCGTCTGCGGATCGTGGTACGTCGTGTAGTAGCCCTGAGGCGGGTACTGGCCCTGCCAGTCGAAGTTGGCCGTGTCGATCGCGCAGCCGGTGACAGGGTGAGGCGGGTTCGTCGTCGGAAGGACTCGCCAGGTGCGCCACCAGACATCGCCGGGCATCGTGTGCGTTCCGATCCCCATGTAGGCCGCGATCCTGGTCTCGGTGTTCAAGAGGCCGTAGTGGAAGCCCGCCGGCCCCTGGTCGACGATGAAGCCGCCGTACATCTGTCCTGCCGTGATGTCGGAGCACTGGTTGCCGGCGTCGTAGAACACGCCGTAGTCCATCGCGCTCAGCAGAGCGGTGAGTCGCTCCCGCAACTCGCGGCACTCGTGGCAGCGGCTGTGACTGAGGGCCTGCCGCGCAACGACGAGCCCGCTGCCGTACCAGCCGTTGTCGACCGTGGAGATGAGCTGGCCCGTCAGAGACGCGTTCTGGCAATCGGCGCCGCCGGGTCCAGTGATGCAGTGACCGTTGGTCGTGTCGTACCAGCTGAGCAGAAAGCCGTTCCATTTCCGGAGCTGCTCCACTGTCGTCACGAGCCTGTCGATGCGCCCGAGCTCTTCCTTCCGACTGATCAGATGCAGATCGCGCGCGGCGACGATGCTCCACAGGTAGAGCCCGATGTTCGTTGGAGAGGTGTAGTTCCCCTGAGCCGGAGCTCCGAAGAAGCCGATGTTGTCGCGCGGCAGATCGGTGACCGGGTCGATGTCCGCGTCGTAGCGATAGAAGCGCCACGTGTCGGCGGCGATCGCCTCGAGCACGTGACGCTGGCCCGGGCTGAGGCCGGTCGGTTGCATCGCGGGCTGAGCCCCCGTAGCGGCCGACGTTCCTGGATTGGCCAGCACGACGACGGTGAGCCCGGCGACGGCGGCCAGGACGAGCTTGAGCTTCACCGAGGCGACTATGCCCAGGCTACAAACGCTACAAACGTCAGCCCGGGGCCAGGATCAGGCCCCGGGCATGGCCGGGAAGGCCGCGTCAGGGGACAGTCCCCCGACGAGGCCGAAAAGGACTAGTCGACCTTGGCCATCACGTGCTTGATGTTCGTGTAGTCCTCGAGCGAGTAGGCGCTCAGGTCCTTGCCGTAGCCCGATTGCTTGTACCCGCCGTGCGGCATCTCGCTGACCAGCGGGATGTGGTCGTTGATCCAGACGGTCCCGAACTGGAGCTTGCGGGCGGCGTTCAAGGCGCGGCCGATGTCGCGCGTCCAGACCGACGCGGCGAGGCCGTACGGAACGTCGTTCGCCCACGCGATCGCCTGGTCGTCGTCGGCGAAGCGCTGCACCGTCACCACCGGCCCGAAGACCTCGCGCTGGACGATCTCGTCCTCCTGGCCGACCTCGGTGATCACCGTCGGCTTGACGAAGAAGCCGCGGTCGCCGTTCGAGCCGCCGCCGGTGAGCACCTTCGCGCCCTTCGCCCGTTCCAGGAAGCCGAAGACGCGGTCCTGCTGATCCTTCGAGATCACCGGCCCCATGTCGAGCTCCTCGTTCTCGGCCGGATCGCCGACGGCGATCGACTCGACAGCGGGGACGAGCTCCTCGAGCAGCTGGTCGTAGATCCTCGGCCCCGCGACGACCCGCGAGGCTGCTGTGCAGTCCTGGCCCGAGTTCCAGTAGCCGGCAATCTTGATCCCCTCGGCGACGGCGGCGGGATCGGCGTCGTCGAAGACGACCACCGGTGCCTTGCCGCCGAGCTCGAGGTGGACGCGCTTCAGCGTGTCCGCAGCCGTGCGCGCGATGATCTTCCCGGTCTCGACATCGCCGGTGAGCGAGACGAGCCGCACGTCCGGGTGCTTGACGATCGCCTCGCCGACGGGGACGCCGTCGCCGGTGATCACGTTCAGGACGCCGGGGGGTAGTACGTCTGCCTCCTGCGCGAGCTGAACGAACCGCAGCGTCGTCAGCGGCGTCTGCTCCGACGGCTTGACGACCTGGACGTTCCCGGCGGCGAGCGCGGGCCCGATCTTCCAGACCGCCATCATCAGCGGGTAGTTCCAGGGCGTGATCCCGCCCACGATCCCGAGCGGCTCGCGGCGGAGCATCGAGGTGTAGCCGCGCATGTACTCGCCCGTCGCCTTGCCTTCGAGCATGCGCGCCGCGCCCGCGAAGAAGCGCAGGTTGTCGGCGCTGACCGGCATCTCGTCGCGCGCAGCGGGGAGCGGCTTGCCGACGTTCGTCGACTCCAGCTGCGCGAGCTCCTCGCCGTGCTCCTCGATGAGGTCTGCGAGCTTCAGGAGCACCTCCGCTCGCTCGCCTGGCGTCGTCTCGAGCCATTCCGGTAGCGCCTTCTTCGCCGCCCCGACCGCCCGGTCGACGTCCTCGGCGTTGCCCCGCGGGACCTCGGCGATCGTCTCGCCGGTCGACGGGTTGACGACCTCCATCGTCTCGCCGGAGGCGGAGTCGACCCACTCGCCGCCGACGAAGTTCTTGTAGCTCGAGACCGTGACGCTCATCGATGTCCTCCTTCGGTGACCGAGTCCAACCTACACCGCGCCGCCGCCCGCCGCCTGCGCCGCGGCTTTCGGCGCCGCGGCGCCGCGCCTGAGCACACCCGTGTCGCCCGTCAGCCGCTGCGCGATCGTGACGGGAATCACCGTCACGACGATCACCACGAACACGATCGCGTTCACCACAGGCAGATCCTGCCCTCGCTGGATGTGGTCGAGGATGTAGATCGGCAGCGTCGTCTGTGCCCCGGCCGTGAAGGTCGTCACGATGACCTCGTCGAACGAGAGCGCGAAGGCCAACAGCCCACCGGCCACGAGCGCGGTCGACAGCACCGGCCAGACGACGAAGCGGAAGGTCTGCCAGCCGTCGGCGCCGAGATCCATCGAAGCCTCGATCAGCGAGGGTGAGCTCCGCCGCAGGCGCGCGATCACGTTGTTGTAGACGATGACCACGCAGAACGTCGCATGCCCGATCACGATCGTCCACAGAGAGAAGCCGAGGCCTGCGAAGACGTAGAACGAGTTCAGCGCCATTCCCGTGATGATTCCGGGGAGCGCGATCGGCAGCAGGAGCAGCAGCGAGACGGTCTCTCGGCCGAAGAAGCGGAATCGGTAGATCGCGGCAGCCGCCGCCGTCCCGAGCACCAGCGCGACCGCCGTCGCTGCGGCTCCGACCTTCAGCGAGAGCCAGAGCGAGCTTCGGGCTTCCGGGTCGTGCCAGGCCTCGTGGAACCAGTGGAAGGTGAATCCCGAGATGGGCCAGCTCTGGATCGTGGACTCGTTGAAGGCGTAGGCCATGATCAGCAGAAGCGGTAGCCAGAGGAACGCGATCACGAGAATGGCCGTGATCCAAAGCGCGACCCGAGTGCGCGGCGTCTCCATCAGACGGCCTCGAACGCGCCGAGGCGGCGCGCGACGACGAGGTAGAGGCACATGACGACCACCGGCACGGTCGCGAACGCCGCGGCAAAGGGCACGTTCCCGTTGATGCCGATGTACTCCTCGACGATGTTGCCGATGAAAGCCGAGCCGGCACCGCCGACGAGCGCCGGCGTGATGAAGTCGCCCAGCGTGAGCGAGAACGTGAAGATCGACCCGGCGACGATTCCCGGCAGCGCCAGGGGAAGAATCACGCGCGAGAAGGTCCGCCAGCTTCGAGCTCCGAGGTCTGCCGACGCCTCGAGGTAGCTGTCCGGGATTCGCTCGAGCGCGGCGTAGACCGGCAGCACCATGAACGGCAGCCAGACGTACGAGAACACGATCCACATCGCCGTGTTCGTGTAGGCGAGGCCGGCATCGGGAAGCCCCAGACCGTTCAGGACCCAGTTGAGCGCTCCGTTCTTGGCCAGGATCGTCCGCCAGGCGTAGATGCGCACGAGGTAGCTCGACCAGAGGGGCAGGAGCACCAGGACGAACAGCGCGGTGCGCCAGCGCGACGGGGCGATGCGCGCCATGAAGTAGGCCAGCGGAAACGCGAGCACGATGTCTGTCAGCGTCACGGCCGCGGCCATCCACAGCGTCCGCAGCGCGATGTCGCGGTAGACCTTGTCCTGGTAGAGGGACTTGAAATTGTCGAGCGTCCACTCGTGGACGACCTTGCCCGTGAACGAGTCGACCTGCCAGAACGCCGAGATGAAGAGCGAGGCCAGCGCGCCGAGGTAGACCACCGCGAACGCGAGGAACGGCGCGACGAGGAGTAGTCCCAGCTTGAGCCAGGGCCGGCGCCAGAGAGCGGCGGAGAGGCGGAGACGGGCGCCCCGGAACCGGGCGCCCGTCTCCGCCAGCTCAGCCATGCCTAGCCAGGAGGGCTTGGCGAAACGCAGTCCCTCCTAGCCCGTGACCTGCGTCCACGCTTTCTGCCAGGCGTTGTAGTCCATGCAGTCGTTGTTGCCGTCGCCGCAGTCGGCGATCGGGGTCTTCCAGAACTTGATCGTGTTGTAGTAGTTGAGCGGCTCGTTCAGGTGGTACTTCGCGCACGAGCCGGCCTGGATCTTGTTCATGTACGGGCAGGCCTTCGGGTTCACCGGCGTCTCGCCGAAGGTAAGCGCCTGCTGTGCCTCAGGCTGCGGCTGGGTCACGTACTTCATCCAGAGGTACGCGCAGTTCGGATGCGGCGCTTTCTTGGCGAGCATCCAGGTGTCCGCCCAGCCGGTCGCGCCCACCGAGGGGATGAGCTCCTTCACAGGCACGCCCTTCTCCTGTAGCGCCAGGGTGTCGACCGGCCAGATCGCCGCGAGCGAAGCGTCGCCGTTCGCGAGAGCAGCGCGGCCGTCGGTGTCGTAGTTCCAGTACAGCTTGACGAGCTTCCGCTGCTGCTTGAGCAGATTGATCGTCGCGTCGAACTGCTTCTTGTTCAGCTCGTATGGGTCCTTGATCCCGAGGTCCGGCTTCGAGTGCATCAGGTAGAACGCCGCGTCGGCGATCTGGATCGGATTGTTCGGGATCGTGATCAGGCCCTTGTACTTCGAGTCGTACAGCGCGCTCCAACTGGTGGGAGCCGGCTTGATCTTCTTCGTGTTGTAGAGGAGGACGTTCGGGCCCCACTGGAGGGAGACGCCGTAGTGCTTGCCGTCGACCGTGTTGTGGGCGGGCGACTTGAAGATCGGAATGAAGTCCTTCCAGCTCGGGATCAGGTCGACGTTGACTTCCTTGACGTCGCCTCCTTTGATCAGGCGCAGGCTCGCGTCACCGGACGCGGAGACGAGATCCCACTGGCCGCCGCCGCCGCCTCCCCCGGCCCGCATGAGCGCGACCATTTGGTTCGAGGAACCGGCGTCCTTGCGGTGGATCTTGCAACCGCTTTGCTGCTCGAATTTCTTCGCGAACGACGGGTCCGAGTAGTACGGCCACTCGATCAGGTTCAGGGCGCCTTCGCCCTTCCCGATCGACGTGGGCAGGTTCGACGATTTCTCCTGTGTCGAAGACGACGACTTGCTGCTGCCCCCGCAAGCCGCCGCCGCGAGAGAGAGCACCCCCGTCAGCAGCGCCAGGGCCGCCCACGACGCGTAGCGCCTCCAGGCTCGATTCATCAGGCCTCCTCTGTTTCCCGGGTTTCGATTGCGTGCTCTGGGCTCCACTCCAACAGGACTCGGCGGCCGCGCGCGTCGAGTGCCTCGGTCGACGACGTCTCGAGGTTCTGGCGGACGACGACGAGCTCGCCGCCGTCGTCGAGGTCGACGATGTAGCGGGTGAACATGCCGGCGTAGACGACGTCCCGAACGCGTCCCGTGACCGCGTTCTCCTCGTCACGCCGCAGCCCGCCCTCCTCGGTCATGCGGATCTTCTCCGGCCTGACGGTGAACGTGCGGCCGAAGCGGTGCAGCACGTTCGAAGCGCCGACGAAGCCGGCCACGAACGCGTTCGCCGGTCGCTCGTAGACGTCCGCCGGTGTCCCGATCTGCTCGATCTGCCCCTCGTTGAAGACGGCCAGGCGGTCGCTCATCGTCAGGGCCTCCTCCTGGTCGTGGGTGACGTAGACGAAGGTGATGCCGACTTCGCGGACGGCTCGCTGGATCCGCTTCAGCTCGATCTGCATCTCCTGGCGCAGCTTCAGGTCGAGCGCGCCCAGGGGCTCGTCGAGGAGGAGGACCTGCGGGTGGTTGACGAGCGCCCGAGCCAGCGCGACGCGTTGCCGCTGGCCGCCTGAGAGCTGGATCGGCTTCCTGTCGCCGAGCATGGGCAGCTGGACGATCTTGAGGATCTCGTCGACCCGCATGCGGCGCTCCCGGCGCGGAACGCCCTTCACCCGGAGGCCGTAGCCGATGTTGTCGGCGACCGTCATGTGCGGAAAGAGCGCGTAATCCTGGAAGACCGTGTTGACGTCGCGGGAGTACGGCGGGAGCCGCGTCACGTCGCGCCCCGCGAGCTCGACCCGGCCCTGATCCGGATGCTCGAAGCCGGCGATCAGCCGCAGCGTCGTCGTCTTGCCGGAGCCGGACGGGCCGAGCAGCGTGAAGAACTCCCCACTCGCGACCTCGAGGTCGACGTTGTCGACCGCCACGACGTCGCCGTACGCCTTGCGGACGCCGACGAGCCGAACGTCGGGGACCGCACCGCCGGCACGGCCGGCGACCGTCCCCGCCGCAGCGTGTTCCTGAAGAGCCACGACCGAGGCCGATTATCAACCGCCGAGGGAACCTCGCACAACGACGTGGCCGTTGTGTCTATCCTCGCATTGCGAGATTGCGGTGACGGGTCTCCAGGACAAAGTGCGGCGCAGCGGGCGGCTCGGACTCGTCCTCCTCCTGCTGTCGGCTGCCGGCGCAGGTGCCGCAGCGAAGGCGCCGCGCCCCGATCTGGTCGAGGTGACCCTCTCGAATCCGCCCGCCACCGTCCCGGCCGGCACGCGGTTCCGGGTCACCGAAGTCGTACGCAACCGAGGCCGCGCGAAGGCGCGGGCCTCGGCCACCGCGTTCTATCTCCAGAAGGACGGCAGACGCACCGCGATCGGCTTCAGCAACGTGTCGGCGCTGAAGGCGGGCAAGGCCGACTCGCGCACGGTCGCCCTGCTCGTGCCGCTCGAGGCCGACCCCGGCATCTACCGTCTGGCCGCCTGCGCCGACTCCCGGCACGTCGTCCGGGAGTCGCGCGAGGCGAACAACTGCCGCTTCGCGGCACGCCCCGTGCAGGTCTCGAAACCGCTTCCGCCGCCGGCCTGAACCGGCGCGGGCCGGAGGCTACTCCGGCTTGGCCGGCGCTTCCTGCCCGGGCGCGTGCAGCAGGTTCTCGACGCCGAGCACGCCCTGGACGTTGCGGGCCTTCGCCTCCAGGTCCTCGATCATGTCCGGCTCCGTCACCTCGCCGCGCAGATAGACGACGCCGTCCTCGGCGTTGACGTTGATCTCCCCCTTGGGCACGTCGCTGTCGCGGAAGATCTCGGTCTCGACCTTGCGGGCGAGCGTGACGTCGTCGGGCTGCGGCTTCTCCTGCTCCTTGAGGTGCGTCGCCTTCTCCTTGAGGCCTCGTGCCTGGGTCCCCGCGCCGCCCACCTGCTGTCCCGCCCGGCGGACGTATTTCGCACTCTTGTCGGCCAGGATCTTGCGTCGGCGGCGGCCGTTATCGGGGTCGAAGAAGTAGGCAAGCGCGGCTCCAATCGCGCCTGCAAGAGCTAGTAGCGGCATCGATCAGTCTCCTTGGTTCGAGGACACGTCAGAAACGGGGGGCTACCCAGGCGCAGGCACTGCAAACCCCGGTGCCGCGCGGTGTCGAGTTACAAGCTATTCGCGGAAAGTCGCCAGACTTTCCGCGACCTCAGTCGCCCCAGTCGAAGTCGCGCGAACGAGTCCAGAGCGCGTGGGCCTCCACCAGCTGCTCGTTCGCCTCCTCCTCACGCGGCGCGTCGTCCTCCCCCGGCCACTTGAGGGCGATCGCAGGCTCCTCCGGAATGGCCGGCTCGGTGCCGTCCATCGTGTCCTCGATGCGCGCCTGCTCCTCGGTCTTGAAGAGCGGATGGTTGTCGAAGGGATCCTCGTTCTTGTAGCGCTCGAGCGGGAGCTCCTGGTCGAGCTCGGAGTTCCGCTCCTTCAGCTGCAGGTGATCCTGAATCACTTGCGTGAACAGCGAGGGGGTTTCTACCGCCATTGTGCTCCTCCGGTGGCTGGGGCCGTTTCGAACGGTCGCGGATTGTAACGGCACCGGCCGACGAACTACGTGACGAACGAGGCAAGTCCAGACGGCGGTAGCGCCGCTACGATCCCCGCCGTGCCGCTGATCCGCCGTCTCACGACCCGCTCGCCGGGCCCGATCGGGGTCGCGCTGACGGCGTGGGAAATCTGGCGCCGGATTCCGAAGCGGTACCGGAGGGCGATGATCAGGCAGGCGGCCATCTACGGGCCTGCGCTCGCGAGGTCGGCGATGGAGTACCAGCGCCGACGGCGGAAGCCCTAGAGGGACCCGGCGAAGCGGTCATCGCCGGCAGCGCGCCGGCCGGAACCGCGACACTCGTCCGAGCGGCGACAGTTCGGGGAGAAGGTTCGACGTGCCGAGGTCGAGCAACTTGCCGGATCGCCGCTCGACGGTGAAGTCGGCGAGCCTTCCCGCGCGGTGGCTCCTGCCGTCGAAGTCTCCGGCCAGAACCACGAGGTAGACCGGCGTCGCGGCGGCGTTCACGGGCCCGCCGACGAGCCCGGCGGCGCGGTCGCGGGTCGTCCGGACGTATTTCCCGGTCTCCGGCGCGGAGTCACCCAGCCGCATCGCCGCCCTCCGCGAGGCATCGAGAACAACCGCCGGCGCACCCGTGCCGTCTGTGCAGCCGGCATGCTCACCGCCGCACGCCACGAGAACGACGGCCGCGCTCATGGCGAGTAGCGCCGCGAGCAAGCGCAACGGTGTGACGCCGGGTCCGGGTCTTACGCCAGCGCCTCGCGGACGATCCGGTCCTGCTCGCGCAGGTGGGCCGTCGGATAGCCCTCGCTGGGACTCGCGCGCCATGGGCGCCCGATGTAGCGGAGGCGCACGCCCTCGGGCAGGTTCTCTTCGAGGCGGTGGCGGATCGCCCGCCACGGACCCATGTTCTGCGGCTCCTCCTGCACCCAGACGACCTCAGCGAGCTGCGGGTACGAGGCGACCAGCGCCGCCTTCTCCTCGACCGGGAACGGGTACAGCTGCTCGATCCGCGCAACTCCGACGTGTCGGGCGCCCGCGCGCAGCTCGTGCCCGACGAGGTCGAAGTAGACCTTCCCGGAGCAGAGGACGAGGCGGCGCACCTGCTCCTTGTCGGTCTCCGCGTCGTCGATCACCGGCCGGAACCCACCCTCGGCAAGCTCGTCTAGCGTGGACGCGGCCTGCTTGAGCCGCAGCAGTCCCTTCGGCGTCATCACGACGAGCGGCCGCGCCGCCGGGTCGAGCGCCTGTCTTCGGATCAGGTGGAAGTACTGGGCCGCGGTGGTGCAGTTCACGATCCGGATGTTCTCCTGCGCAGCCAGCTGGAGGAACCGCTCCAGGCGCGCGCTCGAGTGCTCGGGCCCGTTGCCCTCGTACCCGTGCGGCAGCAGGAGTGTCAGCCGCGAAGTCTGACCCCACTTCGAAAGGCCCGCGACGATGAACTGGTCGACGATCCCCTGGGCGTTGTTGACGAAGTCACCGAACTGCGCCTCCCAGAGGACGAGCGCGTCCGGCGCTGCGACCGAGTAGCCGTACTCGAAGCCAAGAGCCGCCGCTTCGGAGAGCGGCGAGTTGTAGAGCTCGAATGACGCCTGGGCATCGTCGAGATGCTGGATCGGGGTGTACGTCTCGCCGCTCGACGGGTCGTGCAGGACGTCATGGCGGTGCGAGAAGGTGCCGCGCTCGGTGTCCTGGCCGGTGAGCCGGATCGGAATCGCTTCTGTGAGGAGGCCGGCGAACGCGAGCGCCTCGGCCTGCCCCCAATCGATCCCACCCTGCTCGAGCGCCTGAGCCCGGCGCTCCAGCTGCTTCATCAGCTTCGGATGGACCGTGAACCCCTCGGGAACGGTCACGAGCGCACGGTCGAGCTCACGCAGGCGCTCGGCCGCGACCGCGGTGACAACCTCGGCTCCGGTCCCGAACGGAATCCGGCCTTCGCGCGAGACGGCGGCCTGCTGCCCGAAGGATTCCTTCAGCCGCTCATGCGCGCCCTTCAGCTTCGTCTCGACCTCGGTCACGAGCGCCTCCGACTCGTGCTCCGAGACCACGCCCTCCCGGGCCAGCTGCGCCGCGTATTGCTCCCGCACCGTCGGCTGTTGCTCGATCCGCGCAGCCATCAGCGGCTGCGTGTACGCCGCCTCGTCCTGCTCGTTGTGACCGTGTCGTCGATAGCCGACGAGGTCGATGACGACGTCGTTCTGGAAGCGGCGGCGGTAGGCGAGCCCGAGCCGAACGGCGGCAAGGCAGGCCTCCGGATCATCGGCGTTGACGTGGACGATGGGGAAGTCGAAGCCCTTCGCGAGGTCGCTGGAGTAGCGGGTCGAACGGCTGTCGACCGGATCGGTGGTGAAGCCGATCTGGTTGTTGGCGATCAGGTGGAGGGTGCCGCCGGTCGAGTAGCCGTCGAGCTCGGCGAGGTTGAGAGTCTCGGCGACGATCCCCTGCGCGGGGAACGCGGCATCACCGTGGATCAGCACGGGCAGCGCGACCCGCGGGTCGTGGCGGCCTTCCCGCGTCGAGCGGTCCGTCTGCTCGGCGCGCGTACGCCCTTCGACGACGGGATCGACGGCCTCGAGGTGGCTGGGGTTGGCAGCCAGCGTGACGGTGACCTCGCCGGCCGTCGTCGCCCGCTGGCCCTCGGCCCCGAGGTGGTACTTGACGTCGCCCGTGCCACCTTCGGGATCCGACGTGACGGCCTCGAGCGTCCGCTCGCCCTCGAACTCACGCAGGATCGTCTCGTACGGCCGGCCGATCACGTGCGCGAGGACGTTGAGGCGCCCGCGATGAGCCATCCCGATCACGACCTCGTGGCCCCCGCCCTCGGCAGCCATCTCGATCGCCTCGTCGAGCATCGGGATCATCGCGTCCAGCCCCTCGACCGAGAACTGCTTCTGGCCGAGGAAGACCCGGCGGAGATAGCGCTCCAGACCCTCGACCTCCGTCAGGCGCGCCAGCAGGCGGCGCTTTTCCTCGGCCGTGAGCGGCCTGCGGTAGCGGCCGGATTCGATCGCCTCGCGCAGCCAGATCCGCTGCTCGTGATCGGAGATGTGCTCGATCTCGTACGCGCTCGTGCTCGAGTACGTCTCCTCCAGCTTCGGCAACACGTCCGCCAGCGTCTCGCCCTCGGCGTGCACGCGCAGGACGCGTGCCGGGATGCGGGACTGGAGCTCGGGCGTCAGCTTCGGCTCAAGCCGTTCGGGCTCCAGCGCCGGGTCGCCGACCGGCTCGGACCCGAGCGGATCGAGCTTTGCCGCCAGGTGGCCGTGCGTCCTGAGCGCCTTCACGAGCGACATCGCGGCTGCGACGCCCGCGAGCAGCGTTTCGTCCGCGACAGCCTCGGCCGCGGCGGGCGCTGGAGCGGGCGTTGCGGGCGGCGCCGGTGCGGTGGCATGCCCGTTGCCGTCGGTCCGCATCGTCTGGAGCAGCCGCGCGAGCCCCGGCAGCGCCTCGATCAGGTCGCCGTCGCCGCTCTCGAAGAGCGCGCGCCATTCCGACGGGACCGCTTCGGGGTTCTCGAGGTACTCCTCGAGCAGGGCGCGGGCGTAACCGGAGTTGACGGCGTCGACGTCGGGCATCGCGGGAACCTTTGTTGTAGCAACGCGGGGTCCTGCCCGCGCGCGAGGCGGTTCGTCCGGTCGCTAGAAGATCGGGTTGTTGGTGATGATCGCGAGGATCGTGCCGACGATGAAGCACGCGCCCGAGAAGCCGAGCGCGAAGGCCGCGAGCCGCTGATGGCGACCGCCGATCGCGGCTGCAATCAGGCTGAGCAGGATCGTGAACGTCGTCACCCGCACCGGCCGGTGGACGAGGCCGATCACGCTCCCGAAGATGGCCAGCGTGGCGAGGAGGCCGGCGACCACCTCCGCCGGCCTGTCCCGCGTCCGTGCGGGTGCGCTCACGCCAACGGCGCGCGGGCTGCCCGCGTCCGCCGCGGCGACGAGTGCGGCCCCCCGCGCACGGGCCTACGC
>JBKOYZ010000074.1:0-7475 GCA_046725655.1 Actinomycetota bacterium | reverse complement strand
GGCAGGTGCCCGAGGAAGGCCTCCGCGGCCATGCGGCCGTGGGTGAGCTGGCGCTCGACGGCCGGGTGCGGCCCGTCTCAGGCGTGCTCGCCGCAGCGGAAGGCGCGAAGCGACAGGGGCTCTCGCGCCTGTTCTGCGCCGGGTCTTCCGCGGTCGAGGCCGCGCTCGCCGGCGTCGAGCCGGTGCCGCTTCACCATCTCGCCGAGGCGGTGGCATACCTGCGGGGCGAATGGCAACCGGAGCCGTGCGAGCCGGTTGACGGGCTGCCCCTGCCCGACGGGCTGCCGGACCTCGCAGACGTTCGCGGCCAGGAGCGGGCAAGGCGCGCGCTCGAGCTCGCCGCGGCGGGCGGGCACAACCTCTTGCTCGGAGGCCCTCCCGGGACGGGGAAGACGATGCTCGCGCGCAGGCTGCCGGGGATCCTGCCCCCGCTGACGCGGGACGAGGCACTCGAGGTGACACGGATCCACTCGGTCGCCGGGCTGCTGCCTCCGGGGCGCCCACTGGTGACCGTGCCGCCGTTCCGGGCGCCGCACCATACGGCTTCCGCGCCGGCGATCGTTGGCGGCGGCCCGGGGCCTCGTCCCGGTGAGGCGAGCCTGGCGCATCGCGGCGTCCTGTTCCTCGACGAGCTCGCCGAGTTCCCACGGCCGACGCTCGAGGCGCTGCGCCAGCCGCTCGAAGACGGCTCCATCAGCGTCGCGCGGGTCGAGGGGAAGGCCGTCTTTCCGGGGCGGTTTCAGCTCGTGGCAACGATGAACCTCTGCCCGTGCGGCGCGCGAGGCGATCCCGCCGCGGAGTGCTCGTGCTCGGCGCAGCGGCTCGCCTCCTATCGCGACAAGCTGTCGCGAGCGCTGCTCGACCGCTTCGACCTGCTCGTGACCCTGCCGCGCCCGCGGGCGTGCGAGCTCGCCGCGGCGTCGGCCGAGCCCTCGTCAGCCGTGCGCGCACGAGTCGTGGCAGCGCGAGAACGGCTGCGTGCGGCCGAGCCTCGCCGAGCTCCTGCGGCAGACGAGCTGCTTTCGCGGGCTGTCGAGCGCTTGCCGCTCTCCGCGCGCGGGCGCGCCAGAATCGCACGCGTCGCTGCGACGATCGCTGCGCTTGCTGCCTCCGACGAGGTCGGTGCCGAGCACATCGCCGAGGCGCTCTCGTATCGCACGCCGAACGAGCTGGCGGCAGCCGCATGACGCTTGCTCCCACCGTTCACGCCCCGGGGCTTCGGCGTCTGCAGCAGCGCGACTCCGCGTTCCCGGAGCTCCTCCGCCAGATCCACGATCCGCCCCAGGCGCTCTACCTGCGCGGCACCGGCGACCCGGATCTGCTCGCCCGCCCGGCGGTCGCCATCGTCGGCGCGCGCGCCTGCTCGTCGTACGGCTCTCAGGTCGCCCGGATGCTTGGGCGTGAGCTCGCCGGCGCCGGGCTCGTCGTGATCAGCGGGATGGCGCGGGGCATCGATGGCGAGGCTCACAAAGGCGCGCTCGAGGCCGGCGGTATCACGGTGGCGGTCCTGGGGTGCGGCATCGACCGTGACTATCCGGCCGCGCACACTGGGCTGGCTCGCCGGATCGGTGAGCGCGGCCTGATCGTGTCCGAGTACGAGCCGGGGGTCGAGCCGGCGCCGTGGCGCTTCCCCGCCAGGAACAGGATCATCGCCGGGCTTGCCGCGGTCACCGTCATCGTCGAGGCGCGTGAGCGCAGCGGCGCGTTGATCACGGTCGACTTTGCGCTCGAGGACGGCCGGGAGGTCTTCGCCGTCCCCGGCGAGATCACAGGTTCCCTCGCCGCGGGAACCAACCGGCTCCTGCGGCAGGGAGCGGCACCGCTGACCTCGGCGGGCGACGTGCTCGAGCTCTTCGGCCTTTCGGGCGCCCAGCGGCCGGCGCCGTCTGCGCTCGGCTGCGATGCGCAAGCCCTCCTGGCGCTGCTCGTCGAAGCCTCCGCGTCAGCCGACGAGCTCGCACGCCGAACGCAGGTCGAACCCGGGCGCCTTGCGGCTGCTCTGGCCGAACTGGAGCTCTCTGGCGCGGTGGTGGAGGCGGATGGGCTCTACAGGGGGGTGGTGCGACCGGACTAGCATCGGCGACATCGAAAGCTCCTTCTGGCTCGAAGACGACACCACGCGGGTCGAAACGCGGCCGGTCACGGGGCGCGCGGATGTGGCGATCGTCGGCGCCGGCGTCACCGGCTGCGCCTGCGCTCTCGGGCTCGCCGAAGCTGGGCTGCGCGTGCGGGTGCACGAGGCGCGGGAGGTGGCGAGCGGCGCGAGCGGCCGCAACGGCGGCTTCGCGCTCCGCGGCGCTGCGATTCCCTACCACGTCGCCGGCGCGAGGCTCGGTCGCGACCGTGCCGCGCTCTTGTGGCGGCTGACCGAACGAGCTCTCGGCCGGTTGTCGGAGATCGCCGGTGACGCGTTCCGCGCGACCGGCAGCCTGCGGCTTGCGCGTGGCGCGAGCGAAGCAGCGGCGCTCGAGGCGGAGTGCGAGTCGCTGAACGCGGACGGTTTCCCCGCCGAGTGGCGGCCGGAACCGGGCGGCCGGCTCGACGGCCTGGTCGAGGGCGCTCTCTTCCACCCCGTCGACGGGGCAATCCATCCTGCTCGCTGGGTCCGTCGGCTCGCGCGTCGCGCAGTCGCGGCTGGTGCTGAGATCCGGGAGCGCGATCCAGTCACGTCGCTCGCGGCCCTCGAGGCCGACCGGATCGTGCTCGCCACCGACGGGTACACGCACGGGTTGTTGCCCGCTCTCGACGGGGCGGTACGACCCACAAGGGGCCAGGTAATCGCGACCGAACCGTTCGCGGAGCTCGTCTTCCCGCTGCCTCATTACACCTACGACGGCTACGTGTACTGGCAGCAGCTCCGGGACGGGCGGCTGATCCTCGGCGGCTTCCGTGACCGAGCACTCGACAACGAGTGGACGCGCGATGAGCGGACGACAGCGGTGATCCAGGAGGCGCTGGACGCGTTCGCGCGCCGGCTGATGCGTGCGGAGCCGCGCGTGGCCGGCCGCTGGTCCGGGATTTTCGGGACGACCGAAGACCTCCTTCCGATCGTGGGCGCTGCGCCGGATCGGGACGACCTCTGGGTGTCGTGCGGATACTCGGGCCACGGGAACGTCCTCGGCTTCGCCTGCGGGGAGCTGCTGGCGAACGCAATGCTCGGACGACCCGCGCCCGAGCTCCAGCTGTTCGACCCCGCACGCGTTCTCGCGGCGCGACGCGCGTCGCACGTCTAGAGATCGATCATCGGCAGATCCAGCTCGTCGGTGCGTTCGACGGCCGAGAGTGCGATCGCCAGATCCTGAATCGCAAGCCCGGTCGAGTCGAAGACCGTGATCTCGTCATCGTGCTCTCGGCCGGGCGCCGTGCCCGCGAGGACGTCTCCGAGCTGCGTCACGTCTTGGCGCGAGATCGCACCGGTCTCGACCGCGTGCGCGAGGTCGCCGTTATGGCTCGCCTGCTCCCAGTCGTCGCAGAACACCCGCACGCGCTCGAGCTCCTCGACTGCGATCTCCGCCTTGCCGGGCCCGTCGGCGCCCATCAGGCTCGCGTGCTGACCGGGCTGCAGCGCCCCTTTCGGCAGCAGGACCTCATGTCCCGGCGTGACAGTGGCGAGCAAATCCACGGCGAAGGCCTCCTCGCGAGACGCCGCCACGCGGGCGCCCAACTGTTCGGCGCCCGCATGCGCCCGCTCCGGGTCGACGTCCCAGAGCAGGACCTCGCGGCCGAGTGCCGCGAATGTCCGCGCCGCGGCTTGTCCGTTGACTCCTGCGCCGATCACCGCTGCGGTCTGCGCGTCGCCTCGCCCAAGCGTCTCCGCCGCGAGTACCGCGGCGGCGCCCGTTCGCAGGGCGGTCACCGCGGCTGCATCGAGCACCGCGCGCAGCGAGCCCGTCGAAGCATCCGACAGGACGACGAGCCCGGTCACCGTCGGAAGGCCTCGTGCCGGATTGCCGGGGAACGACGTCACCCATTTGAGCAGCGCATGTCCGGCTCCCAGCGCAGGCATCGCCCGGAAGTCCCCTGCCGGATAGGCCGGCACGTAGACCTTCGGCGGCATCGACCACTCGCCCCGGGCGTAGGCAACGAAGGCCTCCCGCACCGCTTGAACGGCGCGGTCAGGCGCGACGGCGGCCTCGACGTGCCGCGCTGAGAAGACCGGGACCACCGAGCTAGAGCGTCTTGACGCCCGCGATCACGTTCGTGATCGACTCCTTCGCGTCGCCGAAGAGCATGACGGTCTTCGGGTTCACGAAGAGCGGGTTGTCGATGCCGGCGAAACCCGGGTTCATCGAGCGTTTGAGCACGACGACGCTCTGCGCCTGGTCGACGTTCAGGATCGGCATCCCGTAGATCGGGCTGGCCTGGTTGCTGCGCGCGTCCGGGTTGGTGACGTCGTTGGCGCCGATTACGAGCGCGACGTCCGTCCGCGGAAACTCCGGATTCGCCTCGTCCATCTCCTTCAGCTGCGGGTACGGCACGTTCGCCTCGGCGAGGAGCACGTTCATGTGCCCCGGCATCCGGCCGGCAACCGGGTGGATCGCGTAGCTGACCTCGACGCCGCGCGCCTCGAGCAGGTCGGCGAGCTGGCGGACGTCGTGTTGGGCCTGCGCGACGGCCATCCCGTAGCCGGGGACGAAGACGACCTTGTGCGCGTACGCGAGCATGACCGCGACGTCGTCGGCGCTCGCGGAGCGGACCGTGCCGCCGTCAGTTGCGGCCGCCGCAGCGGCGTCGGCGGTGACCTGGCCGAAGGCGCCGAAGAGGACGTTCGCGATCGACCGGTTCATCGCACGTCCCATGAGCACGGTCAGCAGAGTTCCGGATGCTCCGACGAGCATGCCGCTGACGATCAGGACGTTGTTCTCGAGCTCGAACCCGGTGGCGGCCGCCGCGAGCCCGGTCAAGGCATTCAAGAGCGAGATCACGACCGGCATGTCGGCCCCGCCGATCGGCAGCACGAACAGGACGCCGAAGAGCAGGGCGCCGGCGATCAGCGCCCCGAACAACCATTGCCACTCGGCACCCGCGACGATCACGATTCCTCCGGCGACGAGCGCCGCGAACAGGAGTCCATTCAAGATCTGCTGGCCGGGAAAGACGATCGGCCGCCCCTTGATCAGCTCCTGAAGCTTGGCGAACGCGATCATCGAGCCTGCGAACGAGATGCTCCCGATGAGCGCGGAAAGGATGATCGAGGCGCTGATGTCGCCGTGGAGCCGACCTGGGTCGGGAGCGCGGTTGTGGAACTCCGCGAGCGAGACCAACGCCGCCGCACCGCCGCCGACGCCGTTGAACAGCGCCACCATCTGCGGCATCGCGGTCATCTTGACGCGCCGGGCCGCGACGGCCCCGAAGGCGCCGCCGATCGCCATCCCGACGAGGATCTCCCACCAGCTGACGATCTGCTTTTGCGCTCCCGTCACGACGATCGCGATCAACATCCCGAGGGCGCCGATCCAGTTGCCGCGCCGGGCGGTCGCCGGGTGGGACAGGAACTTCAGCGCAAGGATGAAGGCGACGATCGTCGCCAGATAAGCGAGGTTCGTTGCCGCGCGGCCCATCGATTTTCAGGCCGTGGGAGGCGCCTCCCCGTCCCCTTGAGAGACGGCGCCGTCGCCATCAGAAACCCCGGCCCGTGCCGTGGCAGCGTCACCGCGTGGCTCGTCGGCCGGAGCGTCGCGCCGCTTGAACATCTCCAGCATCCGGTCGGTGACGACGAAGCCGCCGACCACGTTTGCCGAGGCGAGGACGACCGCCGCGAGCCCGACGATCGTGGTGAAGGTGTCCTTGTGGCCAAGGCCCGCGACGAGCATCGCACCGACGATGACGATGCCGTGGATCGCGTTCGTGCCCGACATCAGGGGCGTGTGCAGCAGCGTCGGCACCTTCGAGATCACCTCGAACCCGAGGAAGATCGCGAGCACGAGGATCGTCACCTCGAAGGTGAGCAAGACCCCGTGGCTCACCCGAACACGCCCCCACCCGCCGTGTCCCCGCACCCCCCGCCCAGGGTGGGGCTTGTCCCGCCTCCCTCGAGGGTGACGATAGCGCTGCGCGGACGAACACCGTGTGCCGGTTCTGTGACGATTTGCCCACAGGAGGCCCGACTGGTCATGCGGGCACGCGTTCCTTGCGGGTTACGCAGGCCGACGACGTGATCTCGTCGTCCCAGTCGAGTGCCAACTCGCCGTTCGGCGCGAGGTGTTGGAGGAGTGCGAGCACGTTGCGCGAGTAGAGCTGGCTCGCATGGAACGGCATCGTGCTCGGCAGGTTCGTCAGGCCGACGATCGTGACCCCCTCGCGGACGACCTCGTCGCCGGGGGAAGTCAGCTCGCAATTGCCGCCGGCCTCCGCCGCCAGGTCGACGACGACCGACCCGGGCCGCATGGCGGCGACCGCAGACGCCGGTATGAGACGGGGCGCAGGCCGTCCAGGCACGAGCGCGGTCGTGATCACCGCGTCGAACTCGGGCAGGCGCGCCTCGAGGGCCTCCTGCTGGCGCTGCTGCTCCTCCTCGGTCAGCTCCCCCGCGTAGCCGCCCGCCGTCTCCTCGCCCGTCACGCCGAGGTCGAGGAACGTTGCGCCGAGGCTCTCGACCTGTTCTCTGACGACGGGCCGCACATCGAACCCGTACACGACGGCGCCGAGTCGCCGCGCAGTCGCGATCGCCTGGAGGCCGGCGACGCCGGCGCCGAGCACCACGACCTTCGCCGGCGCAACCGTCCCGGCCGCCGTCATCAGCATCGGGAAGAACTTCGGCAGCCGGTCGGCTGCCAGGAGGGCCGCCTTGTACCCGGCCACGGTTGCTTGCGACGACAGCGCGTCCATGGCCTGGGCGCGAGTGATCCGCGGGATCGACTCCATCGCGAACCCGATGACGCCGCGCCGTGACAGCCGCTCGACGCCGTCCCGGTCGGTGAGAGGCTGGAGGAAGCCGATCAGGACTTGCCCCTCGCGAAGCCGATCGGTCTCCTCCGCCGACGGGTCACGGACCTTCGCAACCGCGTCGGCGGCGTACGGGTCGTTGGCGAGCTCGGCCCCGGCTTCGGCGTAGGACGAGTCCGGAAAGGAGGCCGTCTCGCCGGCACTGCGCTCGACTGCGATTGCGAAGCCGCTCGCGGTCAGCCTCCTGACAGTCTCCGGCACGAGCCCGACGCGCCGCTCCCCGGGCGCCGTCTCGCGAGGTACCCCGACCTTCATCTGGCGGGAACTCTAAAGACGAGGTGTCGCACAAATGATTCGAAGCCGTCACCCATCCATGCATCAGAACTGATTACGCTCGGACCGGGGAGGAGGTTGGGGGTGCCTCCCCAAGGGCACGCGAGCGCGTGACTGCGAGGAGTACGCGGCGTCGCGCAATCTCCCGGCGACGGCGCATTTCGCGCCTACAAGGGCCGGGAGCGATCCCCAGAATTGCCGGAGCGCAATCGCGCCAAATTGCCCGAGCGCAACCGCGCGTACGCAGCTGGTACCGA
>JBKOYZ010000192.1:0-11303 GCA_046725655.1 Actinomycetota bacterium | reverse complement strand
ATAGGGCCGACGCGCGCTGGCGCGAAACCCGGCCGGGCTGACATGCCGAGGCCGCACCGTCCGCGAGAGTGAGACCGGCAGCGGGTGCTTACCCGCGGCCTGACGGCAGCCGAGACGTGCGAGCCGCCTTACCGAGCGACTCGCCGCCCTGGCGAGCGGTGTAGTCAAGCTCGAGAACGATGTCCGAGATCGTCGCGAAGTCGAAGGCGTTCGTCTCCTTGGGGAGCTCGATCCGCCAGCGAGAGATGGCACCCGCGCCTTCGAACGGCAAGTAGCGCTCGTCCCGGAAGTCGAGCTCGAAGAGGCCTGAGTCGTTCTGACCGGTGCTCGTCGCGACACTCTGGACGGCAACCGAGTCGTACCGAAAGCGGGGATCGCGCGGCTGCTCGCGGTAACGCGGAGCGGAGTCGCCGCGGATCCGGACCTTGCTCGAGAGCAATGTCAGCGTGCAGTTGATCGTCGTGTAGGGCCCTGACATGCAGGCGATCGCGATTGCGACCCTCTTGAGGCGGCGAAAGAAGTGGCCGGGATACTCCGCGTCGAAGAGTTCTTCGGGCAGCTCCAGCTCGCAGCGACCGGCGGATTTGAGCACTAGGAGCGCCCCTGGATCGTGAAGGACGAGCGACACCCGCTTCGACAGCTCGTATTCGCGCCCACGCCCTTTCATGTTCTAGCGGGCCCGTAGAACAGGCGCTCCCGACACCCAGCGTGTCGCACCCTACGATCCGGCCCTCGTGCTCCAGGTGCTCGCAATCGTTATCCCGTTCGGCCTTGCGGGCGCGGTCAGTCCGGTAATGCTCATCGAGCAGACGATCATCCTCGCCGGCCCAGATGGCAAGCGCGCGAGTACGCGTTATGCGGCGGGCGCAGGGCTGACTCTACTGCTCTATGTGAGCGTCCTCGTGCTGTTCGGACGTGCGATCTCGCTGCCCCAGGAGCCGCACCTAGACGCGACGCTCGACATCGTCATCGGTGCCTTGCTCATAGTCTTCGCGCTGGCCATCCGCTGGCGCCGTCCGCGCCAGCACAACGCGCACCGGGGGCGCCGCGTAATGCGCCCCCAAGAGGCACTGGGCTTCGGCGTCTTCTCGATGGCAACGAACTTCACAACGCTTGCGCTCGTCGTCCCGGCCGCAAAAGAGATCGCCTCGAGCGACCTCGACCTGCCGGGCCGTGCGGTCGTCATCGCCGTGCTCGTGGTCCTCGCGTCGACGCCGGTGTGGCTGCCCCTCGCCCTGAGGGGGGTCGCCCCCGGCCCCGCCGTGCGCGGTCTCATCGCGATCAGCGACCTGATCGGGCGCCGTGGGCGGCTACTCGCGGTGCTGGTCGTCGCCGGACTCGGACTGTTCCTGGTCGTGCGGGGGATCCTGCGCCTGCTGGGCGTCTGAGTTCCTCCGCCAGGTCTCGAAGCCGTCGAAGCCGGGCAGCATCACGTCGAGGACGATCGCGTCGTGGGGGTGCGGCGGTCATCGGGGGTTCATCTGGCACACGTACGGTGGCTCGACCGATGCCCGGAGGCCGCATGAAGTTCACGCTCCTGATCACATCCGCGATTACGGCCGCGTTCGTCGCGGGCTGCGGCGGGACGATGCGCAAGTCGTCGACAGGCGCCTCCGGCGTGCCAAAGGCGACGTCCTTCACGCCCCGTGTCGATAATCCGTGGTTCCCGCTGAAGCCGGGCACGACGTACGTCTACCGCGGCGTCAAGGACGGGAAGCCCTCTCGAGACGTCGTCGAGGTGACGAGCGAGACGAAGAAGATCCGGGGGGCGCCGTGCGTGGTCGTCGCGGACCGCCTCTACCTGGCCGGCCGTCTCGCGGAGCGCACGACGGACTGGTACACGCAGGACGAACACGGAAACGTCTGGTACTACGGCGAGGACACGGCTGAGCTCGACGCCCAGGCCCGCGTCACGAGCACCGAGGGCAGCTGGCAGGCCGGCCGCGACGGCGCCCAGCCGGGGATCTTCATGCCGGCGCGTCCCGAGGTCGGCGACGCCTACCGGCAGGAGTTCTACAAGGGCCACGCCGGTGACCACTTCCAGATCCTCAGCCTCCGCACGAGCATCAAGGTGCCCAATGTCTCGTCGGCTCGAGCGATGCTGACGAAGGAGACGACGCCGCTCGAGCCCGGCGTCGTCGACCACAAGTACTACGTGCGGGGGATCGGAACCGTGCTCGAACAGTCGGTGAAGGGCGGCGCCGAGCGCAACGCCCTCGTCGATTTCCGCCGGTAGGCCGTAGCCTTCGGGCGTGGCCCGGCACGTCGTCTTGCTCCGCGGGATCAACCTGGGCTCCCGCAACCGGATCTCGATGCCCGAGCTACGCGAGCTGCTCGAGGGCGCCGGGTTCGACGATGTCCGCACGTACCTCCAGAGCGGGAACGTCGTGCTCTCGAGCAAGGCATCGCCGACGCAGGTGGCGCGGAAGGTCGAGAAGCAGATCGCGGAACGCTTGGGGCTCGACATCGACGTCGTCGTGCGCACGCGCAACGAGGTCGCCGCCGTGGTGCGCCGGGATCCGCTCGGCAAGGTGGCCGCCGACCCGAAGCGCTACCAGGTGAACTTCCTGGCGGCGAAGCCCGATCGGGCACTCGTCCGCAAGCTCGAGGCCGCTACCGTCGAGCCGGAGCAGTTCGTCGTCAACGGGCGCGAGATCTACACGTGGCATCCGAAGGGCATCGGGCGCTCGCGTCTGTGGTCGATGCTCGCCGACCGCCGCCTCGGCGTCACCGCGACGGCGCGGAACTGGACGACGGTCACGAAGCTGCTCGCGCTCGCGGACGAATAGGCGCCCGCCGAGCCCGTTTCGTTCGCCCCGGGCCGGGTAGCGCGAGAAGCGATACCACCGAGGAGAAAGGGGAGTCAGATGGCACTGCTCGGAAAGACGATCGAGACGCCGCAGGAGCTGTACGTCCACAAGCTCGGTGCGGCGTTGAAGATGGAGAACACGATCCTCGACATGCTCCCGCAGCTCGAGGAGTACGCGAACGACTCGCAGCTGAAGCAGTCGCTACGCCGGCACTACGACGAGACGCAGGGGCACGTCGCAAACCTCGAGCGGGTGTTCCACGCGCTCGGCGCCGAGCCCGATGATTCGCCGTGTCCCGCGATCGAGGGTCTCGAGAAGGAGGGGCAGGCCAACCTGAAGATGGTCGACGACAGCCTCAACGACGACGTCATCATCGCCGGCGTCACCGAGACCGAGCACCACGAGATCGCTGTGTACGAGGGCCTGATCACGAAGGCCGAGGCGATGGGCGAGCAGGACGTCGTCGCGCTTCTACAGGAGAACCTGGAGAACGAAGAGGCGACGCTCGAGAAGGCGAAGCAGATGGGCCGACAGTTCGCGCAGCGCACGGCAACGGTCGCCTAGAACCCGGACCGCGGGCGGAGGGCGGGCGCGCCAAAGCAGGCCCTCCGCCTGGACCCCGACGAGCCCCTTGCGGGCTCGTCGTCTGTGCAACGATCGACCGGAGTGCCCTCGATCCTCGACGCGATTGGCGACACGCCGCTCGTGCGCCTGACCCACTGCGCGCCTGCGAACGGCGCCGAGGTGTGGGTGAAGCTCGAGTACCGGAATCCATCCGGATCGATGAAGGACCGGATGGCGCTCGCGATGATCGAGGGTGCCGAGCGGGACGGCGCACTCGCGCCGGGAGGCACGGTCGTCGAGTACACGGGAGGCAGCACGGGACCGGCCCTCGCGCTCGTGTGCCGTGCGAAGGGGTACCGCTGCTTGATCGTCATGGCCGACTGTTTTACGGAGGAGCGCTTCAAGCTCGTTCGCGCGCTCGGCGCCGAGCTCGACGTCGTCGAGTCGGTCGAGGGCCCGCCGCACGTGACGCCCCAAGACATCCGCAACATGATCGAGCGGGCCGCCGAGCTGGCGGCGCAGCCGGGTCACTACGCGACGGATCAGTTCAACAACCCGTACCCGATTTCGCACCACCGCGACCACCTCGGCCGCGAGATCTGGGAGCAGACGGACGGCCGGGTGACCGCGTTCTGCCACGGCCTCGGCACCGCGGGATCGCTGATGGGGGTCTCGGAGGCGCTGAAGCCGCGAGGCGTCTTCATCCAGGCGCACGAGCCTGCGGGCTCGGCCGCGCTCAGCGGCGGCGACGCCGGCCCGTTCGCGATCCAGGGCTGGAGCGGCTTCGTGATGCCGCAGTGGAGGTCAGACCGCGTCGATCACATCGAGGCGATCGACGACGACGAGGCGCTCGCGATGACCCGCCGCCTGTCGCAGGAGGAGGGTATCTTCGCCGGCATCTCGACAGGCGCCAACGTCGTCGGCGCCCACCGGCTCGCCGATCGGCTGGGGCCCGAGGCGGTCATCGTGACGCTCGCGGTCGACAGCGGGTTCAAGTACATGAGCGTCCCCCCGTACATCGACCTGTAGTCCAGCGAGCGCTCGGAGGACTCAGCTCGAGGTTCTCCCGATGCCCGGCGTGTAGGCCCGACCGCGGCCATGCTTCAGCGCTCGTCGCGGAAGCCGTGCCGCCCGACCAGCGGGACGAAGCGGGCGCCGGTGAGGTTCCGCACGGCGGCGAGGTTCTCGCCGCGGCGCTCGAACTGGATGACCTCCTCGTTGCCGCCGCGGCCGATCGGCTGGACGAGCCGTCCCGCGGGAGCGAGCTGCTCGACCAGCGGGGGTGGTACGCGCGGGAACGCGGCGGAGACGATGATCGCCTGGAACGGTGCCTGCTCGGGCAGTCCCTCGGTCCCGTCGCCGACGACGATCTCGGTGTTCCGCGTGCCGTACTGCTCGAGATTGGCGCGGGCGGCGTCGGCGAGATCCTGCCAGCGCTCGATGCTCCACACGAAGTCGCCGAGAGAGGCGAGGAGCGCCGTCTGCCACCCGTACCCGGTGCCGACCTCGAGCACCCGCTCGGCGCCGGTGAGCGCGAGCGCCTCGACCATCCGCGCCACGAGTGACGGCTGCGTCGTGACCTGGCCATGCGCGATCGGGAGCGGCTCGTCGAGATACGCGCGGTCTACCTGCGCGGGCGGAACGAACAAGGCCCGTGGAACCGCGGTCACCGCCGCGAGCACGCGCGCATCGCCGACACCGGCCGCGCGGGCGGCCGCGACGAGGCTCTCCGGACCGGGGTTCTCGAGCGTGAGGCAGATCTTCTTACAAACTGGCGTCGATGAAGCTCGCGCTCGCAGGCGACACGATGCTCGGCCGCGGCGTCGCAGCTGCACTTGCGGCGTCGCGGCCGGAGGCTCTCGTCGACGGCGAGCTCGCGGCCGTCGTGCGTGAAGCCGACCTGTTCGTGCTCAACCTCGAGTGCTGTATCTCCGAGCGCGGCGAGCCGTGGCCGGATCCGGCGAAGCCGTTCTTCTTCCGCGCGCCGCCCGCGGCCGTCGAGCTGCTCTCGTACCTCGGTGTCGACTGCGTGACTCTGGCGAACAACCACACGCTCGACTTCGGCGTAGAGGCGTTGCTCGACACGCTCGAGCACCTTGACGCTGCGCGGATCGCCCACGTCGGCGCGGGCCGGAGCGAGGACGAGGCGCGCGCGCCGGCGATCCTCGAGCGCGGCGGGCTTCGGCTCGCTGTCTTCGGCGTCGCTGATCACCCGCGGGAGTACGGCGCCGGTCCCGAGGCTCCGGGAATCGCGTTCGCGCCGCTGGACGGAGCCGCTCCGAGCTGGCTCGCGGAGGGAATCGCCGCCGTGGGCGCCGAGGCCGTCCTCGTGACGCCGCACTGGGGCCCGAACATGACCGAAGCGCCGATCGGACGCGTGCGCAAGACCGCGGCCACGCTCCTCGACGCAGGCGCGACGCTCGTCGCCGGCCACTCGGCGCACGTCTTCCACGGGATCGAGGGCAGCGTTCTCTACGACCTGGGCGACTTTCTCGACGACTACCGCGTCGACCCGGTGTTGCGAAACGATCTCGGCCTGCTGTTCCTCGTCGAGCTCGAGCCGAACGGGCTCGCCCGCGTCGAGGCTGTGCCGCTCGAGCTCGACTACTGCCACACCCGCCTCGCCTCGGGCGCGGCAGCCGACTGGATTCGGACGCGGTTCCGCAGTGCGTGCGCAGCGCTGGGGGCCGAGGTGAGCGATAGACAGGGCCGCCTTCTTGTCGAGACCCCGAGAACCGTTTGACGGCAGAGCGGCCGGGTAGCGGATGCAGAGAATGTCGATGCCCGAGCGCCGCGGTCGGACGACGTTCCGCCGCTGGGACCCATTCCGCGAGCTCGAGGACATCCGCGGGCGCATGTCGCGGCTCCTCGAGCGAAGCATCGCCGGGCTGCCCGAGTCCGCAGGCGCGGGCTGGTCGCCGCTCGTCGACGTCGAGGAGACGGACAACGCGTACATCTTCGAGGCCGATCTACCGGGGGTGAAACGGGAGGACGTCCGGGTCGAGGTCGACGCCAACGAGCTGCGGATCTCGGGCGAAGTACGCGCGCGCGAGCGGGAAGGCATGGTGCGCCGGCAGGCGCGGATGAGCGGCCGCTACGAGTACCGCTCCGCATTTCCGCCCGAGGTCGACCCCGAGCGAATCGAGGCGAGCCTCAACGACGGCGTGCTCACCGTCCGCGTCCCGAAGACCGAACGCTCTCAGGGGAGACGGATCGAAATCAGCGGCGGCGACCCGAGCACATAGCCGAGTCAAAGCTGCTCGCCGAGCGCCTCGGTGAGAGCACGTAGCAGCAGCGCCCCGGACGCGCGCAGGCCCGCGCGCTACGACAGCTCCAGCACCATCCCCTCGCGCGCCAGCATCGGCTGGAGGCCGTTCCGCCCGGCGAGCGACTGCGCGCGAGCCTCGAGCGTCTCCAGCGACTCGTCGGAATGGCGAGGCTCGTGATGGAAGAGAAGGAGGCGCTGCGCGTTCACGGCCTGCGAGAACGCGACCGTGTCGGCGACGCTCGAGTGGCCCCAGCCGATCCGGTCTTCGTACTCGTCCTCGAAGTACTGGGAGTCGTGGAAGAGCAGGTCGACCCCGGCGGCGATCGACGCTCCAGAGAGCCAGTCGGTCGACTTGCCGGCAATCGGTCCTGCGAGCGCAGGCTCGTGATCCGGCACGTAGGCGAAGCTCGCCTGAGGTGTCTCGACCCGGATACCGACCGTCGGCCCCGGGTGGACGACGAGGTCGGCGGCGAGAGATGTGCCTTCGAGCGTCCATGGCCGCCGCGGGATGTCGTGGAACGTGACCCGGGCCGGGACGTCCTGAAGGTCGAGGGGAAAGAGCGGCGGCGAGAACGAGCGCGAGATGCGCTCGCGAAGGCTCAGCACCGGGGACGGCGGTCCCCAGATGTCCAGCGCCACGCGTTCGTCCCACATAGGGCCGAAGAAGCGGAGGCCTTCGAGGTGGTCGAGGTGCAGATGGGTCAGCAGCAGGTGGATCCGTCGCGTGCCCCGGTCCAGGAGCTCGAAGCCGAGCTCCCTCGCGCCGGTGCCGGCGTCGAGCACGAGAACGGCGTCGCTGTCGAGCGATACCTCGACGCACGACGTGTTGCCGCCGTAGCGGACTGTCTCGGGCCCGGGCGTCGGGATCGAACCCCGGCAGCCCCAGATCGTCAGGCGCATCCGCGCCTTACCCCGTTTCCCGCCAGAAGATCGCGACGATGCCGACGAACTCATCCGCATGGGCGAACAACGGAAACGCGGTTACGGCGACGTCACGCTCGACGCCGTCGCGACTGGTGATTCGGACGCGCTCGTGAGCGGCGCGCCGCTGGTCCATTGCGATCCTCGTCGGCCGCCGGTCGTGAGCGACCGGCTCCGAATCGGGCGTTCGCGGGGCGAAGCTGGACACGAACTCGTCGAGCGGCACCTCGCCTATCTCGGCGAACGTCTTGCCGATGACGTCAGCCGCCGCCTCGTTGTAGTAGACGACTCGGCCTTCGTCGTCGGCGATCAGCGTCGGCGTTGCGAGGTTCGACGCAAACTCGCGGACGAGGATGAGGACGAGGTGCTTCTGGCGCGGCGTGGCCACGGCGGAAGCGTATGCCGGATGCGAACCCCGAGCTAGTGCCGCGGCTCGACGATGATCGTGTCGTCGGCTTCGGTCTCGGTTCCCGCCGGCGACTCCTCTGCCGGAGTCGTGTCCGGCCCCGTCGGCGCCTGGGCGCCCGCCGAGTTGGCGACTTCGTGTAGCCGGCTGCCGATCGAGTGGAGCTGCTCCACGAGCGCGTCCCGCTCGGCCGAGACGGCGTGCGCGTCCGATTCGAGCTCTCGCAGGCGCGCCTCGGCTTTCGCCTGACGCGCCTCGATCTCGTCGTCCGTCTGCTGCTGCCGCCGCTCTGCCTCGCCGCGCGCATCGGCCAGGATCCCTTCGGCCTCGGCGCGGGCCTGCGAGACGAGCTCGTTCGCCTCCGCCTGCGCGTCCGCGAGCGTCTGCTTCGCCGCCGCCCTCTCCTGCTCGGCGTCTGCGCTGGCGTTGACGACGAGATCTGCGGCCTCTGCCTTCGCCTCCTGGATGGTCTGGTCGGCGTCGTCGCGAGCGGCCGCCGCGATTCTCTCGGCCGACTCTCTCGCCTCCCGGAGGATGGCGACGGTCTGCTCGCCCACGCGGTCGAGCGCGTGCCTGATCGCCGCCTGCGGCGAACGGCTCACTTCGAGCTCTGCGATCACGCGGTTGACCCGCTGGACGTAGGCCTCGACGGCTGCGCGGTCGTAGCCGCGCATCGAGACCGGGAAGGAGACGTTGCGGAGCTCCGCAGGGACCCGGTCGCGCACCTTGAGGAAAGCGGTCTCCTCTTCGGGCGCTGCCGGCGCCGCCTCGGGCGTCGCGTCTGCGGTCGTTGCGGGCTCGTTCTCGGCCACGACAACAGCCTAACTCGCACCGGTCGCCGCCGTCTGCAGCATCGCGTCCATGGCGCGCTTCGCCTTTTCGGCGTTCGCGTCGCTCAGCATCTCGGTTGCCAATGCTCGTTCATTTCGCCTTGTGGCCGTCTGCCTGCGAGTGAAAAGCCCCGGTCGAGTCTGTCCGATCGATAACGCTCAAATGCGGAGGGTTTTGAGGTCTCGAAGTTGGGCAGCCAGAGAGGAACATGACCTGACGAGGAGGGTTCCATGGCCGAACAACAGGCCGGCCGGAGCACAAGCAGCCGCTCGACCGGCGGGAAGACGAGCAGCCGCTCAGGTGGTTCGAGTAGGTCGGGCAGCCGCTCGAGCTCGAGCGCGTCGCGGGCCGTCGGCAGCGCCAAGTCGCGATCCCGGAGCTCGACGTCCCGCTCACGCTCGACAACGCGGCCACGCTCGAGCTCAGGCGCGCGCTCGCGCGCGCGCAGCAGCAGCTCGAGGTCCGGAAGCGGCGGCGGGCGCACGAAGGAGCAGCTCTACGCGACCGCGAAGCGGCTCAAGATCGAGGGGCGCTCGCGGATGAACAAGGCCCAGCTCGAGAGAGCCATTGCGCGCGCACGACGGTAGCGGTGACGTTCCCCGCGCGGCTGTGATCCGTCGATGCGGGGAGGCGAGGGACAGGCCTCGCGAGGCGCGATCGTCCGACGATAAGGAGAACGATTGAGACATGGGTGACAAAACCAAGGAAACGCCGGCGGCGGGAAAGAAGAAGCGCATCGCCCAGGGCGCGGCAGCGGCGGGAAGCGCAGGCTTGCTGCTCGGCGTCGGCGAGACCGTGCGTCGCCGGAGAAATCAAAGCCGCACGAAGAAACTGCGGTCGCGCCTCCGCTTGCGCAAGTAGGCCCGGCCACACGGAGCTCGGCGGCATCGATCAGTTCCGCGGCGTCGTTCGGTCCGTACTGACGCAACGATCCAGCGACGAAGGAGACCGAGATGCGGAAGTTGATCGTGAACGAGTTCATGAGCCTCGACGGCGTCGCGCAGGCGCCCGGGGGCGCAGACGAAGACACCGACGGCGGCTTCGAGCACGGCGGCTGGCACATGGGCTACATGGAGGACGAGCGCGCGCAGGAGGACGAGCGCGCGCAGAAGTGGGTGCTCGCGAGCATCGTCGAGGCGGGCGGCTTCGTGCTGGGCCGCCGCACGTACGAGATCTTCGCCGGCTACTGGCCGAGCGCACCCGAGGAGGCGCAGGTCGTGGCCGAGCCTCTGAACACGAAGCCGAAGTACGTGGCCTCCAGGACCCTCAGCGGGCCGCTCGAGTGGCAGAACTCGGCGGTGCTCGAGGGAGACGTCGCCGAGGCCGTGGCCGCGCTGAAGCAGGAGGACGGTGCCGACCTGCACGTGATCGGCAGCACCCAGCTCGTCCAGACGTTGATCGAGCACGACCTGGTCGACGAGTTCCGGCTGATGATCGATCCGGTCACACTTGGCGGCGGCAAGCGCTTCTTCCGCGAGGACGGCGTGGACAGGCCGCTGCGCCTGGTCGACCACGAGCTGGCCGCGACGGGCGCGATGCTCGCGACGTACGCGCCGGCCAGGAACGCTTGAGTTGACGGCGCCGGGCATGCACGCGTGCCCGGCGCCGCTTGCAGGAACCTAGACCGCCGCCAGCTCGCGGACCTGCGTCAGCCGGATGTGGTTGCCCGACGGGTCGCGGAAAGCCGAGTCGATCCCGTAGGGGCGCTCCTCGGGCTCCTCGACGAACTCGACGCCGCGGCCCTTGAGCTCCTCGTAGGCGGCCTGGCAGTCGTCGGTCGTGAGGAAGATCGTCCCTGCGAACCCCTTCGCCATGAGCGTCTTGACCTCCTCCGCGGTTTCGGCGTCCATCACCGGCGGGCCAGGGATCGCCATCAGCACGACTGCGATATCGGGCTGATCGCGCGGTCCGACCGTCAGCCAGCGGAAGTTGCCCAGCTCGGGAAGCGTGACGTCGTTGCGCACCTCGAAGCCGAGCTTGTCGGTGTAGAAAGCGAGCGCCTCGTCCTGGTCGTGCACCCAGAGCTGCGTGTTGGAGAGCTTGATCATCTGTCCTCCCGGTTCGAGTGAACGGTCGCGGGCGGATGCTAGGGCTGCGCCGCGTGTGTGTCTTCTCGAAACGTGCTGCGTTGCGGCCGCGCGTAGGTGCGCAGCACGCAGGTCGGGATCCGCGCCGACGCGGAGGCCGGCGGGAACTTCGCGCGGTAGGCCGTCGGCGACATGCCGTACGTGCGGGTGAAGCTGCTGGTGAAGGAGCCGACGCTCTGCAAGCCGACGGCGAAGCAGATGTCCGCGACCGAGCGATTCGTGGTGCGGAGCAGGGCGGCGGCGCGCTCGAGGCGCCGGGTGAGCAGGTACGAGTGCGGAGGCTCGCCGAACGCGCGCCGGAATTCCCGGCTGAAGTGTGCGCGCGAGAGGCCGGCCGCGCGGGCAAGGTCGTCGACGCCGAGCGGCTCGAAGTAGTGGCCGTCGGCGAGATCCTTGGCGCGCAGCAGATGGCGGAC